>CAYRNB010000028.1:0-38645 GCA_964425315.1 uncultured Rhodoblastus sp.
CTTACAGGCAAAAGCGGTCAGTCCTGGCCGCAGGCGTTGAGGCGCGGAACCCCCGCAATCAGTTCAGCACATTGGCCTTCCTGACGTAGCGGCCCGATTCGCTGCGGGAAAAAACTTCGTCGATCTGGGGATTGCGCAAAGGCGCGCTGCTGTCGTCGAGCTCCAGATTCTGCTCGGAAACATAGGCCATATATTCGGTGTCGGAATTTTCCGCGAAGAGATGATAGAAGGGCTGATCCTTGGCCGGCCGGACCTCTTCGGGGATGGACAGCCACCATTCCTCGGTATTGGCGAAAACCGGGTCAATATCGTAGATCACGCCGCGAAACGGATATTTGCGGTGCTTGACGATCTCGCCAATGCCGAATTTCGCGGCGCGCGGTTTCATGACTGTCGCCCTGAAAAATTTCGCAGCGCAGGAAAGTTTCACAGCCACATTGCCGAGTCAATCGGACGCAAGTTTGGCGCACAGGCGAATTTGCACGCCAAAAGAGGCCGTCTTCGCGCGCAAAAGGGCTCAGAAACCGTAAAGGGCAGCGTAATCAGGGTCTTTTGCCGCCACCTGGCGGGCGAGATCGACCATGACCTTGGCCTGTTTCCAGGTGGCGTCGTCCTGCATCTTGCCGTCGATCATGGCGACGCCGGAGCCGTCCGGCATGGCTTCGAGGATTTTCTTGGCGAAAGCCACTTCCTTGGGGTCGGGCGAAAACACTCTTTTGGCGATGGCGACCTGATTGGGATGCAGCGACCAGGCGCCGGCGCAGCCCATGAGAAAGGCGTTGCGGAACTGGACTTCGCAGGCGGCGACATCGGAAATGTCGCCGAAGGGGCCGTAAAAGCTCTTGATTCCGGCCGAGGCGCAGGCGTCCACCATTTTGCCGACGGTGTAATGCCAGAGGTCCTGCTGATAGACGGCGCGCGGCGCGCTCGCATCCGTCCCCGGATCGGCCAGCACTTTATATTCGGGATGGCCGCCGCCGACCCGGGTCGTCTTCATGGCGCGCGAGGCGGCGAGGTCGGCGGGCCCAAGGCTCATGCCGTGCATGCGCGGCGAGGCGAGAGCGATTTTCTCCACATTTTTCACGCCCTCGGCCGTTTCGAGGATGGCGTGGATCAGGATCGGCTTGGTGACCCCGTGACGGGCTTCGAGTTGGGCGAGAAGCTGGTCGAAATAGTGAATATCCCAGGGGCCTTCGACCTTGGGCAGCATGATGACGTCGAGCTTGTCGCCGACAGCGGCGACGATTTCGGTCACATCGTCGAGAATCCATGGCGAATTGAGGCAGTTGACTCGGGTCCACAGGCCGGTCGAGCCGAAATCGTGGGCCTTGCCCATTTCAATAAAACCCTTGCGCGCCGCCTCCTTGGCGTCGGCGGGGATGGCGTCTTCGAGATTGCCGAGAACGACGTCCACCGTCGGGATGATGTCCCCGAGCTTGGCCCGCACTTTTTCCAAATGCGGCGGGACGAAATGGATCATGCGCTCGACCCGCACCGGCAATTCGCGATAGGGCGCGGGCGCGCCGATCGCCAGGGGCTCGTAAAATTTCCGCGGGCTCTTTTCGCTCATGACTCAGTTCCCTTGCTGCGCCGCATCTAGAATAATTCTGGCTTCGCCGCAATTGCACAAACGCCGCGTTTCGGGTGAAATCGCCGCCATGCCCGCCGCCGACGAAAAAATCCCGATCGAATTGCTGACGCCGGCCGAGATGGCGCGCGCCGACGCCCTGACCATTCAGGCGGGAATCCCCGGCTACGGCCTGATGCTTGCCGCCGGCCGCAACGTCGCCGCGACGGCGGTGGACATGCTGCGCGCTCGCAAGGGCAGGAGGGTCGCGGTCTTTTGCGGCCCCGGCAATAATGGCGGCGACGGCTATGTCGCGGCCCGCGTGCTGCACGAAATGCATTTCGACGTCGCCGTGGGAGTCCTCGGCGATCCGGCGGCGCTGAAGGGCGACGCGGCGCGGGCTTTTCGCGACTGGGCGGGGCTGACGATTCCCGCTGGCGAAATCGATCCCACGGCGGCCGATCTGATTATCGACGCCCTGTTCGGCGCGGGTCTTTCCCGTCCGCTCGATGGCGAGGCGCTTGCCCTGGTGGAAAACCTCAACGCCTCCGGCCTTCCCATTCTCGCGGTCGACGTGCCCTCCGGCCTGGACGGCGCCAATGGCGCGATCGGCTCGGATTGCGTCAGGGCGGCGGAAACCGTGACCTTTTTCCGCCTGAAACCCGGCCATCTGCTGCTGCCGGGACGCCTGGCCTGCGGCAAAGCGCGCCTGACCCAGATCGGCATAGCCGAATCGGCGCTGGAGGCCATAAAACCCCGCTCTTTCCTCAATGCGCCGCCGCTCTGGCTCGGGGATTTGCCGGCTCCGAGCGTCGATGGACATAAATATAAGCGTGGCCACCTGCTGGTCGCCTCCGGCCCGATGCTGGCGACCGGCGCCGCGCGTCTTGCCGCCCGCGCCGGCCTGCGCGCCGGGGCGGGGCTGACGACTTTGGTCAGTCCGGCGGAGGCGGCGGCCGTCAACGCCGCGCATCTTACCGCCGTGATGCTGAAAATGGCCGACGATCTCAAAGATTGGCGCGCGATTCTCGCCGACAGGCGTTTTTCGGCTTTGGTCATTGGCCCCGGCTTCGGCGTCGGCGCGCGCACGCGCAACCTGGTCGAGGCGATCGCGCGAGCCGTCGAACCCGATAGACCGTTCGGCCTTGTGCTCGACGCGGACGCGCTCACGTCCTTTTCGCCCGATTGGGACAGGCTCGCCGCAGTCCTGCGCAAGAGCAGCGCTGCGACTGTCTTGACCCCACACGAAGGAGAATTCTCGCGTCTTTTCAATAAGAAGACAGGAAACTCTCACGTCAAGGGCGAAGACAAAACCGGCGCCTCGCGCGAAATCTTCGCTTTCTTCAGTCAACCATCCGATCAAACAAACAAAATCGACCGCGCGCGCGCCGCGGCGCGGGCGGTCGGCGCCGTGGTGGCGCTCAAAGGGCCGGATACGGTCGTCGCTTCACCGGACGGGCGGGCCAGCATCGCCAATAATGCGCCGCCAACGCTTGCCACGGCCGGTTCCGGCGACGTGCTCGCCGGAATGATCGGCGGCCTGCTGGCCCAGGGCATGCCGGCCTTCGAAGCGGCCTCCTGCGCCGTCTGGCTACACGGCGAGGCGGCGCAATTGTTCGGTCCTGGTCTGATCGCCGAGGACCTGCCCGAAATCCTGCCGCGCGTTCTTGCCAAACTTGGCTCTCCCGTCGGATAAGTCGAAGACTGCAATTTTCAGGAAAAGATCATGACCGAACCTGTCATCGCGCAAAAATCCCCCTATGGCGTCGAGGTCAAAGAGGGCAGGACCTATTATTGGTGCGCCTGCGGCAGGTCGGCCAAGCAGCCGTTCTGCGACGGTTCGCACAAGGACACAGGCTTCGAGCCGGTCGCCTATAAGGCGGAAAAAACCGGCAGGGTCTTTTTCTGTGGCTGCAAGCATTCGGGACATAAGCCGCTCTGCGACGGCTCGCACAGCAAGCTCTGACGCAGGGCGACGCAGTTACGTAACCACAGCGAGGCGCGGCGGCTCACGTCGCCGCCGGCAGGCCCTGCATGATATTGCCCTTTACCGGCCGCGAGGCGAAAGTGCGCCAGATGAGCCGCCAGGTCAGAGGCTCCAAGCGGTTCCAGGGCATGAGCGATACGAGCCGCGCCAGGGTGCAATAGCCGAACAGGACCTGGGCGAGCGTTCCGATCGCCGGAATCCAATAGAGCCAGCGCATGGCCGGCAGCAGGGCCAGCAGCAGCAGGCCCGTATAGGCGACGCGCACTTGCGTGGGAAAGGCGGCGAAAGCGCCGGTCCGCCAGCGGAAATGGACGATCTGCACGGCGCTGAGGGCGATCGCCAGCAGGAAAGCCTCCGTATGGCCGGCGAGTCCCAGGAAGAGCAGGACGTCGGTCGCCGCCCAATACCACCAGCTGAATTCGCGATAGAGGATCATTTTAGCCTCCCGGAGTGTTTAGAAGCTCAAGGTGGCGGCGCCGTCCTTGATCAGTTCATGGACGGCGCTCGCCCCGGAGATGACGACGCCGTCGATCAGGTCGTCCGGGGAATAGCCGCGGCTTTTGACGCAGGGGGTGCAGGCCCAGATCGCGCCGCCGCGGGCGAGGAAGTCGCGCATCATGTCCGCCAGCGGCTCCAAAGGCTTGACGTGGGTCGTGTCGGCGGCGCGCCGCCGGGCGATGTCGACGCCGGAACTAGTGAGAAAGATCGACACCTTGAGGCCGGCCGTTATGCCGCCGAGCGCAATGGTCAGGGCGGCGGAGGAAAGTTCATGATCGATGCCGCGCGTCACCATGACGACGAGATTGCGGGCGTCGTGACTCATTTTCGCCTCCTGTCGTTATTTTCTAACAATTGGAACAAATGTAATTTTTGTCGCGGAGCGAGGCCATGATCAAGACGCCGGCAGTCTTGACCGAAACGCCGCGGGACGGGCGCGACCTGCTTTCCGACCTGCTGGGAGGGATGAATCTTTCCGGCATGGTGCTGTTTCGCGCCGATTTTCGCGAACCCTGGTCGGTGGTCACCCCCGAGGGCTGCCACCTCGCCAAGGTCCTGCCGTTTCGCACCGAGCACATCATTCCGTTTCACATCGTCGCTTCGGGCGGCTGTTGGCTCAGCTTGAAGAACCAGCCGCGGGTCTGGCTGGCGGAAGGCGACGCCGTCCTGCTGCCCTATGGCGACAGCCACGGACTTTGTGGATGCGAAGCGGCGGCCGCCGTCGAGGTCGGCCGTCTCCTGCCGCCGCCGCCCTGGGCCGATATTCTGGTGGTCGAGCATGGCGGCGCGGGCCGGACCACCTCGATCATCTGCGGCTTCGTGCAATGCGACGAACTGCTGTTTCATCCCTTGTTGCGCCATTTGCCGCGTGTTCTGCGCGTCAGCCCGAGCGAGGAGGCGGACGACCTTTGGCTGGGCGATACGATTCGCCATACGGCGGCGGAGGCGAGCCGGCCCAGCCCCGGTTCGCGCAGCATGCTGCCGCGCCTGACCGAGCTGATGTTCGTGGAGATCATGCGCAAGCACATGAGCGGCCTGTCGGCCGACGACGCCGGCTGGTTCGCGGCCCTCAAGGACCCGGTGGCCGGCGCGGCGCTGAGATGGCTGCACGCCGAACCGATGAAGGACTGGAGCGTCGAGGAGCTGGCGCATCGGGTCGGCGCCTCGCGCAGCGTCCTGACCGAGCATTTTCGCCGCTATCTCGACCAGCCGCCGATCCGCTATCTGGCCAAATGGCGGTTGCAACTGGCGGCGCAGCAGATGAAGACCGATAATCTTCCCATGAAGGCCATAGCCGACCAATTCGGTTATGAATCGGAAGCCGCATTCAGCCGCGCCTTCAAGCGCCGCTTCGGCCTGCCGCCCGGCGATTGGCGCAAGCGGCAAGCCCAGCACTGGGGGAAAGGGGCGGCGCGATAGGACGCAATCCCATTTTTTTGCTGCGTTTCCTTTTCTCGATTGCTATAGACCGCTGCTCACGCGGCGCGCGGGTTAGTCCGCGCGAATTTTCAACCGGCGGGCGTGGCGGAACTGGTAGACGCGCCGGATTTAGGTTCCGGTGGTGAAAATCGTGGGGGTTCGAGTCCCTCCGCCCGCACCAACGCCGGACCAATCGGCGCCGAGCCGGCCGCGGACGCGACAGTTTACAGCCAGACGCGGATCGCAAGCGGCCGCGCGGCCTTATTGGGGATTGGATGATGCAGACGACGGAAACGCTTTCGCAGGGGCTGAAGCGGCAATATCAGGTGGTGCTGCCGGCCGGCGAACTCGCGGCCAAGCTTGACGCGCAGCTCGTCGAGCTGAAGGACAAGGTGCGCATCAACGGCTTCCGCCCCGGCAAGGTGCCGGTGAGCCACCTCAAGCGCCTCTATGGCAAGTCGATCATGGGCGATGTGGTGCAGACGGCGGTCAATGACGCGCAGAAGCAGATCGTCGAGGACAACAAGCTGCGCCTCGCCGGCCAGGCCAAGCTCGATTTCCCGGAAGACCGCGACGAAATGGAAAAGGTGCTGGAGGCGAGCGGCGACCTGAAATTCAGCCTTTCCTTCGAGATTCTTCCCACTTTCGAACTCGGCGCCTTCGACGACCTGGAGCTTGAGCGCCTCACGGCGGAAATCCCGGAAGAGGACGTGGCGAAGGGCCTCGACCAGCTCGCCGAGCGCAACCGCGCCTATGAGCCGCGCGAAGAAGGCGCGACGGCGCAAATGGGCGACAAGCTCACCATCGATTTCGTCGGAAAAATCGGCGGCGAGCCTTTCGAGGGCGGCGCGAGCCAGGACGTCGATCTGGTGCTTGGCTCCAGCTCCTTCATTCCCGGCTTCGAGGCCCAACTTCTCGGCGCCAAGGCGGGCGAGGAGCGCAAGGTCGTCGCGACCTTCCCGGAAAATTACCAGGCGCCGCATCTCGCCGGCAAGGAGGCGGAATTCGACGTCACGGTCAAGACGCTGGCCGCTCCCGGCGAAGTGACGATCGACGACGAATTCGCCAAGACTTTCGGCTTCGACAGCGCCGAGAAATTGCGCGAGGCGGTGCACGCCCGCGTCAAGGCCGACTATGACAAGGCGTCGCGCGAAAAACTCAAGCGCGCGCTGCTCGACGCCCTCGACAAAAAATATTCCTTCGAATTGCCCGAGGATATGGTCGAGCAGGAATTCGCCGCCATCTGGCGCCAGGTCGAGGCCGAAATGCAGGCGAGCGGCAAGACCTTCGCCGACGAAGGCTCGACCGAGGAGGAGCAGCGCGCCCAATATCACCGCATCGCCGAGCGGCGGGTGCGTCTCGGCCTGGTGGTCGCTGAAGTCGGCGAAAAGGCCGGCGTAAAGGTCTCCGACGACGAAGTGACGCGCGGCGTTGTCGAGCGCGCGCGCCAGTTCCCCGGGCAGGAAAAAATGGTTTGGGAATATTACCAGAAGAATCCTGAAGCGCTCGCCGAGATCCGCGCGCCCCTGTTCGAGGATAAGGTGGTCGACCACATTGTCTCGCTCGCCAAAGTGACGGACAAGACCGTGTCCAAGGAAGAATTGTTCAAGACCGAGGACGAGGACGAGCCCGCCTGAAAAGGCGGATCGAGCGGAATTCAACAGGTGTTTGCGCGCGCCCCCTTGCCTTTGAGGGCTTTGGCGGCGGCACAGTCGTATTTGCGCGCAAACGTCTGAGCTTCAGAATTTATTCATGCCGCAGCCCTTATTTCTTGAGATTGCGCCCCACGGCGATTCGCGGCGGCGGCCTCGATCTTGCATGCGGATTCCGGGGCGCGGCGCAGCCATTGCCACGGCGCTGGGGCGCATTATCTTGAGGTAAGGAAAAGGAACTGCGGCGCGGCGCCGTTTAAGGAAAGAGGTCCATGCGCGATCCCGTTGACGTCTATAACCAGTATCTCATACCGCAGGTGATCGAGAACACCCCGCGCGGCGAGCGCGGCTTCGACATCTATTCGCGGCTCTTGCGCGAGCGCATTGTCTTTCTCACCGGGCCAGTCGAGGACGGCATGGCCTCGGTCATCATCGCCCAATTGCTGTTCCTCGAAGCGGAAAACCCGAAAAAAGAAATCTCGATGTATATCAACTCGCCCGGCGGCGTGGTGACGGCCGGCATGGCGATCTACGACACGATGCAGTTCATCAAGCCCAAGGTCTCGACGCTTTGCGTCGGCCAGGCGGCCTCGATGGGCTCGCTGCTCCTGTGCGGCGGCGAAAAGGACCTGCGATTCGCCCTGCCCAACGCCCGCGTCATGGTTCACCAGCCTTCCGGCGGCTTCCAGGGCCAGGCTTCCGACATCCTGCGGCATGCGGAAGACATAATGAAAATTAAGAAAAGGCTGAATGACGTTTACGTCCACCACACGGGCCAGGATTACGACACGATCGAGAAAACGCTCGACCGCGACCATTTCATGTCGGCCGAGGAAGCCAGGGACTTCGGGCTGATCGACAATGTGCTCAGCAAAAGGCCGGACGCGGAAGAGGAGAAAAAGTGATTTGGGCCTGACGGTTTTGTCCCGGATTAGGAGCTATGAGATATCAGTCTCTTAACCGGGAGCGCAGCGTCAAGCTTGCCATTGGCGGCCATCGGCCTAGAGTAGGCGGTTGGATTGTGAGAGAAGTCCGGGGCGCGTCATGCGCCAGTTCGCCGAACCGGCGGTGAATGACCCGGCGACTGGCGATGGGGTCGGCCCCTCGCCGAGAGCAGATGAATAAAGCGGCTGAAGGGGCCCGGTGGCCGCAAGGAGAAGCTTATGAGCAAGGTTGGCAATAGCGACTCGAAAAATACGCTCTATTGCTCGTTCTGCGGCAAGAGCCAACACGAGGTGCGCAAGCTGATCGCCGGGCCGACGGTGTTCATTTGCGACGAATGCGTCGAACTCTGCATGGACATCATCCGTGAAGAGAACAAGTCGTCTCTGGTCAAGACCCGCGACGGCATTCCGACGCCGAAGGAAATCTGCAAGGTGCTGGACGATTACGTCATCGGCCAGTTCCACGCCAAGCGCGTGCTGTCGGTGGCCGTCCACAACCATTACAAGCGGCTCAACCACGCCACCAAACATTCGGACGTGGAACTCGCCAAGTCCAATATCCTGCTGGTCGGCCCGACGGGTTCGGGCAAGACCCTCTTGGCGCAGACGCTCGCGCGTATCCTCGACGTCCCGTTCACCATGGCCGACGCCACCACCCTGACGGAGGCCGGCTATGTCGGCGAGGACGTGGAGAACATTATCCTGAAGCTGCTGCAAGCCTCGGATTACAATGTCGAGCGCGCCCAGCGCGGCATCGTCTATATCGACGAGATCGACAAGATTTCCCGCAAGTCGGACAATCCGTCGATCACCCGCGACGTCTCCGGCGAGGGCGTGCAGCAGGCCCTGCTGAAGATCATGGAGGGCACGGTCGCCTCCGTGCCGCCGCAGGGCGGCCGCAAACATCCGCAGCAGGAATTCCTGCAGGTGGACACGACCAATATTCTGTTCATCTGCGGCGGCGCCTTCGCCGGCCTCGACAAGATCATCTCCGCGAGGGGCAAGAGCACTTCCATTGGCTTCGGCGCCAAGGTGGAAGGGCCCGACGAGCGCCGCACCGGCGAGATTTTCCGCCACGTCGAGCCCGAGGATCTGTTGCGTTTCGGCCTGATTCCGGAATTCGTCGGCCGCCTGCCGGTGGTTGCGACGCTCGAGGACCTCGACGAGGACGCGTTGAAGAAAATCCTCACCGAACCGAAGAACGCCCTGGTCAAGCAATATCAGCGCCTGTTCGAAATGGAGAATGTGGAGCTGACATTCCAGGACGAGGCGCTCAGCGTCATCGCCCGCAAGGCCATAGAGCGCAAGACCGGCGCGCGCGGCCTGCGCTCGATCATGGAGGGCAACTTGCTCGACACGATGTACGATCTGCCGGGGCTCGAAGGCGTCGAGCAGGTGGTGATCGGACCGGAAGTGGTCGAGGGCAAGGCCAAGCCGCTTTATATTTACGCAGAGCGCGCCGAAAAGAGCGGCGTCAGCGCCTGAAGATGCGAGCGGGCGGCTTCGGCCGCCCCTTTCGTATCGGGGGGCTGCGCTTTTGCTCAAGCCGGCTTGAAAGGCGAACCGGCGCGCCCCATTTGCCTCCTAACGTAGCCCAACACGCCTCCGATGCTGTATAAAGGTCGGACGGCGCATGAGACGAAGGCGACCGGCGCTGATCAGGCGCATTCCGTTGGCGCGGAATTCGCAAGAGGCCGGGAGACTTCGCCGCATGGGCGAGCCGAGGGAGCGCCGCCAGGCGCGAATCCGGTCCGCCGCGACAAATAGGACGAAGCGATGACCAGCCCCAAGCGTGAACTGCCGCCGCCCGATGTGACCGAGAGCTATCCGGTCCTGCCTCTGCGCGATATTGTCGTTTTTCCGCATATGATCGTGCCGCTCTTCGTCGGCCGCGAAAAGAGCATTCGCGCGCTGGAGGAGGTGATGAAGGCCGACAAGTTCATCCTGCTGGCGACGCAGGTGAACGCGGCGGAGGACGATCCCAAGCCCGAGGCGATTTTTTCCGCCGGCGTACTCGCCAGCGTGCTGCAATTGCTGAAACTGCCCGACGGCACGGTCAAGGTTCTGGTCGAGGGCGTCGCGCGCGCCAAAGTGACGGATTATGTCCGCACCGACGACTATTACGAGGCCGAGGCCATAATGACGCCCGAGGAGACGCCCGATCCGGTCGAGGCCGAGGCCTTGGCGCGTTCGGTCGCCTCGGAATTCGAGGGCTATGTGAAACTCAACAAGAAAGTCTCGCCGGAAGTGGTCGCGGCGGTGGCGCAAATCGAGGATCCCGGCAAGCTCGCCGACACGGTCGCCTCGCATCTGTCGGTGAAGATCGCCGACCGGCAGGCGGTGCTGGAAATGGCCTCGGTCGCCAAAAGGCTGGAAAAATGCCTGGCGCTGATGGAAAGCGAAATCTCGGTCCTTCAGGTCGAGAAGCGCATTCGCACGCGCGTAAAACGGCAGATGGAGAAGACCCAGCGCGAATATTACCTGAACGAGCAGATGAAGGCCATTCAGAAGGAGCTGGGCGACGAGGACGGCAAGGACGACCTTTCCGAGCTGGAAGACAAGATCAAGACCACCAAACTGTCGAAGGAGGCGCATGACAAGGCGCTGGCCGAGCTGAAGAAGCTGCGCCAGATGTCGCCCATGTCGGCCGAGGCGACGGTGGTGCGCAATTATCTCGACTGGCTGGTGTCGATCCCGTGGAACAAGCGCTCCAAGGTCAAGAAGGACCTCAATGCGGCGCAGGAGGTTCTCGACGCCGAACATTACGGCCTCGACAAGGTCAAGGAACGGATCGTCGAATATCTCGCCGTTCAGAGCCGCTCGAACAAATTGACCGGCCCGATCCTGTGCCTGGTCGGCCCGCCTGGCGTCGGCAAGACCTCGCTCGGCAAGTCGATCGCCAAGGCGACGGGCCGCGAATTCGTGCGCATGTCGCTCGGCGGCGTGCGCGACGAGGCGGAAATCCGCGGCCATCGCCGGACCTATATCGGCTCCATGCCCGGCAAGATCATCCAGTCGATGCGCAAGGCGAAGACGTCCAATCCCCTGTTCCTGCTCGACGAAATCGACAAAATGGGCATGGATTTCCGCGGCGATCCGTCTTCGGCCCTGCTGGAGGTGCTCGATCCCGAGCAGAACCATACCTTCAATGACCATTATCTCGAGGTCGATTACGACCTCTCGAACGTCATGTTCGTGACCACCGCCAATACGCTCAATATTCCGGCGCCGCTGATGGACCGCATGGAGATCATCCGCATCGCCGGCTATACGGAAGACGAAAAGGCGGTGATCGCGCGCAAGCATCTCATTCCGGCGGCGACCAAGAAACATGGCCTGTCGCCCACGGAATGGACGATCGATGACGCGGCCCTGACCAAAATCATCCGCCGCTACACCCGCGAGGCGGGGGTGCGCAATCTCGATCGCGAAATCGCCAATCTGGCGCGCAAGGCGGTGAAGGAGATTCTTCTCTCCAAGTCGAAGATCGAAAAGGTGACGGTCACCGAGGAAAATGTCGAAACCTATCTTGGCGTGCCGCGCTTCCGCTATGGCGAGGCGGAGCTGGAGGATCAGGTCGGCGTGGTCACCGGTCTCGCCTGGACCGAGGTCGGCGGCGAACTGCTGACGATCGAAGGCGTGATGATGCCCGGCAAGGGCCGCATGACGGTGACCGGAAACCTGCGCGACGTGATGAAGGAATCGATCTCGGCGGCGGCCTCCTACGTGCGCTCGCGCGCTGTGGATTTCGGCGTCGAGCCGCCTCTGTTCGACCGGCGCGACTTTCACGTGCACGTGCCGGAAGGCGCGACGCCCAAGGACGGCCCTTCGGCTGGCGTCGCCATGGCCACCGCCATTGTCTCGATCGTCACCGGCATTCCGGTGCGGCGCGACATCGCCATGACCGGCGAGGTCACCTTGCGCGGCCGGGTGCTGCCGATCGGCGGACTGAAGGAAAAACTGCTGGCGGCTCTGCGCGGCGGCTTGAAGAAAGTGCTGATTCCGGAAGAAAACGCCAAGGATCTGGTCGATATTCCGGAATCGGTGAAGAACAGCATGGAGATCACGCCGGTGTCGCGCATGGACGAAGTGCTGCGTCACGCCCTTTTACGCATGCCGGAGCCGATCACCTGGGAAGAGGGCGCGGTCAAGGCTGAGCCGGGCGAGATCGAGGACGAATCGGTCGGCGTCATGGCGCATTGAACGAGCGCCCTCATGGCTTTGAAAGGGCCGGAACGCCTGCGTTCCGGCCCTTCTTGTCGTGAAACGGCGTTGTGCGGCGCGAAAGCCGCGCTTTTCCAGCAATTTTTCGCGGTTGTAACGCGGAATCCCTTGCTTTGTCGGGGATTCGATCGGAAAGTGGCGTCGTCGCGCCGGCGCGATTCGTGTCTTTGCCGCGAGAAGGGCGGAGCGAGGCGCGGGCGACGACAAAAGTCATCTGGCCGGGTCTTCGTCCACCGCGGCCAAGCAATACGGCGGTGTCGGGAGGCGTGCCGCCAACTGGACCATTCACCAATACAGGATCATCCCAATGACCAACAAAGCCGAATTGATCGACGCTGTCGCAGAAGCGACGGAATCTTCCAAGGCCCATGCTGGCGCGGCCCTCGACGCCGTAATCGACGCTATTTCCAACGCGCTGAAGCGCGGCGAGGAAGTCCGCCTCGTCGGATTCGGCACTTTCTCGGTCAAGAAACGCGCCGCCGGCAAGGGCCGCAATCCAGCCACCGGCAAGGAAATCACCATTCCGGCGTCGAAGAGCGTCCGCTTCAAGCCCGGCGCGCAGCTCAAGACCATGGTCAATAAGTAAGGCGCGGGCTTAAAGCGCAATTTGTTCTGGGACCAAAACGCGACTTTCCCATCATTACGGCGCGGATCGCTCCTTTGCAGGAAGGGGACGTCCGCGCCATTTGATTCTGAAGCGGCTTCCGGGACGCGGCCTTAAGGCTCGCGCCCCTTTCTCCTTGCCAGGGCGGGAGCGGCGCTTTATGCCTCGATGAGGTCCGGGCGGTTAGCTCAGTCGGTAGAGCATCTCGTTTACACCGAGAGGGTCGGCGGTTCGAGACCGTCACCGCCCACCAATTGGGGAGAGGAAGATTGACGGCGAAGGTTCGCAGCCTTTCAGGGAGAATTTTTCCGGCGCTGGCCGTAGCCTGGTTTCTTGCCGTCTGCTCCGCCTTTCCCGCCGGCGCCATGACCTTCCGCCTGGCGTCGATCGCCGGACATTGCCGCGGCGGTTGCGCCCAGGCGATCGTCGCTGAGGGGCAGATCAGAAATTCGACGCCGAAAGCTTTTCTCCGGTTCTTGCGCGAAAACGTCAGCAATCCGCACTTGCACACCGTGGTCTTTCTCAATTCGCAAGGCGGCTATGTCGTCGCCTCGATGAAGCTGGGGCGGATTTTTCGGCGCATAGGCGCCGCGACCGTGGTGGCGCGACCGGTCGATTTGGGCGGCAAGGGACGTTTCCTGACCGCCAGCTGCCTCTCGGCCTGCGTTTACGCTTTCATGGGCGGAAGAGAACGGGTGGCGCCGCCCGGCAGCCTCTTGGGGATCCACCGGATGTTCGCCGATGAGCGGAAGAAGGATTATTTCGGCGACGCGGAGACCGTGCGCGTTTACGACAACGGATCGCTCGCCCATATGCTGGAGAGATATTGCAGGCGCATGGGCGTCAGCTCCGAAGTGATCCGCCACGCCGAGCGCGTTTCCTCGGGATCGCTCCATTTCATCACCCCGCGCGAAATGAGGCGATGGCGGTTGGCGCGCCGGTCGTTTTGAGCGTCTGCCCGATTTGACCAATTGGCCACGGCGGCGCTTGACTTGCCGACGGGGCTGTCCTAATTCGCATGCCTCCGTTCGGCGCGTTCTCGCGCACGGGTCGCGGGGGAGTAGCTCAGTTGGTTAGAGCGCCGGCCTGTCACGCCGGAGGTCGCGGGTTCAAGTCCCGTCTCTCTCGCCATTTCCGCCCCGATCGCTCCTGGCGCGGCAATCGGGGCTGACCTCCTAATCAATTGTTCCGGCATTATTTGTAATGGCCGCGCGGCTGGCGTTTTCCGCGCGAAAGACTATATTTACGGTCAGCGGCGCCCGCTGACGGGCGGGCGATTCGCATTTTCCGACGGGGCGACGCCGGGCGCTGTTCAATTTGCGCTTTTTCCGGGGGGCGGGGCCTTGCCGGGAAGGGGTCAGAGGCGGCCGCACGGGCAAAAAATGCGGGTCGCCAGGCGAAGATTATCCATTTGGCGCTCGTGCCTTAGTCGAAGGACGCGCTTTCAACTTGCGCCGGGCGCCGCGCTGCGATACGGAACCTTGATCGTCCGAAGGGGAAATTGCGGCTTTTCGTGGGCCGCGCCCTCTCGCGCAAACGCGGCGCGCCAGGCGGGGTCGTCTCGGGCCGCGTCGAGGCGATCGCGGCGAAACAGAGCCAGGACAACGACATGCCGGTCCTCTTGCAAGATTATCTGCCGTTGGTGATCTTCGTCGCCCTTTCGGCGGTGATTGCGGGCGCGTTGATGGTCGCGCCCTTCCTCCTCGCCTTTAAGGCGCCCGACCCGGAAAAGCTCTCGGCCTACGAGTGCGGCTTCAACGCCTTCGACGACGCGCGCATGAAATTCGACGTGCGCTTCTATCTGGTTTCGCTGCTGTTCATCATCTTCGACCTCGAAGTGGCTTTTCTTTTCCCCTGGGCCGTGGCCTTCCACAAGATCGGCGCTTTCGGTTTCTGGTCGATGATGATCTTCCTCGGCGTGCTCACCGTCGGCTTTGTCTATGAATGGAAGAAGGGAGCGCTCGAATGGGATTGACGTCCGAAAAGGGGTCTCCCCTGGTCGCCCCGGCGCCTCGCGGCATTCTCGATCCGCGCACGGGCAAGCCGGTTGGAGCCGACGACCCCCGGTTCATGGCGATCAATGACGAACTGGCCGACAAGGGCTTCCTCGTCACCGCCACCGACGAACTGATCAACTGGGCCCGCACCGGCTCGCTGATGTGGATGACCTTCGGCCTGGCCTGCTGCGCGGTCGAAATGATGCAGGCGGCCATGCCGCGCTACGACATCGAGCGATTCGGCTTCGCGCCGCGCGCCTCGCCGCGCCAGTCCGACGTGATGATCGTCGCCGGCACATTGACCAATAAAATGGCGCCCGCCCTGCGCAAGGTCTACGACCAGATGCCCGAGCCGCGCTACGTCATTTCCATGGGCTCCTGCGCCAATGGCGGCGGCTATTACCATTACTCCTATTCGGTGGTGCGCGGCTGCGACCGCATCGTGCCGGTGGACGTCTACGTGCCCGGCTGCCCGCCTTCGGCTGAGGCTCTGGTCTACGGCATTATGCTGCTGCAGCGCAAAATCCGCCGCACCGGCACGATCGAACGCTGACGAGGGGCCGGTCTGCGGCCTCCGGCGGCGCAATGAGGGATTGAAACATGACGGACGATCAGGCGCAGGCTCCGGTCGATCACGCCGCCGCCCTGCGGACGCGATTGAAGTCCTTGGCCGACAGGATTGAGGACGGCCTCGGCGGCGCCATTGTCTCCGCCAAGATCGCCTATGACGAGTTGACCGTCGTCATCGATCTGGCGCAATGGCGCGCCGCCATGACTTATCTGCGCGATTCCTGCGGATTCATCAGTTTTATCGACCTGACCGCGGTCGACTGGCCGGCGCGCGAGAAAAGATTCGACGTCGTCGCGCATCTCCTCGATCCCAAGGCCAACCTGCGCCTTCGCGCCAAGACCATGACCGACGAAACGCAGCCGGTCGATTCGCTCTCCTCGGTGTGGCCCGCGGCCAACTGGTTCGAGCGCGAGGCCTATGACATGTATGGCGTGCTTTTCGCCGACCACCCGGATCTGCGCCGCATGCTGACCGATTACGGTTTCGACGGCCATCCCCTGCGCAAGGACTTTCCGATGACGGGCTATGTCGAAGTCCGCTATGACGACGAGCGCAAGAGGGTGGTTTACGAGCCGGTGCGGCTCACTCAGGAATTCCGCACATTTGATTTCCTTTCGCCCTGGGAGTCCGTCGAATACGAACTTCCCGGCGACGAGAAGGCGACAAAGGGCTGAGGGCGACAAGCGGGCGTCCATTCGGGCGTCGATGAACATCTGATGGACGAGCGAACCATGTCCGACCAGAACATGCGCAATTTCTCGATCAATTTCGGCCCGCAGCATCCGGCCGCGCATGGCGTGTTGCGCCTGGTGCTGGAGCTCGACGGCGAAGTGGTGGAGCGCGTCGACCCCCATGTCGGCCTGCTTCATCGCGGCACCGAAAAGCTGATGGAAGCGCGCACCTATATGCAGAACACGCCCTATTTCGATCGGCTCGACTATTGCGCGCCGATGAATCAGGAGCATGCCTTCTGCCTCGCCATCGAAAAGCTGCTGGAAGTCGAGGTTCCGCGCCGCGGCCAGCTCATCCGCGTGCTTTATTGCGAAATCGGCCGCATTCTTTCGCATCTCCTCAACGTCACGACGCAGGCGCTGGACGTCGGCGCGCTCACCCCGCCGGTCTGGGGTTTTGAAGAGCGCGAAAAGCTGATGGTCTTTTACGAGCGGGCGTCGGGCGCGCGCATGCACGCCAATTATTTCCGCCCCGGCGGCGTCGCCAGGGACCTGCCGCCCAAGCTGATCGAAGACATCGGCGCGTGGTGCGATCCGTTCCTAAAGGTCTGCGACGACCTGGAAGAGCTTTTCATCGAGAACCGGATCTTCAAGCAGCGCAATGTCGATATTGGCGTGGTGAGCCTGGAGGATTGCTGGAGATTGGGCTTTGTCGGACCGGTGTTGCGCGGCTCCGGGGCCGCCTGGGACCTGCGCCGCGCCCAGCCCTACGAATGCTATGAGGAAATGGAATTCGACATTCCCGTCGGCAGGCATGGCGACTGCTATGACCGGCAGGTGGTGCGCATGGAGGAAATGCGCCAGTCGATCCGCATCATGAAGCAATGCGTGGAGAAGCTTTCCGACAAAAGCAATGAAGGGCCGGTGCTCACGCCCAACCACAAGATCACGCCGCCGAGCCGCGGCCAGATGAAGCAGTCGATGGAATCGCTCATCCATCACTTCAAAATGTTCACCGAAGGCTTCCGCGTGCCGGCCGGCGAAGTCTATGCCGCTGTCGAAGCGCCCAAGGGCGAATTTGGCGTCTATCTCGTTTCCGACGGCGCCGACAAACCTTACAAGTGCAAGATTCGCGCGCCGGGCTTCGCCCATTTGCAGGCGATGGACCAGCTCTGCCGCGGCCATATGCTCGCCGACGTCTCGGCCATTCTCGGGTCGCTCGACATCGTGTTCGGGGAGGTCGACCGGTGACCGTGATCGAATCCCTGCGCAAGAACGCCTCATTTCTCGCGACGGGCTTCGGCTCGCTCGTCCTGGTGTTGGTCGTTTTGCGCCTGTCGCAGGGCGAGCCGGTGTTCCAGCCGCAATCCGATCTCGGCGTGTTGATCGGCGCCGTGCTGATCACCGCTTTCCTCGTTTTCAAGGACATGCGCGAGTCGAAGGGGAAGAAGAATCCATGAGTGTGCGCCGCCTCGCCGAAAATCAGCCCGAAAGCTTCGAGTTCACGCCGGAAAACCGCGCCTGGCTCGACGAGCAGATCACCAAATATCCGCCCGGGCGCCAGGCCTCCGCCGTCATCCCGGCCCTGTGGCGAGCGCAGAAGCAGCACGATTACTGGCTGCCGCAGAAGGCGATCGAGAAGGTCGCCGACATCCTCGGCATGCCTTACATCCGCGTGCTGGAGATCGCCACTTTCTACACGATGTTCAACCTGTCGCCGGTGGGCAGATATTACGTCCAGCTCTGTGGCACGACGCCTTGCCAATTGCGCGGCGCCGACGCGATCATCAAGGTCTGCGAGGAGCGCATCGGCCCGCGGGGCCAGGTGACGGCGGACGGGCTGTTCTCCTGGGCCGAAGTCGAGTGCCTCGGCGCCTGCTGCAATGCGCCCATGGTGCAGATCAACGACGATTATTACGAAGACCTCGACGCCGACAATTTCCGCAAATTGCTCGACGATCTCGCCGCCGGCCGGCCGGTGAAAATCGGTTCGCAGAAGGGCCGCGTCGCTTCCGAGCCGGAGGGCGGCCTGACCAGCCTGACGACGCTTTACGGCGCCGACGGGGTCAGCGGCCCGCATTCCGGCCCGCAAACGGCCAAGTGAGGAGAAGAGGATGCTCGAGGACAAGGACCGCATCTTCACCAACCTTTACGGCTATGGCGACTGGGGCCTGGAGGCGGCGAAAAAGCGCGGCGCCTGGGACAACACCAAGGCCATTCTCGAAAAGGGCCGGGAAGCGATCATCCAAGAGATCAAGGCCTCGGGCCTGCGCGGGCGCGGCGGCGCCGGCTTCCCCACCGGGCTCAAATGGTCCTTCATGCCCAAGCCCGACGCGGCGCGGCCGTCCTATCTCGTGGTCAACGCCGACGAATCCGAGCCCGGCACCTGCAAGGACCGCGAGATCATGCGCAACGATCCGCATCTGCTGATCGAAGGCTGTCTCGTCGCCGGCTTCGCCATGGGCGCCTGCGCCGCCTATATCTATCTGCGCGGCGAATTCATTTTCGAGCGCGAGCGCCTGCAGGCGGCGGTCGATCAGGCCTATGCGGCCAATCTGATCGGCAAGAACAACATCCATGATTATCCCTTCGAGGTTTACGTCCATCACGGCGCCGGCGCCTATATCTGCGGCGAGGAAACGGCGCTCCTGGAATCGCTCGAAGGCAAGAAGGGCATGCCGCGGCTGAAGCCGCCTTTCCCGGCCAATGTCGGCCTCTATGGCTGCCCGACCACGGTCAATAACGTTGAATCCATCGCCGTTTCGCCGACGATCATGCGCCGTGGCGCGGCCTGGTTCGCGGGCTTCGGCGCCAAAAACAATTCCGGCACCAAGCTCTTCAGCATTTCCGGCCACGTGAACCGCCAGTGCAATGTCGAAGAGAGCATGTCGATCCCGTTCCGCGACCTGATCGATAAGCATTGCGGCGGCATACGCGGCGGCTGGGACAATCTGCTGGCGGTCATTCCCGGCGGCTCGTCGGTGCGCTGCCTGCCGGCGCATGAAATCATCGATTGCCCGATGGATTTCGACAGCCTGTCGAAGCTCAAGTCCGGCCTCGGCACGGCGGCGGTGATCGTCATGGACAAGTCCACCGACATCATCCGCGCCATCGCCCGGCTCTCGTACTTCTACAAGCATGAAAGCTGCGGCCAGTGCACGCCCTGCCGCGAGGGCTGCGGCTGGATGTATCGGGTCATGGAACGCATGGTCGAGGGCCGGGCGCAGAAAAAGGAAATCGACATGCTGTTCGACGTGTCGAAGCAGATCGAGGGCCATACGATCTGCGCGCTCGGCGATGCGGCGGCCTGGCCAGTGCAGGGCCTGATCATGCATTTCCGCGACGTGATCGAGAGCCGCATCGACAGCTATACGGCGCGCGCCGACAAGGATGTGGTGAAGGTCGCGGCGCAGTGAGGCAAGAGGATTTTACACGGGGCCGGCGGGGCCGGGCCGTCGAGGGAAAGACAGGATGACCAAGATCGTCGTCGATGGCGTCGAGGTGGACGTGCCGCCGGAATATAACCTCCTCCAGGCCTGCGAGGAGGCGGGCAAGGAGATTCCGCGCTTCTGCTATCACGAGCGCCTGTCGGTCGCCGGCAATTGCCGCATGTGCCTGGTCGAGGTGAAGGGGGGCCCGCCCAAGCCCACCGCCTCCTGCGCCATGTCGGTGCGCGATCTTCGCCCTGGCCCCAACGGCGAGCCGCCGGTGGTGCTGACCAATTCGCCCATGGTGAAAAAGGCGCGCGAAGGGGTGATGGAGTTCCTGCTCATCAACCACCCGCTCGACTGTCCGATCTGCGATCAGGGCGGCGAATGCGACCTGCAGGACCAGGCCCTGGCCTTCGGCCTCGACCGCACGCGCTATACGGAAAACAAGCGCGCGGTGGAGAACAAATATATCGGGCCGCTGGTCAAGACGGAAATGACCCGCTGCATCCATTGCACCCGCTGCGTTCGCTTCACCGCCGAAATCTGCGGCACCTCCGACATGGGCGCTATTGGCCGCGGCGAGGATATGGAGATCACCACCTATCTCGAACAGGCGATGACCTCGGAAATGCAGGGCAATGTCACCGACCTCTGCCCGGTCGGCGCGCTCCTGCCCAGGCCGCAGAATTTCCAGGCGAGGCCCTGGGAATATAACAAGACGCCGGGAATCGACGTGATGGACGCGCTCGGCTCCGCCATTCGCATCGACACGCGCGGCCGCGAGGTGATGCGCATCCTGCCTCGGCTCAACGATGCGGTGAACGAAGAGTGGATTTCCGACAAGACCCGCCAGATCGTCGACGGGTTGAAGAGCCAGCGTCTCGACCGGCCGTTCCTGCGCGAAAACGGGAAGTTGCGTCCGGCCAGCTGGGCGCAGGCCTTCGCGGCGATCGCGGAAAAGGTCAAGGCGGCGTCGCCTGAAAAAATCGGCTTCATTGGCGGCGATCTCTCCTCAGTCGAAGATCTATTCGCCGCCCAGGCGCTCGCCGAGTCGCTCGGCGTGAAGAACATCGACGCGCGGCAGGACGGGGCGAAGCTTCATCCCTCGCAGGGCCGCGCGACCTATCTGTTCAACGCCACGGTCGAGGGGATCGACCAGGCCGACGCCCTGCTGATCGTCGGGTCGAACCCGCGCTGGGAATCGCCGGTGCTCAACGCCCGCATCCGTCGCCGCTGGCGCGCCGGTCATTTCCCCATCGGCGTGATCGGCGAGCGGCACGACCTGACTTATGATTACGACTATCTCGGCGCCGGGCCGGACGCTTTGGTGAAAGTCGCCGCCGGAGAAGGCTTTGGGGAAATCCTCGCTCATGCGGAAAAGCCGCTGATCCTGGTGGGGCAGGGGGCCGTGGCGCGCGACGACGGCGCCGCCATTCTGGCGCTCGCCGCCAAGCTCGGCGCGCCGAAAGGCGACTGGACCGGCTTTTCCATGCTGCATACCGCCGCGGGACGGGTCGGCGCACTCGATATCGGCTTCCTTCCCGGCGAGGGCGGAACGGACGCACAAGCCATGGCCAAGGCTGGCGCGCTCGATGTCGTCTTCCTGGTCGGGGCCGACGAGATTTCCCTGGAGCCGGGCGCTTTCGCCGTCTATATCGGCTCGCACGGCGACCGCGGCGCCCATCGCGCCGACGTGATCCTGCCCGGCGCCGCCTATACGGAAAAATCCGGCACTTACGTCAATACCGAAGGGCGCGTGCAAATGGCCGACCGCGCCGCTTTCCCGCCCGGCGACGCGCGCGAGGACTGGGCGATTTTCCGCGCCCTCTCCGGCGTCCTCGGCCAGCCCCTGCCGTTCGATTCGCTGGCGCAATTGCGCGGAAAGCTTTACGCCGCGCATCCGCATCTCGCCAGGATCGACCAGATCGAAAAGGCCGACGCTTCGGTCCTCGCCAGCTTGCCGCCGGGGCATTTCGGTCCGGGCGCGCTGGTCTCGCCCATCATCGATTTCTATCTGACCAACCCGATCGCCCGCGCGTCAAAAGTCATGGCCGAATGTTCGTCCCTGGCTAAAAACCGCGGTCTCCGCCAGGCCGCGGAATGAGGAGCTGAACGGCATGGAACTCCTGCTCAACCTTCTCATCATCGTCATCAAGAGCCTGGCGATCCTGGTCGTCCTGCTGGTGCTGATCGCCTATTACATCCTGGCCGACAGAAAGATCTGGGCGGCGGTGCAATTGCGGCGCGGACCGAACGTGGTCGGGCCCTGGGGCTTCATGCAAAGCTTCGCCGACATGCTCAAATTCCTGGTCAAGGAGCCGATCATTCCCGACGGCGCCAATAAGGGCGTGTTCCTGATCGCGCCCCTCGTCACCGCGACTTTAGCGCTCGCCGCCTGGGCGGTGATCCCGGTCAACGACGGCTGGGCGGTGGCCAATATCAATGTCGGCATTCTCTATATATTCGCCATTTCCTCGCTCGGCGTTTACGGCATCATCATGGGCGGCTGGGCGTCGAACTCCAAATATCCCTTCCTTGCCGCCCTGCGCTCGGCGGCGCAAATGGTGTCCTACGAAGTCTCGATCGGCTTCGTCATGATCACCGTTCTCTTGTGCGCCGGTTCGCTGAATCTGAACGACATCGTCGTGTCGCAGGACACCAAATGGGGGTTCCTCGGCTGGTACTGGCTGCGGCTCCTGCCGATGTTCGTCATCTTCTTCATTTCGGCGCTTGCCGAAACCAACCGCCCGCCCTTCGATCTGGTCGAGGCCGAATCGGAACTGGTGGCGGGCTTCATGGTCGAATATTCCGCCAGCCAGTATCTCTTGTTCATGCTGGGCGAATATGTCGCCATCTGCACCATGTGCGCCCTGTGCACGGTCCTGTTCTTCGGCGGCTGGCTGCCGCCTATCAATATCGCGCCTTTCACCTGGGTTCCCGGCGTGATCTGGTTCGTGCTCAAGGCAAGCTTTTTCTTCTTCCTCTTCGCCATGGTGAAGGCCTTCGTGCCGCGCTATCGCTACGACCAGTTGATGCGTCTCGGTTGGAAAGTCTTCCTGCCGATCTCGCTCGCCGCGGTCGTGGTCGTCGCCGGCGTGCTGGAATTCATCGGCCCGCTCGTGCACTGAGGAGCGAACCATGCAGATCGTAAACGCCGCCAAGGCTGTGTTCCTGAAGGAATTCGTCGGCGCCTTCTTCCTGTCTTGCCGCTATTTCGTGAAGCCGAAGGCGACGCTGAACTATCCGCACGAAAAAAATCCGCAGTCGCCGCGCTTTCGCGGCGAACACGCGCTTCGCCGCTATCCCAACGGCGAGGAGCGCTGCATCGCCTGCAAGCTTTGCGAGGCCATCTGCCCGGCGCAGGCGATCACCATCGAGGCGGCGCCGCGCGGCAATGACGGCACCCGCCGCACCACGCGCTACGACATCGACATGACCAAATGCATCTATTGCGGCTTCTGTCAGGAAGCCTGTCCCGTTGACGCCATTGTCGAAGGCCCGAATTCCGAATTCGCGGTGGAAACGCGCGAGGAACTCTTCTTCGACAAGCAGCGTCTGCTTGATAACGGCGCGATCTGGGAGCGCGAAATCGCTCGCAAC
The DNA here is from genome assembly GCA_964425315.1 of uncultured Rhodoblastus sp. Classification (GTDB taxonomy): domain Bacteria; phylum Pseudomonadota; class Alphaproteobacteria; order Rhizobiales; family Beijerinckiaceae; genus Rhodoblastus. Next base: position 23,166 of record CAYRNB010000028.1, read on the forward strand.
ATCGCCGCCGACGCCCCTTACCGCTAACTCTCCTCCCCGCGCTCTTCAAGGGCGCGGCGCCTGCCAAAAGCTGACTTTACCTCAGGCCGACACTTGATTAAGCAGTCGGCGACCGAAGCGAACAGGCCCGAAATCAAGGGCATACAGGTGGACCATGATTGTAGCCGAGGCCTTCTTCTATCTGTTCTCGATTCTCATGATCGCTTCCGCCGTCATGGTCATATCGGCGCGCAATCCCGTTCATTCGGTGCTGTTTCTCATCATCGCCTTCGTCAATGCGGCGGGGCTTTTCCTGCTCGCGGGCGCGGAATTCCTCGCCATGCTGCTGGTCGTCGTCTATGTCGGCGCGGTGGCGGTGCTGTTCCTCTTCGTCGTCATGATGCTCGACGTCGATTTCACCCGGCTGAAACAGGGTTTCCTGCAATATCTGCCCGTCGGCGTCCTGGTCGGCGTGATTGTCCTGGTCGAATTGATCCTGGTGGTCGGCGTTTGGTCGGTCGCGCCGCACACGGCGCTGGCGACGCCGACCCCGGCCCATTTGACCAATACCGAAGCCCTCGGCCGCGTGCTCTACACCCAGTATGTCTATCTCTTCGAGGCGGCGGGTTTCGTGCTGCTGACCGCCATGGTGGGCGCCATCGTCCTGACCTTGCATCACAAGGCCAATGTGCGCCGCCAGAACATCGCCGCGCAGAACGCGCGCACGCGCGCCGACGCGATCGATCTCAAAAATGTCCCGTCGCGGGCGGGCGTATAAAGGAGCGGCTCATGGCCATAGGACTCGAGCAATATCTGGTCGTCGCCGCCGTCATGTTCACCCTGGGCGCCGCCGGCATCATTCTCAACCGCAAGAACGTCATCGTCATTCTGATGTCGGTGGAGTTGATCCTCTTGTCGGTCAATATCAATCTCGTGGCTTTCGCCGCCAAATTGCACGATCTCACTGGCCAGGTTTTCGCTCTGTTCATCCTCACCGTCGCTGCGGCGGAAGCCGCCATCGGCCTGGCGATCCTGGTCGCCTATTACCGCAACCGCGGCACGATCGCGGTTGAAGACATCAACATGATGAAGGGTTGATCGATGTATTCCGCAATCGTCTTTCTTCCCCTTCTCGGCTTCCTGATCGCCGGCATCGGCGGCCGCTGGATCGGCGCGCGGGCGAGCGAGGTGGTGACTACTTCGCTGCTCTTCGTCGCATGCGTTTTGTCCTGGATCGTCTTCTGGCGCGTCGGCTTCAGCCACGCCTCTTTTTCCGCGCCGGTCATCGGCAATTGGATGACCTCCGGCGGGCTCAAGATCGACTGGGCCCTGCGCGTCGATACGCTCACTGCGGTCATGCTGGTGGTGGTGACGACGGTTTCCGGGCTCGTCCATCTCTATTCCATGGGCTATATGCACGAGGACCCGTCGCGCGAGCGCTTCTTCTCCTATCTGTCGCTGTTCACCTTCGCCATGCTGATGCTGGTGACCGCCGACAATCTGGCGCAAATGTTCTTTGGCTGGGAGGGCGTCGGCCTTGCCTCCTATCTCCTGATCGGCTTCTGGTACGAAAAGCCTTCGGCCAACGCCGCGGCGATCAAGGCCTTCGTCGTCAACCGCGTCGGCGATTTCGGCTTTGCCCTTGGCATTTTCCTGGTCTTCATGCTGACCAAGTCGATTTCCTTCGACGTGATCTTCGCCGCCGCGCCGGGGCTCGCGCATAAGACCATCCATATTTTCGGGTCCAATTGGGACGCCATGACGCTCACCTGCCTGCTGCTGTTCATGGGCGCCATGGGCAAGTCGGCGCAGTTCCTGCTCCACACTTGGCTGCCGGACGCGATGGAAGGCCCGACCCCGGTCTCCGCCCTCATCCATGCCGCGACCATGGTCACCGCCGGCGTGTTTATGGTGGCGCGCCTGTCGCCTTTGTTCGAACAATCTTCCGTCGCTCTTGACGTCGTGACCATTATCGGCGCCACGACCGCCTTTTTCGCCGCCACCATCGGCCTGGTGCAGAACGACATCAAGCGCGTCATCGCCTATTCGACCTGCTCGCAGCTCGGCTATATGTTCGTCGGCCTTGGCGTCGGCGGCTACGCGCTCGGCATTTTCCACCTCTTCACCCATGCCTTCTTCAAGGCGCTGCTGTTCCTCGCGGCGGGCTCGGTGATTCACGCCATGCATCACGAGCAGGACATGCGCAATATGGGCGGGCTGTGGAAGAAGATTCCGCTCACCTTCGCCTGCATGACCGCGGGCACGCTGGCGCTCACCGGCTTCCCGCTCACCGCCGGCTATTTCTCCAAGGACGCCATCATCGACGCCTCCTACGCCGCCGCCTGGCACACGCAGACGACGACCTACGCCTACGCCTGGGTGATGACCGTCGTCGCGGCGGGCCTGACTTCCTTCTATAGCTGGCGGCTGGTGTTCATGACCTTTTTTGGCAAGCCGCGCTGGCAGGAGGTGAACCACGGCGACGCCGCCGCGGTCGCCGCGGTCCACGCCCACAATCACGACTCGCCCGAGGAAGAGAAATCGACCGACGAGATCCACGCAGCGGACGATCATGGCCACGACGCGCACGGGGCTCACGCGCTCGACCCGCATGAATCGCCCAATACGATCATGATCCCGCTCTATGTCCTGTCGGCGGGCTCGCTGTTCGCCGGCCTGATCTTCAAGCGCGAGTTCATCGGCCAGGCGGCGGAAAAATTCTGGCGCACTTCTCTGTTCCAGGGGCCGCACAATCACATACTCGAGCAGATGGAGCATATACCGGGCTGGGTCGGGCCGCTGCCGTCGCTATTCATGATCGCCGGCTTCCTGATCGCGCTCTATATGTACATTCTGGCGCCGGAAACGCCGGAGCGCCTCGCGACCCGCTTCCGGCCGCTCTATCTGTTCCTGCTCAACAAATGGTACTTCGACGAGCTTTACGACTTCATCTTCGTGCGCCCCGCCTTCTGGATCGGCCGGCTGCTCTGGAAGGGCGGCGACGGCGCCATCATCGACGGCCTGGGGCCGGACGGCATCGCCGCCCGCGTGCAGGACGGCGCGAGTTGGATGGTCAAGCTGCAGACGGGCTACATCTATAATTACGCATTCGCCATGCTGATGGGCCTCGCGGCCATCATCACCTGGTACTTGGTCAGCGGGGGACGTTGATGTTCGGTTTTGGCATTCTCTCCGGGCTGACCTTCCTGCCCCTCCTTGGGGCGGCGCTCATTCTGCTCGTTCCCGGCGATAGCGAGGCAGGCAAGAAGACGATCCGCTGGATCGCGCTGTGGACGACCCTGGTCGTCTTCGGCCTGTCGCTTTACGCCTGGAGCAAATTCGTTCCGGGCGTCGCCAATTTCCAGTTCGTCGAGCAGAAGCACTGGTTCGGCTCCGGCCTCTCCTACAAGATGGGCGTCGACGGCATCTCCTTCCCCTTCGTGGTTCTGACCGCCTTCCTCATGCCGCTCTGCATCGCGGCCTCGTGGGAATCGATTCAGGTCCGCGTCAAGGAATATATGATCGCCTTCCTCGTGCTGGAGACGCTGATGATCGGCGTGTTCTGCGCGCTCGACCTCATCCTGTTCTACCTGTTCTTCGAGGGCGGCCTGATCCCGATGTTCCTGATCATCGGCGTCTGGGGCGGCAAAAGGCGCATCTACGCCAGCTTCAAATTCTTCCTCTATACGCTCACCGGCTCGCTGCTGATGCTCATCGCCATTCTGGCCATGTATTCGCAGACGCATACGACCGACATCACGCAATTGCTGCACGCCAAATTCGACCCGACCATGCAGAAATATCTGTTTCTGGCCTTCTTCGCCTCCTTCGCGGTGAAAATGCCGATGTGGCCGGTCCATACCTGGTTGCCGGACGCGCATGTCGAGGCGCCCACGGCGGGGTCGGTGATCCTGGCGGGCATTCTGCTGAAAATGGGCGGATACGGCTTCATCCGCTTCTCGCTGCCCATGTTCCCCGACGCGTCGCATTATTTCGCGCCGATGATCTTCGCCCTGTCGATCATCGCCATCGTCTATACGTCGTTCGTCGCACTGGTGCAGGAGGACATCAAGAAGCTCATCGCCTATTCCTCGGTGGCGCATATGGGCTTCGTCACCATGGGCCTTTTCGCCATGACCCAGCAGGCGGTGCAGGGGGCGGTCTTCCTGATGGTGTCGCACGGCCTCGTCTCCGGCGCGCTCTTCCTTTGCGTCGGCGTGATCTACGACCGCACGCATACGCGCGACATTTCTGCCTATGGCGGCATAGTCGCGAAAATGCCGATCTACGCCACCGCCTTCATGATCTTCACCATGGCCAATGTCGGCCTGCCTGGCACGTCGGGCTTCGTCGGCGAATTCCTGAGCCTGATCGGAACCTTCCAGGCCAACTCCTGGGTAGCGCTGCTCGCCACCACCGGCGTCATCCTGTCCGCCGCCTATGCGCTCTATCTCTATTGGCGCGTCGTCTTCGGCAAATTGGAGAAGCCCAGCCTGAAGGACCTGCTCGATCTCAGCCCGCGCGAATTCGCGGTCCTGGCGCCGCTCGTCCTGCTGACGATCTATTTCGGCGTTCATCCCGGCCCGGTGCTCGACGCCTGTTCCGGCTCCGTCGCCGCCCTGGTCAAGAACTATCATTCCGCCCTGGCGATGACCCATATGGCGTCCCATGTCGCCGTCGCGTCGCTGCATTGAGAGAAGCAAATGAATTCGCTTAGCCTCGCCATCGCCCAAGCGCTGCCGGAAACGATCCTGGCGGTCGGCGTCATCGTTCTGCTGCTCATCGGCGCCTTCCGCGGCAAGGACAGCGACGGGCCCATGTCCGAACTCGCCGTCGCGCTTCTCGGCGCGGCCTTGCTCGCCATCATTCTCGGCTCCGGCAAATCGCATGGCGTCGTCTTCGACGGCGCCTATATCAACGACCGTTTCGGCGACTTCATGAAAATCCTGTCGCTGACCGGCTCGATCGTCGTGCTCCTGATGGCCGGCGATTTTTTCCGCGCCGGCGGCGTCGACAAATTCGAATTCCCGATATTGATCGTGCTGGCGACGCTCGGCATGCTGGTGCTGATTTCCGCCAATAATCTGATCGCGCTCTATCTCGGCCTCGAACTGATGTCGCTGTCGCTTTATGTCGTCGCGGCGATTAACCGCGACGACGCGCGCGCGACTGAAGCGGGCCTCAAATATTTCGTCCTCGGCGCGCTTTCCTCGGGCATGCTGCTTTACGGCGCCTCGCTGCTCTACGGCTTCGCCGGAACGGTCTCCTTCTCCGGCATCGCCGCGGCGATCGGCGGACACCCGAACATGGGCGTGATCTTCGGCCTGGTCTTCCTCTTCGCCGGCCTCGCCTTCAAAATGTCGGTCGTGCCCTTCCACATGTGGACGCCCGACGTCTATGAGGGCGCGCCGACGCCGGTCACCACCTTTTTCGCTTCCGCGACCAAAATGGCCGCCGTCGCCATCACTCTGCGCGTGACCATGACCGCCTTTCCCGGCGCGACCCACGAATGGCGGCAGGTCGTGATCTTCATGGCGCTGGCCTCCATGGCGCTCGGCTCCTTCGCCGCCATCGGCCAGACCAACATCAAGCGCCTGATGGCCTATTCCTCCATCGGCCATATGGGCTTCGCCCTGGTGGGCCTTGCCGCCGGCACCGAGGCGGGCGTGCGGGGCGTGGTCCTCTATATGGCGATCTATCTCGTCATGACGCTCGGCGCCTTCGCCGCCATCCTGTCCATGCGGGTCGACGGCAAGCCGGTGGAGCAAATTTCCGATCTCTCCGGCCTCGCGCGCACCGACAGCGTCATGGCCTTCTTCCTCGCCATGCTGATGTTCTCGCTCGCCGGCATACCGCCGCTCGCCGGCTTCTTCGCCAAATTCTACGTCTTCATGGCGGCGGTCGACGCCAAGCTCTATCTGCTGGCGGTGATCGGCATTCTGACTTCGGCGGTGGCGGCTTTCTATTACCTGCGCATCGTCAAGGTCATGTATTTCGACGAACCGGCGCCGGCCTTCGATCGCGCCAATGTCACCCATCGCGCCGTGCTCGTCCTTTCCTCGCTCGCCGTGCTGCTGTTCTGGGTTTTCCCCGGTCCGCTGCTGACTGCGGCGACGGCGGCGGCCAAGTCGCTGTTCTGATCCTTGCGGCTGGGCGCGCGCGCGGCCGCGGCGGGTTATCGGCTGGAGCAATTCGCCGTCCTCGGCTCGACCAACGACGAAGCCCTCGCGCGGGCGGCGCAGGGCGATAGCGGAAATCTATGGATCGTCGCGGATGAGCAGAGTAGGGGCAGGGGGCGGCTTGGCCGCAACTGGATCTCGCCGCCGGGAAATCTTTACGCGAGCCTTTTGCTGATCGACCCGGCGCCGCCACGCCTGACGGCGCAGATCGGCTTCGTCGCCGGCGTTGCGCTGGTCCACGCCCTGCGGGCGATGGACGCGGGCCGGGAGCGCATCAAGCTCAAATGGCCGAATGACGCGCTCTGCGACGGCGCCAAAATCTCGGGCCTGCTGCTGGAGGGGACGAGCCTCGCCCATGGCCGGTTCGGCTGTGTCGTCGGCTTCGGCGTCAACTGCCTGTCCTCGCCGTCGGATGCGCCCTATCCGACTGCGAGCCTGCGGAGCATCGGCGCGGCTTCGACCGATCGCGCCGACTTGTTCGCGCGTCTTTCAGATCAATTCGCGCATTGGCTCGACGTCTGGGCGGGGGCTGAGAATTTCGCCGCCGTGCGCGCCGCCTGGCTCGATTGCGCGGCGGGATTGAACGGTCCCGTTCGCGTCAAGCGGGAAGCCTTTGTGCGGGAAGGCATATTTCGCGGCATTGACGCGGAGGGGCGAATGCTGTTGGAAACGTCGGCGGAAATCGAGAGGATCGAGGCCGGCGACGTGTTTTTGGGGCCGGCGGCGAAGAGTTTGAAAGCTTAAAGGTAATGGCGGCAGACACCGAGGAAATCGTTTTCGCCCCGCTCGGCGGCCTCGGCGAAATTGGCATGAACGCCGCGCTTTATGGATACGGAACGGCAAAAAACCGCAAATGGATCATGGTCGATTGCGGCGTCGCCTTCGCCGGGGGCGACATGCCCGGCGTCGATCTGATCCTGCCCGATCCGGGCTTCATCGAAAAGAACAGGAAAGACCTGCTCGGTCTGGTCGTCAGCCACGCGCATGAGGATCATATCGGCGCCATCGCGTCCCTTTGGCCGCGCCTCGGCTGCCCGGTCTATGCAACGCCCTTCGCCGCCGGCCTTCTGCATGCGCGCCGCCTTGGAGAGCCAGGCGCGCCGGACGTGCCGATCGAACTCGTCGCCCAGGGGGGCCGACTGCAGCTCGGGCCGTTCGAGATCGAATTCGTGCCCATGTCGCATTCGATCCCCGAAGCCAATCTGCTGGCGATCCGCACCCCGGCGGGAACCGTGGTCCATAGCGGCGACTGGAAGCTCGACGGCGCGCCTGGAATCGGCCTGCCGACCGATACGGCGCGGCTCAAGGCGATCGGCGACGAGGGCGTGCGGGCGCTGATTTCCGATTCCACCAACATTTTGCGTGAAGGCGAAAGCCCTTCGGAAGCGGAAGTCGCGAAGGTCCTGCGCGAAAGAATCGGCGCGGCCAAGGGGCGGGTTCTGGTCACGACTTTCGCCTCCAATGTCGCGCGGCTGCGTGCGGTCTGCCTCGCCGCGCGCGACGCCGGCCGCGAGGTCGTGCTCGCCGGCCGCGCCATGGAGCGTGTGCTGCTTCTGGCGCGTGAATGCGGCTATCTCGACGGCGCGCCCGAATTTCTCTCGCCGGAATGCTTCGCCCGGTTGCCGGCGCATCGTGTGCTGGTGCTCGCCACGGGCAGCCAGGGCGAGGCGCGCGCCGCCATGTCGCGGATCGTGCGCGGCGATCACGCGGTGAAACTTTCGCCGAACGATCTCGTGATTTTTTCCTCGCGCACAATTCCCGGCAACGAGCGCGAGGTCAACGCCATCGTCAATGGCCTGATTCTCCGGGGAATCGACGTGCTGACCGACCGCGACGCGCTCATTCATTGCTCCGGCCATCCGCGCCGCGGCGAAGTGCGCCAGCTTTACCAATGGCTGCGGCCACAGATCGCCGTGCCGGCGCATGGCGAGGCGCTGCATCTGCAGGTCCATGCGCGTTTTGCCCGCGAAATGGGCGTGGAGCACGTCCTGGTGGCGCATAATGGCGACATGATCTCGCTCGGCCCCGAAAAGCCGTCCCATCTGCCGCAGATCGCTCATGGCAGGCTTTATCGGGACGGCGACGTCATCCTGTCCGAAAAGGACGATTGCTTCCGCCAGCGCCATCGCCTCGCGGCGGCGGGGATCATTTCCATCGCCTTCGCCGTCAACGGCAAGGGCGATATCGCCGGCGTGCCGGACGTAACCAAATTTGGCTTGCCACAAATGACGCGCGACAATCGTCCAATGGACGAGGTGATCGACCGCGCCCTATTCGATACGTTGGACAGCCTGCCGCGGGCGCGCAAGCGCGATCCCGACACGGCCTGCACGGCGGTGGAAAAGGCGGTGCGGGCGGCGGTCGCCGCGGCCTGGGGCAAGAAGCCGCATGTGCATGTGCTGGCGATCGAAGTTTGATTTTTTCAGGAGCAAAAAATGATCGGCCGTCTCAACCATGTCGCCATTGCGGTGAAAAACCTGGACGCCGCCGCGGCGACCTATCGCGACGTGCTCGGCGCCAAGGTTTCGGCGCCGACGCCGCAGCCGGAACACGGCGTGACCGTGGTCTTCATCGAACTGCCCAACACCAAGATCGAGCTTTTGCAGCCGCTCGGCGACAATTCGCCCATCGCCAAATTTCTGGAGAAAAATCCCGACGGCGGCATGCATCATCTCTGCTATGAGGTTGCGGATATCATCGCTGCGCGCGACAAATTGAAAGCGGGCGGCGCGCGGGTGCTCGGCGACGGCGAGCCGAAGACGGGCGCCCACGGCAAGCCGGTGCTGTTCCTGCATCCTAAGGATTTCAACGGCACATTGGTCGAAATCGAGCAAGTCTGACACGATTTGCGCACGTTCCGTGGGTAAATCGTATGAAGTGCCCCGGGGAGGGACAATGCATCAATTCAATTTCGAACCCTTTCCGCTTCTCGTATCCATCGCCATCTTCGTCACGACCTGGTGGCTGTGCCTGTTCGTCATCCTGCCCATCGGCGTGCAGAGCCACGAACAGGCGGGCGTCGAGGCGCCGGAAGGAGCCGATTCGGGCGCGCCGGTAACGCCGAACTTCCGCAAGAAGGCGCTTTACACGACCTTCCTCGCCATCGTCGTCTATGCGCTCATCGTCGTCATCGCGAATGTGTTCTGGTAGGCGGCATGGCGCAGGATAATTCCGCGTCCGTCCCAACGCTGGCCGATTTTCGTTGGGTTTCACGCGACAAATTGCGCTATGGCGACACCGACCGCCAGGGCCACGTCAACAATGCGGTTTTCGCCACTTTTTTGGAGACCGGCCGCGTCGAAATGCTGCTGAACGGCGACGCGGATCTTCTGGGCGAGAATGGCGCATTTGTGCTGGCCCGGCTTGCGCTCGATTTATTGCGGGAAGTGAACTGGCCGGGAGAGGTGGAGATCGGCACGCGCGTCGCCCGCGTCGGGCGCAGTTCGCTGAGCCTGGACCAGGCGGTTTTCCAGGACGGGCAATGCGTCGCCACGGCGGAGACCGTTGTCGTCCTGACCGACGTCACGACAAGGCGTTCCAAGCCGTTTTCAGACGAGGCGCGCGCCTTCCTGGAGCGGTAGAGGGCAGGGGGCCAACGCTTCCCGGCGCCGGCCGAAAAAAGAAAAGGCGCGGCGAATTCGTCGCCGCGCCTTTATCTATTCCAGAATTCGCGTCGGGCTTATTGGGCCGTAACGAAATAGGAGACCTGGTCGCTCGTCGTGGCGCTCATCTCCCGGGCGCCGTTCTGGCAATCGAACTGGACGACCTTGCCTTCCGCCGTGTCGAGAAGCGCGGGCTTGTCGACGTCCACCGTCATTTGCACGCGCATTGTGGGTCCGGACGCTGGGTCGCGGCCTTCATGATAGGCGTCTGCGATGACCATGTTCAGATTGCAGCGCCCCCCCGCGTTGACGAAATAGCCGCCGAGTTGTTTCGAGCCGACGTTGAGCATGATCCCCTGATAGGGCTTTACCGCGTGAACCGCCGACGGTTCGGCGGAAGCGGCGCCGGCTGAAGCGATAAGGCCGGCGGCGAGCGCGACGGCGGCGATGCGATGGCTGTTCTGCATGTTTTAGTCCCTGCGTTCAATATTGGAGAGACCGCCCGTTCTCAGCAGCGAACGACCGGCGACGGCCATCTTCAGACGATGGCTTATACTTAAGTTGAGTATATTGCGATGCAGCATCAATTGTGCAATGCACAAAAATTCATAGCAGGCCGGCCAAAATCGCATAGGTTTCGCTTCTAACAAAAAATCAACGTAATACAATGCACTAAGATATATATTTAAGAAATAAGTAGAGATATGTAGCGATGGGGTTGTGGCGCGCATCGTCCCTCCGGCCCCAAATTGGCGGCCGTGGATTCCAAGCGCCGGGTTCATTCAAGGTCGTCGGCGGTCGCCTATCGCGCTCGTCGCGCGCGGCGAATTATAGCGGTCTTAAGCCATCTTGCGTCGGTGCACGGTCGCAAGGGCGAGCACCAGCATGGCGGTCGCCTGATGCGGCAGCGCCGCCGAGATCGGCACGACCAAAACCAGGGTCGTGATCCCCAGCGCCACCTGGACCAGGACCAAGACGCCGAGGAGGAGGGCCCGCCGCACCGCCCGTTTGGCCAGGGTTTCCCGGCTGATGTGCAGCGCGTGGAGCCAGACCGCCGCCACGACCAGATAGGCCATCATCCGGTGCTGGAACTGCACCAACGTGATATTATTGATGAAGTTGCTGTACCAGGGCGAAAGAACGAACAGATGGTTCATCGGCGGGATGAAGCGCCCGTCCATCAGCGGCCAGGTATTATAGACGAGGCCGGCGCGCAGGCCGGCGACCAGGGCGCCGAAGCCGATCTGGATCAGGACCAGTACGATCAGCGCCGCGGCCTCCCAACGGAACACGCGCGCGTCGCGGCCGAAAGGGTCGCGATAATTGGGCGCGAGGCCCGTCGCGGTCCAGATCACGGCGACGAAAGTCACCGAGGCGAGCAGCAGGTGGATGGCGAGCCGCTGCTGCGCCACCTCGACGCGACTGGCCAGGCCGGACGAGACCATCCACCAGCCGACGAATCCCTGCAGCGCGCCGAGGGCGAAGATGCCGGCGAGCCCCCAGCGCAGGCGACCGACAATGCGGCCCCTGGCGAGAAAATAAAGAAAAGGCAGAAGAAAAACGACGCCGATCAGCCGGCCGAGCAGGCGATGGCTCCATTCCCAGGTGTAGATATATTTGAAATGCGCCAGGGTCATGCCCGGGAACATGTCCCGATATTGCGGAATCTGCTTGTATCGGTCGAAAGCCGCCTGCCAGTCGGCGGCGGAGAGTGGCGGAATGACGCCGGTCACGGGCTTCCATAAAGTGATGGAAAGGCCGGATTCCGTCAGCCGGGTCGCGCCGCCGACCAGGACCATGACAAATATCAGCGCCGCGACAGTCCAAAGCCACAGGCGAATAGCGCGAAATGCGTCTTGCTTCTGTTCTGATTGTTGCGGGTCTTTGTGTTTCATGTCGCATTCCGGCGCAAAGGCGCTCACTTCTTAGGCCAACTTGCCGAAAGCGCAAAGAAAAACCGCGCCGGATCCGCCGGCGCGGTTTTCGTTCGGCTCGCATCGCCGCTGTGCCTATTCGTCGCCGTAGCCCGGATAGCCGCCGCCGTCCGGACCCATCATGTCTTCGCGCATTTGCATCATCCTGCCGCGCATCTGCATCATCCTGCCCCGCATTTCCATTCTGTGTCCGCGATGTTCGCGGAGCATGGCCTCGAATTCGACCCTCTGGCGCGCATCGAGGCTGTTGTAGAAAGCGATCAGTTTGGGCGCCAAGGCCTTCATCCGGTCGAGCCGCATCTGCATCATCGTCTGGCGGAAGGCCAGCCGTTTCTCGAAAGTCGAGAGGTCCGGCCTATGGGCGCAGATGGCCGCCCTGGCGTCGGCGTGGGCTTTGGCGCGCGCCTCCTGCAGATCCTTGAGGGCGGTCATCTGGGCGGGCGTGAGCCGCAGACGCTCGGCCATATAGCCGCTCCACGGCGGCCGCATGTGGCCGTGCATGCCCATGCCCATGCCGTTGCGGCCGCACATGTGCGCGATCCAGCCCGGCTGTCCAGCAGGCGCAGGCCGGTAGGGGGCCGCCTGTTGGGAGGGCGGCGCCGGCGGCGGGTTCGGGGCCGGCGGCCGGGTAGGCGCGGGCGTCATCGGGGCCGACGGTTGCGCCTGGGCGGGCGAGAAAGCGAAGGCGCCGGCGGCGCAAGCCAAGAGAAGGGCGGAAAAAGTAAGTTTGCGCATAAAATTCTCCCCAGGACGATAGTTCGCACAATTGCTGAAACGCGCGTCAGCGCCTTTTTGTGCCACCGACCATGAACTGCCCGTAAATGTAAAAAGGCGCAAAATTCCGAACTCGCCTTGCCCAAGGGCCGTCAGGAGGGATAAAGCCGAGGCTTGGAGGTTCTCATGCGCAACCGCAGCCGCAAGCTGATCGGAGCCATCGTCATGGTTCTGTTCGTCATCGTCTATGCGCTTCTCGCCATGGTTGTGGCGCAGAAAACGGCGATGAGGGTCGAATCCGGCCTCTGGCGCATGCTGATTTTCGCCGCGCTCGGATTAGGCTGGGCCATTCCGCTCGTTCCGCTCATCGCCTGGATGGAAAAGCGAGACGATTGACGGCGTTAGCCGACGTTGACCCGGCGCCCGCGGTTCCACAAGGCGAAAGGCGCGCCGGAAAGCAAAGCGTCGAAAGCGGCCATGTCCTGCCACAGGCCGTTGACCGACAGTCGGGGCAGGGCGCGCATATGGGCGGCGTGTTCGGGAAAGATCATGCCCGGCCGCGTCGTCGTCGCCGTCTCGAAGCCGAGCCGCGTCGCGAGGGCGAATTCGCGCGGCCCAGCCGATTGCGCGTCGCCATAAGGGTAGGCGAAATGGCGGCATTTGCCGCCGAGTTCGCGCTCGAGCCGGTCGCGGCTTTCAGCCATTTCCATCAGCGCGGCCTCTTCCGACAGGCCGGCAAGCCGCGCATGGGTGACCGTATGGGCGCCGATCGTCGCCAGTTCGTGGCCGGCGAGCGCGCGCAATTCGCTCCAGTCGAGGCAAAGGGAATCGACCAGGGCGCGCGAATCCAGGCCCGCCTGGTCGCGCAGCGAGGCGACGGCGCGCAACAGCCTGGTCTGGTCGCCGCCGCGCAACAGCCGATAGATTTGCTGGAAGCTTGCGCTTTTTTCGTCGTCGCTCCCGGCCGGCAGCGACAGGCGCGCGCCATCGAAATCGAGGTCGACGCGCTCCAGCCGGCGGATCGCTTCTTCAAGCTCCACCCACCACAGGCGCGCGCTGCGGTCGGCAAAACCGGCGGCGACATAGGAGGCGAACGGCGCGCCATGGCGCTCGAGAATGGACAGTCCATGTTCGACGACATCGCGAAAGCCGTCGTCGAAGGTCAGAACCGCGAACGGCGCGCCGCTTCCTTGCGCCAGCCGCGCCGCCGCCTCGTCGAGCGATACGATGTCGAGCCCGCTTTGGCGCAGTCGCTTCAGGACGGAATTGAAAAATTCCGGCGTGATTTCGAGCAGAGCGTTGGGGGCAAAGCCGGATGATTCGGCCGGGCGGATGCGATGAAATGTCAGGATCACGCCGCGCCCGCGCCAGAAATCGCCGGTCAGGCGATGTAATCCCGTGGCGCGAAACAAGCCGAATCCGGCGGCGATCAGATGATTCTTCAGGCTCATTCCCGCTCCGGACGTCGAATGCGACTAAAGCGGGCAGGTTAGCAATCATGCGTTGACCTTTTATTGCTAGAAACGCCTCTACGACGCAGGGAAACATCAATGAACGCCGCCGCGCCGCCGACCCACGCCGCCTCCACGGACGCGATCGCTCGCCCGTCCGGGCGTTTTTTCGCCGATGTCGAAGTCCTGCGGGATCCCGCCGAGGCCCTGGCCGCCTGGCGCGCGCTTTCGCCGGCGAAATCCGGCTCCTTCTATCAGAGCGAGCCTTTCGTACTGAGCTGGTTGAAGACTTTCGGCGCCAGGGACGGGATCGAACCGTTCTTCGTGGTGGCGCGCGGCGAAAACGGCGCGCCCCGCGCCTTGCTGCCTCTCGGCCTGTTCCGCTTCGGCCCATTGCGGGTGGCGCAATTTCTCGGCCGCAAACACTCGAATTACAATCTCGGCCTGTTCGCCGCCGATTGCGACGCCAGCGCCAGGGACTTGCGCCTGCTGTTACGCCAGGCGGCGCGCCGCGCCAGGCGCGGACCGCACATCTATCGCCTGATGAACATGCCTCTGCGGTGGCGCGGCGAAAGAAATCCATTAACTCTGCTGGCGCACCGGCCTTCCGCCAGCAACGCCTATGCGGCGCGCCTTGCCGACGATGGCGAGGTGTTTCTGTCCGGCCGTCTCTCCGCCGACACGCGGAAAAAATTGCGCAAGAAGGAAAAGCGTCTCGCCGCGATGGGCGCGCTTCGCTACTTCCGCGCCCGCGGCGAGGCGGAGGCCGACGAAATCCTTGACGCCTTTTTCACCCAGAAGCGCCAGCGCTACGCCGGCCTGTCGGACGAGGCCGGCGAGGCGGCGGCGCGCGCCTTTTATCGGGCGCTGACGCGTTTCGGAGCCGACGGCGCGCCGCCGCTGGAATTGCACGCGCTCGCCCTCGGCGACCGCATTGTGGCGACTTTCGCCGCTGGGCTGAGCGGCGGCCGGCTGCAGGGCCTTTTCAATTCCTTCGACTCCGATCCCGAAATCGCCAAATCCAGCCCAGGCGACCTCTTGCTCACTTATGTCCTGCGCGACGCCTGCGCGCGAAAAATCGCCGTCTTCGATCTTGGCCTCGGCGACGCCCGCTACAAGGCGACATTCTGTGATGAAGTCGAGCCCATGGCCGACGCGCTGGTTCCGGTCGGATTGGTGGGATTGCTGGCGTGGCCGTTTTATACCGCCTCGCTGGCGGCGAAGGCTGCGATCAAGAGAAATCCCAGGGTCTGGCGGCTGGTCGAGCGCCGATTGAGGCGCTGAGCCGTCCGGCGCGGGCTTAGACGAAGGGTTCTTCGTCCTATTGACCGGGGGGGAGAAGCCTAGTACTTCCCCTCTCGCCCCTCGAGGGAGCGCGTAGCTCAGCCGGTAGAGCATCTGACTTTTAATCAGAGGGTCCAGGGTTCGAGTCCCTGCGCGCTCACCATCGAAATCAATCAGTTAGCAGATATTTTAAGAGGACGTGCTTCCCAGAAAATCAGTTTGGGCAGCACCCGGGAAGCACGACGACGATTTTTATGCCTTTCCCGCCGCGCCGCCCGATCATCGCTCTGCCCGCCGACCTGTCGGGCCGCCAGCTTCGCGTTCGACCACGTCGAGC
>CAYRNB010000029.1:0-4037 GCA_964425315.1 uncultured Rhodoblastus sp.
GCGCCATGGAGGAGCTGTTCGCCAAAAACTACGATGCGATGTCGGTCACGGTTTTCGGCGCCGAACCGCGCGTCAACTACAACCGCATCATGCTTTCGCCGGTGCTTTCCGGCGAAAAGACCTATGAAGAAATCATCATTCACGACGAGGCCTGGTACGCCAGGCACGGCGTCGAATTGCGTCGCGGCGAGTCGATCGTCGCCATCGACCGCGAGGCCAAGACGGTCGAAACCGCCGCGGGCGAAAAAATTCCTTACGACAAACTGGTGATCGCCACCGGCTCGCAGCCTTTCGTCATTCCGGTTCCGGGCGCCGATCTTTCCGGCGTCGTCACCTTTCGCGATCTCGACGATGTCGAGAAAATGCACGAAGCGGCGCGTAGCGGCAGGAACGCCGTGGTCATCGGCGGCGGCCTGCTCGGCCTCGAAGCGGCGGCCGGACTCGCCATGAAGGGCATGAAGGTTTCTGTCGTTCATCTCATGCCGACCCTGATGGAGCGACAGCTCGATCCCAACGCCGGCTATCTCCTGCAAAAGGCGATTTCCGCAAGGGGGATCGACGTTTACACGAGCGCCAATACCGAGGCGATCCTCGGCCCGGAAAGGGTGTCCGGCGTGCGGCTGAAAGATGGGACGATTCTCCCTGCCGATCTCGTTGTCATGGCGGTCGGCATTCGCCCCAATATGGCGCTTGGCAAGGCGGCCGGCCTCGAATGCAATCGCGGCGTTGTCGTCGACGACCATCTGCGCACCAGCGATCCCGACATTTACTCCGTCGGGGAATGCGTCGAGCATCGCGGTCAATGCTACGGGCTGGTCGCGCCGCTCTATGAAATGGCGAAAGTGCTGGCGAGCGAAATCGCCGGCGAGAAGCCGTCGGGTTTCACGCCGACCGTCACTTCCACCAAGCTTAAAGTCACCGGCATCGATCTCTTTTCCGCCGGCGATTTTTCCGACGACGACGAAAACAACGAAGTGGTTCTGCGCGACCCCTCGCGCAGCGTCTATAAGCGCGTCGTTCTGCGCGACAACAGAATCGTCGGCGCGGTGCTTTACGGCGATACGGAAGACGGCGCCTGGTATTTCGACCTGTTGAAGAAGGGCGAGGACGTCGCCAACATTCGCGATACTTTGATTTTCGGCCAGGCCTATCAGGGAGGGTCCCCGCTGGACCCTATGGCGGCCGTTGCAGCCTTGCCGGATGATGCGGAAATCTGCGGCTGCAACGGCGTGAGCAAAGGCGCGATCGTCGCGGCGATCCAATCCGGCGGATTGAAAACCATCGACGACATCCGCGCCAGGACCAAGGCTTCCGCTTCCTGCGGCCAATGTTCGGGCAAGGTCGAGACGCTGCTCGCCGCGACGCTCGGCGACGCCTATCAATCGTCCGGCCGGCGGCCGATGTGTAAATGCACCGACCTGACGCATGAGGAAGTGCGCGCCCGCATCAAGGAGAGAGAACTCAAGTCGCTGCCGGCGGTCATGCAGGAGCTGGGCTGGAAGTCCTCGGGCGGCTGTCCGTCCTGCCAGCCGGCGCTCAATTATTATCTCGTCTGCGACTGGCCGGGCGAATATCAGGACGATTACCAGGCGCGTTTCATCAACGAGCGCGTCCACGCCAATATCCAGAAGGACGGCACGTTCTCGGTGGTGCCGCGCATGTGGGGCGGCGTCACCAGCGCGCAGGAATTGCGCGCCATCGCCAATGTGGTGGATCGTTTCAAAATCCCCATGGTGAAGGTCACCGGCGGCCAGCGTATCGATTTGCTCGGCGTCAAGAAGCAGGACCTGCCCGCCGTCTGGGCGCAGCTCATCGCCTCCGGCCTGATGTCGGGCTTCGCTTATGGCAAGAGCCTGCGCACGATCAAGACCTGCGTCGGCTCCGACTGGTGCCGTTTCGGCACACAGGATTCCACCGGCCTCGGCATCAAGATGGAGCGCCTGATGTGCGGCGCCTGGACGCCGGCGAAAGTCAAGCTCGCCGTCTCCGGCTGTCCGCGTAATTGCGCCGAGGCGACGGTGAAGGACATCGGAATCATCTGCGTCGATTCCGGCTACGACATCCACATTGCGGGCGCGGCGGGCCTGCTTGTGCGCGCCACCGATCTGCTCGGCCATGTCGCCACCGAGGAGGAGGCGCTCGAATATACCGCCGCCGTCCTGCAGCTGTATCGCGAAGAGGCCGCCTATCTCGACCGCCTCTACAAGTGGGTCGAAAAGACCGGCCTCGAACGCGTGCGCAAGACGATCATGGACGACCATGAAGCGCGCAAGGCGCTTTTCGAGCGCTTCGTCCGGTCGCAGCGGGTCGCGCGCCGCGATCCCTGGGCCGAGCGCGTCGCCGGCAAGGATCTGCATGAATTCACGCCGCTCGCGGTGCTGTCGCCGATCCATCCGATCGCGGCCGAATAAGGAAATCGACAAATGGAAGAAGGCAAAATCTACTGGTTTGACTGCGGCCCGGTCACCGCCATTCCCTTGCGCGGCGCCCGCACGGTGCGCACGCCGCGTCGTGAGATCGCGGTCTTCCGCACAGCTTCAAATGAATTTTTCGCGCTGGAAAACAAATGTCCGCACAAGGGCGGCCCCCTGAGCGAAGGCATTGTCCACGGCCGCAAGGTCGCCTGTCCGCTGCACAACTGGATCATCGATCTGGAGAGCGGCGAAGCGGCGGGCGCCGACCAGGGGTGCGCGCGCAAATTTCCGGTGAAGATCGAGCGCGGCCGCATCTATCTCGACATGGGCGTGGCGGCGCCGGCGTGAAAACGGACTGACGTTCATGACGCGGACAATCAACACCACCTGTCCCTATTGCGGCACGGGCTGCGGCGTCGCCGTCGAGATTGACGGTGAAGATGCGCGCGTTTCCGGCGATAGAACGCACCCGGCCAATTTCGGCCGGCTCTGCGTAAAAGGCGCCAATCTCGCGCAAGTGCTGGTCGAGGAAGAGCGCCTGCTTCATCCGCAGATTGATGGCGCGCGCGCTTCATGGCAAGAGGCGCTCGATCTCGTCGCCGCGACGTTCGCCAAAACCATCGCCGAACATGGGCCGGATTCGGTGGCGCTCTATGTCTCCGGCCAATTGCTGACGGAAGACTATTACGTCGCCAACAAGTTGATGAAGGGTTTTATCGGCTCGGCCAATATCGACACCAATTCGCGCCTGTGCATGTCATCTTCCGTCGCCGGCCACAAGCGCGCCTTCGGCGCCGATACGGTTCCAGGCGTCTACGAGGATCTGGAGGAAGCCGATCTCATCGTGCTGGTCGGCTCCAATCTCGCCTGGTGCCATCCGGTTCTCTATCAGCGGATTGCGGCGGCGCGCGAAAAGCGCGGCGGCCTGCCGCAGGTCGTCAATATCGACCCGCGCCGCACCGCGACGAGTGAAATCGCCGATCTGCATCTGTCGCTCGCGCCGGGCTCGGATGTCGCTCTCTTCTGCGGCCTGCTGCGCGAACTGGAGCGCGCGGGCAAGCGCGAGAGAAATTTTGTCGCCGATCATACCAGAGGCGTCGGGGATGCGTTGGCGGCGGCGAAAATCTGGACGATCGAAAAAGTTGCAGCGGAAACCGGCCTGTCGCGTGAAGACATTCAGCGCTTCTACAATCTCGTCGTCGCGACGGAAAAAACCGTCACCGTCTATTCGCAGGGCGTCAATCAGTCCTCGGCCGGGACCGACAAGGTCAACGCCATCATCAACACCCATCTCCTGACCGGGCGCATCGGCAAACGGGGCGCGGGGCCGTTTTCGGTCACCGGCCAGCCCAACGCCATGGGCGGCCGCGAAGTCGGCGGCCTCGCCAATATGCTCGCCGCTCATATGGACCTCGACAATCCTGCCCATCGCCGGACGGTGCAGAAGTTCTGGAAATCGCCGCGCATCGCCGACCGAGCCGGCCTGACGGCGGTCGAACTCTTTCAGGCGATCGACGAAGGCCGCGTCAAGGCGGTGTGGATCGTCGCCACCAATCCGGTCGACAGCCTGCCGGACGCGGATTTCGTTCGCGCCGCCCTACGCAAATGTCCCTTTGTGGTCGT
>CAYRNB010000029.1:4137-8496 GCA_964425315.1 uncultured Rhodoblastus sp.
GCGCTCTCCGGCTATGATAACGGCGGCAAGCGCGATTTCGACATTTCCGCTTTGGCGAACATCTCCGACGGCGATTACGACGCGCTCGCGCCCTTCCAATGGCCGCTTCCGGCGGGCGCGCCGGCGCCACGAAAGCCGAAGCGCTTTTTCGCCGACGGCAAATTTTTTACGCACGACGGGCGCGCGCGTTTCATCGCCACGCCCTATCGCGGCGTCGCCAATCCGGTCAATGAAAACTATCCTTTTGTCCTCAACACCGGCCGGGTGCGCGACCAATGGCACACCATGACGCGCACCGGCCGCGCGCCAAACCTGCTGCAGCATATCGCCGAACCTTTCGCCGAATTGAATCCGCTGGACGCGGCGCGACTTGGCGTCGAGGCGGCCGGCCTCGTGCGCCTGAGCAACGCGCGCGGTTCGGTCCTGCTGCGCGCGCAGATCACCGATCGGCAAAGGCGCGGCGCCGTCTTCGCGCCGTTCCACTGGAACGACGATTTCGCCTCGCAGGCGCGGGTGGGCGTTCTGGTCGCGCCGGTCGCCGATCCCGTTTCCGGCCAGCCGGAAAGCAAGGCGTCGCCGGTCGCCGTCGAGCCGGTCTGGCCCGAATGGTTCGGCTTCGCCGTGACCCGCGGCAAACCGGAGAATCTCGGCTGCGAATATTGGGCGCGGGCGCGTATTTCCGCCGGCTGGCGGCTCGAACTCGCTGGCCTCTCCCCCGTTACGGATTGGGACGCCGAGGCGCGGAAAATTTTCAGCCTCGGCGAGGGTGAGCCCTGCGAACTGATCGTCCTACGGGACGAGCAGGGCGGCGCCTATCGCTGCGTCGCGGCGCGGGACGGTCAAATTCTCGGTGCGCTTTTTGTCGCGCGCGATCCGGTCGCGGTCGCCCGCGCCTGGGTTTGCGAACAATTCGCGCAGGAAGGCGCCATTCCGCTCGCCCTTCTTGCCGGCCGTCCGCCGGCCACATGCCGTGATCCCGGCAGGAAAATCTGCGTCTGCCTCAACGTCGGGGCCAACGCGATCCGCGACGCCATACGCGCGAAAAACCTGAGCGGCGCCGACGCGGTCGGCGAGGCCACCGGCGCGGGGACCGGCTGCGGTTCGTGCAAGCCTGAAATCGAACGTCTGATCGAAGACGTCAAAATGGAAACGCCACAAGAAATCGAAGCCGTAGCGGCGGCGCAACGATCCTGATCAAAAACCCGAAGGTGAAAGAATGAAAATCTCCGAATTCAAGAAATCCGGTCACTGGCCGACTTTGCTCGCCGCCTTTCTCTATTTCGACATCAGCTTCATGGCCTGGGTGTCGCTTGGGCCGCTCATGGCCTATGTCGCCAAAGAAATGGACATTCCGATCGAGCAGAAGCTGACGCTCGTCGCCATTCCGGTGCTGTTTGGCGCGATTTTCCGTATTCCGCTCGGCATTCTCGCCGATACGATCGGATCGAAACTGACCGGAACGCTTGGTCAGCTCGTGGTCACTATCTCCTGCGCCTTGGTGTGGATTTCCGGTCTGCACAGCCCGAACCAGGTTGCGCTCTTCGGCGTCATCCTCGGGATCGGCGGCGCCTCCTTCGCCGTCGCTCTGCCGCAGGCGGGACGCTGGTATCCGCCAAATCTTCAGGGCGTGGTGATGGGCATAGCCGGCGCCGGCAACCTCGGCGTCGTTCTCGACACGCTTTTTGCGCCGTCGATCGCCGAACATTGGGGCTGGCAGGGCGTCTATGGCGTGCTGATCGTTCCGATGATCGCGATCCTCGCCTATTATGTGATCGCCGCCAAGGACGCGCCCGGTTCGGTCAACCGCATCCCGCTTGCGAAATACGGCGAGCTGCTGCTCGATCCCGACAGCCGCTGGTTCATGTTCTTCTATTTCATCACCTTTGGCGGCTTTGTCGGCCTCGCTTCCGCCCTGCCGCTCTATTTCGTCAACCAGTTCCATACGACTCCCGTCGCGGCGGGTCTGATGGTGGCGATGATCGTCTTCTTCGGCTCGACCTTCCGTCCTGTGGGCGGCGCCATCGCCGATCGCGTCGGCGGCATCAAATCGCTGACTGTCATGTTTCTGGTGGTCGCCGCCTGCTATTTCGCCGTCGCTTTCCTGCCTGTCGGACCGGCGCCGGTGGCCGGCGGCTGGTCGCTGTTGCAACTGCCGGCCATCGCCTGGCTCGCCGTCGCTCTGTTCTCCACCGGCGCGCTCAGCCTCGGCATGGGCAATGGCGCGGTTTTCCAACTGCTGCCGCAGCGCTTCCGCAATGAGGTGGGCGTGATGACCGGCCTCGTCGGTTGCGCCGGCGGCGTCGGCGGCTTCTTTCTCGCCAAGACTTTGGCGACCTCCAAGGGCATGACCGGCGGTTTCATGGCCGGCTTCCTGGTCTTCAGCTGCCTGGCGCTGCTCGGCGTCGCCGGCCTCACCTTCGTCAAGCACCGCTGGCGCACCACCTGGGGCGCGGTCTCCGGCGCGCGGATCTGATTTTTCCGCTCGACGCCACCATGCAATGATGCAACACGGCGACCGGAGTAGCATCCGGCCGTCATCTTTTGGACTTATCCGACATGAGCCGCCTGCAAAGCCCCGATCGCGATCTCCGCTGCGAGATCGGTTTCGCTTCCGAATGCGGCCGCCGGCCCGACAATCAGGATTACGCCGCCGCGCGCATCGGCCGGGCGCACAGGGATTCGCGCCGCGCCGTGGCGGCGGCGCTCGCCGATGGGGTCGGCGGCGGCAAGGGCGGGCGCGAGGCGGCGGAGCTCACGGTGCGCTCGTTTCTCGACGGCTTATTCAGCCTGCCCGGAACGCTCGGCGTGCGCCAGGCGGGGGCGCGCGCGCTCGACGCCATCAACAGCTGGATCGTCGCGCAGGCGCAGGCCGATCCCAATCTTGCCGGCATGGCGACCACTTTTACCGCGCTCATCCTCGAAGGCCGCGCCGGTCATTGCCTTCATGTCGGCGATAGCCGCCTCTATCGCTTTCGCGACGGGATTCTCGAACAGCTGACCGAAGACCATGTGCTGGGGCGTGGCGATCTTTCCCACGTGCTGCGCCGCGCCGTTGGCCTGGAAGAGGCGCTGCGGCTCGACCATATGGAATTTCCGCTGCGCGCGCACGAACGCTATCTCCTGAGCAGCGACGGCGTGCATGGCGCTTTGAGCGAGGCCAAAATTGCCGAAATTCTCGGCGCCCGCCATGCGCCGGAGCCGACCGCTCACGCCCTGGTCCTGTCGGCGCTCGCCGCCGGAAGCGCCGACAACGCCACGGTTCTGGTCGTCGATATTCTCGACACGCCGCCGGCCGAGGAAAGCGAGATCAGCCATCAGATCGGCGGTCTGCCGGTCCTGCCGCCGCCGGAAATCGGCGTGATCGTCGACGATTACCGCATCGACGCAAAGCTTTCGGACGGCCGCTACAGCCGGCTGATGCGGGCGCAGGATTTGCGCTCCGGCGCCGAGGTCGTGATCAAATTTCC
Organism: uncultured Rhodoblastus sp.; assembly: GCA_964425315.1. Lineage (GTDB taxonomy): Bacteria > Pseudomonadota > Alphaproteobacteria > Rhizobiales > Beijerinckiaceae > Rhodoblastus. Next base: position 7,605 of record CAYRNB010000029.1, read on the forward strand.
GCAGCCGAGCGTCGCGGCGGAGCAGGTCTATCGCCGCGCCTTCGTCAACGAGGCTTTTGTCGCAAGCCGGGTGAGAAGCCCCTGGATCGGCGAGATCATCGAACAGAAGCCGGAACGCCAGACGCGCCTTTATTCCGTCATGCCCTTTTACGAGGGCGAAACGCTGGAGCAGCGCCTGCGCCGCGAGCCGCGCGTAAACTATGCGGAGGGGACGCAGCTCATCACCCGCATCGCCAGGGCCGTCGCGGTTCTGCATCGCGCCGGCGTGATCCACCGCGACATCAAGCCGGACAATGTCCTGCTGCTCAAGGGCGGCGGACTGAAGTTGATCGACCTCGGCGTCGCGCGCCTGCCTCAGGTCGAGGATTTTCCGCCTGAGGACATTCCCGGCACGCCTTCCTATATGGCGCCAGAACTTTTCGCCGGCGCCCCCGGCGACGAAGCCTCCGATCTTTTCGCGCTCGGCGTGACCGCCTATCGGATGTTCGCGCGGAAATATCCTTACGGCGAGATCGAGCCTTTTCAGAAGCCGCGCTTCGGCGCTCCGGCCTCGCTCTGCGCGCGCCGGCCCGATCTGCCGGCCTGGCTCGACGCCGCCATCGCCAAGGCGATCGCGGTCGATCGCGCGCAACGCTATGGCGACGTGATCGAATTCGCTTTCGAGATCGAGCATGGCGCGCAATCCGGTCGCCCGGCGGCGCCGAAAAAGCGTGCGTTCTACGAGAAAAACCCGCTGCTGTTCTGGCAGGCGCTTTGCGCTTTGCTCGTCTTGGCGCTGCTGATCGCGCTGGCGTGGCGGTAAGTTATTTTTCCAGGGTCGCGCGGTCGAGATTGCGCGCCTTTGAAAAATCCTTGGCCGCGGCGGCGTCGATCGTGGCCGAGGCGAGATCGA
>CAYRNB010000029.1:8596-37211 GCA_964425315.1 uncultured Rhodoblastus sp.
GCCTTTGAAAAATCCTTGGCCGCGGCGGCGTCGATCGTGGCCGAGGCGAGATCGATCCCTTCGAGGTTGGCGCCCGTCAGTTTGGCGCCGCGCAGGTCGGCGCCCGAGGCGTCGGCGCGGAAGAGATCGGTTCCCGAAAGATCGGCCTTGTTCAATTGCGCGAATTCGAGATTAGCCCGCGAAAAATTGGCGTGCGACAGATTGGCGCCGCGAAGATCGACGGAGCGCATCACGGCGTTCATCAGGCCCATGGACTGGTTTTTCATATCGGCCGCGGCGTTGGCGCCCGAGAGATCGGCGCCCGCCATGGTCGCGCCGGAGAAATCGCCGACGATGCGCGCGCCGGAAAGATTGGCGCGATCCATTTTGGCGCGCATGAACTGCGCCCCGAAAAGATGCGCGCCGGAGAGGTTGGCGCCGGTGAAATTGGCGTCGAGCGCCCAAACGCCGTCGAACTTCGCGCCGCGCAGGTCGGCGCCCGACAGATTGGTGTGATTGAGGCGGGCGCCACTCAGATTGACGCCGGCGAGATCGAGTTTGGACATGTCGAGGCCGTTCAGGCTCTTGTCGGCGAGGTCGAGTTTTTCGCCCGGCTTGAGTTTGGCGACCAGGGCCTGAACTTCGGCGCGGGTCAGATCCGATTTGGTGAAGGCCGGCGAGGTGAGATCGACGCCGCCCATCATGCCTTGCGCCGAAGCCGGAAACGAGAAGGCGAGCGCCGCGCCGCTCAGCGCCAGCGCCGCCAAAATCCTTGCGCCCGCCGATAGATAAGAAGTTCTCATGGTCCTCCCCGCCGCGTCCCCTGTGGTAAACCCGGGTAAAGGGAACCGCCGAAATGCGATTGCGTTCCCTTTCCTGCAATGCGAGCCAACGCCATGCCACAGCTGACCGCCAAGGATTTTCATCCCGAAGTTCTTCGCCTGTTCGATCAATATGTCCACGGATTGATCCCGCGCCGCGGCTTTCTCGAAGGCGCTTCCGCTTTTGCCGTTATGGCCGGCGCCAGCGCGGCAGAGCTTCTCGACCTGCTCAGTCCGCGTTTCGCCGAAGCGGAGCAGGTTCGCCCCGACGATCCGCGCGTGTCGGCGAAAAGGATCGCGATTTCCTCGCCGAAAGGCTCCGGTCTTCTGCGCGGCTATTTTGCGAGTCCAGGGTCGGGCGCCATTGGGGCGAAACCGCCGGTCGTGCTGGTCGTGCACGAAAACCGCGGCCTCAACCCGCATATCGAGGATATCGCCCGGCGCCTGGCCGCGGAGAATTTCATCGCTTTCGCCCCGGACGCGCTGACGCCGCTCGGCGGCTACCCCGGCGACGAGGATCGAGCGCGCGAACTTTTCGCCAAGCTCGACCAGGGCCAATGCATCGAGGATTTCATTGCGGCGGCGGCCTATCTGCGGAACCTGGCGGAGGGAAGCGGAAAGCTGGGCGCCGTCGGCTTTTGTTATGGCGGTCGCGTCGTCAATACGCTTGCGGAACTCTTGCCCGACCTCCTCGCCGCCGTTCCCTTCTATGGCGTCGCGCCGGACCTCGACAGGGTCGGCGACATCAGGGCCGAACTGCAATTGCATTTCGCCGGCGAGGACAAAAGGGTCAACGACACCTGGCCGCCCTATGAAGCGGCGCTGAAGGCGGCCGGAACGCGCTACGAGGCCTTCTTCTATCCGGGCGTTCAGCACGGCTTCAACAATGACACGACGCCGCGCTATGACGAGGCGGCGGCCAAGCTCGCCTGGGAGCGCACTCTGGATTTCTTCAACAGGGTCTTGCGTTAGCTTTGTTTAGCCGCGCGGGACGGCGGCAGGAGGTAAAGGGCGAGCAGGGTCAAGGCGCTGACCGCCGCGCCGAAGATGAAAGTCGAGGCCGCGCCGAAACGGTCCCACAGCAGGCCGGCGGCGAGGCTCGCGCAAAGCAGGGCGAGGCCGCTGACCAGATTGAAAAAGCCGAAGGCCGAGCCGCGCAGGTCTGGCGGCGCGACATCCGCCACCATGGCGGCGAAAAGCCCCTGTGTCAGCGCGAGATGCAGGCCCCAGAACAGCACCCCGACGAGCGCCAGTCCCCAATGCGGCGTCGCGGCGAGGCAGATATCGGCGGCGATCAGGGCGAGCAGGCCGAGCGGCAGGAATTTGTCGCGGCTGATGCGATCGGAGAGTTTTCCAATTGGGTAGGCGGCGAGAGCGTAAACAACGTTCATGGCGACCAGGACCAGGGGGGTCAGGGCGATCGAAACGCCCTTCTGTTGCGCGCGCAGCAAAAGAAACGCCTCGCTGAAGCGGGCAAGCGCAAAAAGGCCGCCGATTCCGACAAGTCGCCAATAGGCGGGCCCGAGCCGGCGCAGATTGGCGGCGCTGATCGGATTGCGCCTAGCCCCCGCCTTTTTATGCTCCGGCTCGCGCACGCCAATAGCGAGCCAGGCGACTGCGGCCAAACCTGGAAGAAAGGCGACCCAGAAGGCCAGGCGGAAATTGTCCGCGCTCGCCAGCATCAGGCCGACGGCGGCCAGCGGCCCCAGAAACGCGCCCACCGTATCGAGCGATTGGCGCAGCCCGAATGCGGCCCCAAGCATTTCGGGCGGCGTCAGATCGGCGATCAGGGCGTCGCGCGGCGCTCCGCGCACGCCTTTGCCGACTCGGTCCAGCACCCGCGCCGACAGCGCCAGGCCGGGCCCCGTGGCGATGGCGAAGAGCGGCTTGGTCAGCGCGCTCGCCAGATAGCCGGCGACCGCCAAACGCTTGCGCTGGCCGAGCCAGTCGCTCAACGCCCCGGAAAAGACTTTCACGATCAGGGCCGTCGCTTCGCCGAGCCCTTCGATCAGGCCCACCACGGCGGCGTCGGCGCCGAGCGCCGTCGTCAGGAACAGGGGCAAAAGGCTGTGGATCATCTCCGAGGAAACGTCCATCAGCAGGCTGACGAAACCGAGCGCCCAAACGCCGGCGGGGATCGCTGTCTTCTGTATTTCACGCATAGGCGGTTCTATAGGCGCGCCAGCGCCTCGGCGCCAAGCGCGCCGAGAAGGACAACGAGCCAGGGCGGCGTCTTCCACCAGGCCAGCAGGAGGAAGGCGGCGAGGCCGAGGCCGAAATCGGCGGGGGAATGGATGGCGCTGGTCCAAACCGGCGTATAGAGCGCGGCCAGCAACAGTCCGACCACCGCGGCGTTTACGCCCTTGAGCGCGGCTTGAGCGCCCGGGCGGCGGCGCAAAGCGCTCCAGAAGGGCAGGGCGGCGGCGAGCAGCAGGAAGGACGGCAGGTAAATGGCGACGAGGCAGAGCAAGGCGCCGACAAATCCGTTCGGCGCCTGTTTCATCGCCGCGCCCAGAAAAGCGGCAAAGGAAAAGAGCGGGCCGGGAACCGCCTGAGCCGCGCCATAGCCGGCGAGAAAGGCGTCATTGCTGATATAGCCCTGAGGCACGACCGACTGTTGAAGCAGGGGCAGCACGACATGGCCGCCGCCGAAAACCAGGGCGCCGGAACGAAAAAAGCTGCTGAACAAGGCCAGGGCGTGATTTGAGGTCGAAGCCGCCAACAACGGCAGGCCGAACAAAAGCGCGGCGAAGACAAACATGGCGCCGACCGCCGTGGCGCGGCTGATGGGGACGTGCAGAGACGCGCCTTGCTCCTCGATGGCGGAGGGAAGAAACAGCCAGCCGAAAACGCCGGCGGCGACAATGGCCCCGATCTGGCCCGGCGCCGACGGAAAGGCGAGAGTGAGAAGCGCCGCCCCTACGGCGAGGCTCGCCCGCTCGCGGTCCGGGCAGAGGTTTTTCGCCATGTTCCACACCGCCTGGGCGACCACGGCGACGGCGACGATTTTCAGCCCATGCAGCCAGGCGATATGGGAAACCGCGCCGAGTTCGGCGATCCCGTAGGCGAAAAGCGTGATCGCCAGGGCCGAAGGCAGGGTGAAGCCGAGCCAGGCGGCGAGGGCGCCGACATACCGCGCCCGCAAAAAGCCGAGCACCATGCCGGTCTGGCTGCTCGCCGGCCCCGGCAGGAATTGGCAGAGGGCGACAATGTCGGCATAGAGCTTCTCGTCGAGCCATTGGCGGCGCTGGACGCATTCGGCGCGAAAATAGGCGATATGCGCCACCGGCCCGCCGAAGCTGGTCAGGCCGAGCCGCAGGAAGACCAGGAATGTTTCGAGCGCGCGCGCGAGCGGCGCGGGGCGCGCCGATCCACGTGTCGAATCAGATGGAAAATCGTTGTCCGTCAATGAGGTGGCGCCGTGAATCGCACGCGGATGGCGAGATTGCCTATGGTCGCTTCTTGCGCCGCGCGGCGTCAATCGCAATTTGTCGCGGCGGGGATTATGCTGGGGCGCCGCCGGCGGCGGGCGGAAGGCGGGGAGTTTCGATCTTATGCGGCTGAATGATGATTTTTCCCGGCGGGCCGCGGTCCATGCGGCCCGGATGGACTGGACGCCGAGCCCGGCGGCGGGCGTCGATCGCCGCATGCTGTTTCGCATCGGCGAGGAAAAAGCGCGCGCCACTTCGATCGTGCGCTACGCGGCGAAGAGCCGTTTTCCGCGCCACGAACATCCCGGCGGCGAGGAAATTCTGGTTCTCGAGGGCGTGTTTCAGGACGAGCACGGCGCCTATCCGCCCGGCGCCTATTTCCGCAATCCGCCGGGGACGAGCCATGCGCCTCGGTCGGAAAAAGGCTGCCTCCTTTTCGTCAAGCTCTGGCAGTTTCGCAAGGACGACCAGGAAGCGATCGTCCGGCGCCCGGGCGAAGGCCTACGCGAAAGATACGCCGACGGGTCGGTGTCGTTCCTGCTTTATGACAATCCCGCGGAACAGGTGCGGATCAGGACCTGGCCGGCCAATGCCGCGATGGAAGTGGCGAATCCGGAAGGAATGGAGCTGCTCCTCCTTTCCGGCTCCTTTGTGGAAGGAGGCGAGACTTTCGAGCGCCTGTCCTGGCTGCGCCTGCCCGCCGGCGCCGATTTTTCCGCGCGCGCCGGGGCGGAGGGGGCGCGGATATGGCTCAAAACCGGGGCCTTTTCGCCTGTCAATCTCTGTGAATTTTAAAATCGTCGGCGAGCCACTTTTTTGGCCATTGTGGCTTTTTTGCGATAGACATGAGGCGGCAATAGAGCGAGAGTCATTTTCGTCCATGGGGCTGGGAGCGCCTTGTGGACAATGTGTCGCAGGTGCTCAGCTTGCGTTCATCGCTCGATTCTCCCACAAAAAAAACAAAAACCCGGACGTCAAACGCCGTCCGGGGCCAAGATGGGACGCACACACACCGACCTATCTCGACTAACCCGCGCAGCATCCGGCCGAGGGGTGGCCTTTCTGCTGCGCGGGCTTCGTCTACTATGGCGCCTTTTTTTGAATTTTACGATAGCTAATATCGTATCAACTCTTTGGTTTCCCCAAGAGATGCGTCGCGCGCCACTTTTTGCGCTGCAATTTGATGCTTTCCCTCAGGTAAAATTTCGCAGCAAGCCCAAGCCTTTGCCGAATGAGGCGCGATTAAGGCGCAGATTGTGCTATAAAACATCGTTATATGTTATTGTTTCTGAAAAGATCTTTCACCTTTGCTGTTCACGCGCGCGTGATCTGATCGCCGGGGCGGCGGTCCAAAAGGAGGTTCGATGAGTTGCTCGCTTTGCGCAATCGTGAAGAACGAGGCGCGCTATCTCCTCGAATGGGTGCTCTAACACCGGCTGATCGGCTTCGATCGCATCGTCATCTATGAAAGCGACAGCACGGTTCCACGCCGCAGCTCCTGCAGGCATTGAGAGATAACGGCGCCTTCGACGCCCATTTTCCCTGGCGCGATATCGACGCATCGCCGCAATTCACAGCCTATGTCCATGCGGCGCTGACTTGCGCCACCGACTGGCTGATGTTTCTCGCCGCCGACGAATTCCTCAACATAGGATCGCGGGAGGGCGTCCAAAGCTTCCTTTCCCGCTTTCCGCCAGATGTTTCCTGTGTCGCCGTCAACTGGCGCAATTTCGGTTCGGCCGGACAGACGTCCTATGCGCCGGGCCTGACGATCGAGCGTTTCAATTTGGCGTCATCGCCGACGGCGCCGGTCGATCATCATGTAAAGAGTTTCCTCCGGCCCAAATTGGCCGAGTCGGTCCCTATGCACGCGCCTCTCATGAGGGAAGGCGCCGACGTCATGGCTTGGGGCGCCACTGGAAATGGAAGCCCAGGGCATTGCCGGCGCGGTCGATTTCTCCGCCGCCCGGGTCAACCACTATTTCTGCAGATCCTACGAGGAATATCTTGAAAAGCGCTGCCGCGGCGTCGCCTGGCAAAAAATGACGATCCGGCTAAATCCGCCAAATACACCGACGAGATGTTTCGTGGCCGCGACCTCAACGACGAGAAGGATGAGGGTCTTTTATGGGCCGTCCCGGCGGTGAAGGAGGAATGCGCGCGCCTTGCCCACGTCTTGCGGCTGGAAGAAGCCCCGTAATAATACTAAGGACGTTCCGTGGTCCGCGGCGCCGGCTTGGCGCCCTTTTTTTCGCTTTCCGTCGCTGAGTTTGGGTATTGGCGCTGACGATCCGCGCCGGGAGCGCCGATCGCCAAGCCGGAAAACATGCTGGGAGCGCCGTCCTCAAGCAAGACTGCCCGTAAAATCCTCCGCCACGTGTCCATTTGAACCCTCCTGCGCCGGATGAGCGGCGCACATAAAAGAGGAAGCCGGTTGTTCTCCAAAAAAAGCTGATTTTACAAAAAGCCTGACCGTTATACGCCGCGCCTCATTCAAGAAAGGACCTGAGGGCGAATAAGCTATGCATTATAGCCTTGAAATGGTTCTCACTTCGCTAAAGAAATACATCTTTCTGGCAAATAGAAGGCGAAAATTCAGTCGTCGTTGGAAGCGTTGAGATCGGCGAGCGAGATGGTTTCGGAAGAAAGGCCGTCGCGCAGCCGCACGCCAGGGCCGCCGTCGCGATTGGCGCCGGCGTCGAGCAGGACGATTCCGGCGGATTCCAGCGCGGCGCGGATTTTTTCGGTGGCGTCGGGCGACAATTCGCGCCGCGATTTCTCGAAATCGACAATGGTCGAGAGGCCAAGCTGGGCCGCCTCGGCCAATTCGGGCTGGGTCATGTCGAGAAGGGCCCGCGCGGCCCGGCATTGGCTGGGAGTCATCTTTGTCTCGTGTCTCGCCGGTTCGGAGCGGTCGAGACTATCAACATATTCTGTTGGTTATAAGGCGGGGCCGCCGCGTCAGGAATTGGTAAAATGCGGCGGACGTTTTTCGACGAAAGCGCCCATGCCCTCCTTCTGGTCGTTCATGGCGAAAGCCGCGTGGAACAACCGGCGCTCGAAGCGCACGCCTTGCGACAGCGGCGTCTCGAAAGCGACATTCACCGCCTCCTTGTTCATCCGCGCCGCGGGCAGCGACATGGAGGCGATGGTTTTCGCCGCCTCCAGCGCCTCTTCCAGCAGTCTTTCCGCTGGAACCACGCGCGAGACGAGACCGGAGCGCTCCGCCTCCTGCGCGTCCATCATCCGGCCGGTGAGCACCATATCCATCGCCTTGGCCTTGCCGACGGCGCGGGTGAGCCGCTGCGATCCGCCAATGCCGGGCATGACCCCGAGCTTGATTTCCGGCTGGCCGAATTTCGCCGTCTCCGCGGCGATGATGAAATCGCAGATCATCGCCAGTTCGCAGCCGCCGCCGAGCGCAAAGCCGGAAACGGCGGCGATGATCGGCTTGCGGACCAGCGCCAGTTGGTCCCACAGGTGAAACCAGTCGAGCCGATGCGCCTCCATATAGGAAAGCGGCTGCATTTCCTTGATGTCGGCGCCGGCGGCGAAAGCCTTGGCCGAGCCGGTCAAGACCATGCAGCCGATGGAATCGTCCGTGTCGAGACTGGCGACGGCCGAGGTCAGATCCTTGGCCATCTGCGCATTCAGCGCATTGAGCGCCTGCGGCCGATTCAGGGTGATCAGGGCGACCCGGCCGCGCGGTTCGACCAGAATGGTTTCGTATCCGGAAAGGGATTTTTCGTTCACGACTCAGGCTCCCGTCGTTGCGCGGATGAACTGGATCACGCCGGAAAAATCATCATTTCCGCCGCCCTCGGCGACGAAACGATCGAAAATTTCCGCCGCATGGAGGCCGAGCGCCGTGGCCGCGCCGCTCTCGCGCGCCGCCTCCTGGGAGAGTTTTAAGTCCTTGAGCATGAGGGCGGCGGCGAAGCCCGGCTGGTAATTATTATTGGCGGGGCTCGCCGGAACCGGTCCGGGAACGGGACAATAGCTGGTCAGCGACCAGCATTGGCCCGAGGCGGTGGAAGCGACATCGAAAAGCGCCTGATGCGACAGGCCGAGTTTTTCCGCGAGCACAAAGGCTTCGCAGACGCCGATCATCGAAATTCCGAGGATCATATTGTTGCAGATTTTCGCCGCCTGTCCCGCGCCCGCCGCGCCGCAATGCACCAGTTTCCTGCCCATGGCGGCAAGGACGGGCCGGGCCTTCCCCACCGCTTCCGCCTCGCCGCCGATCATGAAGGTCAGGGTCGCGGCCGAGGCGCCGGCGACGCCGCCCGAAACCGGCGCGTCCACGGACAACATGCCCGCTTGTCGCGCCGCCGCATGAGCGTCGCGGGCGCTGGCCATGTCCACGGTCGAGCAATCGATGAACAGGCTTCCCGGCGCTGCAGCCGCGAGCAGGCCGTTTTCTCCGCCATAGGCTTCGAGCAGATGCTTTCCGGCCGGCAGCATGGTGACCAGCGCTTGCACGCCGCGCGCGGCCTCGGCGCCGTTCTCCCGCGCCTCGATCCCCGCTTGCCGCGCCCGGCTCATGGCTTCGGCGGAAAAATCGAACCCGGCGACCCGATGGCCGGCTTTTACCAGATTGGCCGCCATGGGCAGGCCCATATTGCCGAGGCCGATAAAGGCGATATCGGTCATTTTGCCGCTCCCCGCTCGCTCATCGCCTGGCTTCGATCATGCGCCGCGCGACGATCAGGCGCATGATTTCGTTTGTTCCTTCGAGAATCTGGTGGACGCGCAGATCGCGCACGATCTTTTCCACGCCGTAATCGGCGAGATAGCCATAGCCGCCATGCAATTGCAGGGCCTCGTTCGCCACCTTGAAGCCGGCGTCGGTGACGAATTTTTTGGCCATGGCGCAAAGCGCGGTCGCTTCCGGGTCCCCGGCGTCGAGCGCGCTCGCTGCGCGCCACAGGATGGAGCGCGCCGCCTCTAAGTCGATGGCCATGTCGGCAAGGCGGAATTGCAACGCCTGGAATTCGTTGAGCCGCCGGCCGAAAGCCTGGCGCTCTTCCATATAGGCGAGGGCCTTGTCGAGCGCGGCCTGCGCGCCGCCGAGCGAGCAGGCGGCGATGTTCAGCCGGCCGCCGTCGAGGCCGGCCATGGCGACGCCAAAACCCTGGCCTTCGGCCCCGAGGCGGTTGGCGGCGGGAACGCTGCAGTCCTCGCAAATCACCTGCCGGGTGGGCTGGGCGTTCCAGCCCATTTTCTTCTCGTTGGCGCCGAAGGACAGACCGGGCGCATCCTTCTCGACCACGAAAGCGGTGACGCCCTTGGCCCCGTCGTCGGCGGTGCGCGCCATGACGACATAGAGGTCGGCGGCGCCGGCGCCCGAGATGAACTGCTTGACCCCGTTCAGTATATAAAAGTCGCCGTCGCGTCGCGCCCGCATGCGCAGCGCCGCCGCGTCCGAGCCGGCGGACGGTTCGGTGAGGCAATAGGAGGCGAGGAGATCCATCTTGCAGAGAGGCGGCGCATATTTCTCCCGCAGCGCCGCGTCGCCGAAACGGTCGATCATCCACGTCGCCATATTGTGGATGGAAATATAGGCGGCGACGGTCGGGCAGCCCCCGGCCAAAGCCTCGAAGATCAGGGCGGCGTCGAGCCGGCTCAATCCCGAGCCGCCGACGTCCTCGCGCACATAGATGCCCGCCATGCCAAGGGCGGCGGCCTTGCGGAAAACGTCGACGGGAAAATGCTTGTCCTGGTCCCAGGCGACGGCGTGGGGCGCGATTTCCTCGCGCGCGAAAGCGGCGGCCATTTCGGCTATGGCGCGATGGTCGTCGTCGAGCGCGAACAGTCGGCGGGTTTCCTCCATTTTCGGCTCGGTCATGTCTCTCTCGGCAGGGCGGGGCGCGTTCTCCGGAAATAGCCTTCGAAAACTAGCCGGGTCGGGCGCCCGATCCTATAACGACCTCCAACTCCGTCGCAAAGCCGCCGCCGACTTCAAACTGCGTCAGGCATTTATGGACCTCCTCCCAGGCCTTGGATTTTGCTTCGTCACTAAGGTCCGCCACCACAGCGCGGTAAGCCCCGGCGCCCTCTCGGATCATCTGCAGAGCATCGGAAGCGTTCGCCAGGGCAAGCCGCACGCGCACGGTGTTGATCTCCACGTCTACGAAGCCACTGTCCCTCATCAGGCCTTCCAAGGCCCCACTCGCGCCCAAGGCGAATAATCCCGGTCGCCCGGGCGCGGGCCGCGACTTGCGGGCATGGCGCAAAAGAACCTCCATTGGCTGCGCCAGGAAGGGATTGTTTGCCGGCGTGGTAAAGACGAGCGCGGCGAAACGCGCGCGGGGCTTCAGCACAAGTCGAACGGCCTCCAGGGCCTCCGACGGCGATGGAAAAAGCATCAATCCCGCTCGGCACATCGACGCGTCGAACGGCGCTTGCGTTTTGTCCAATTCGTCGGCCGCACATTCAAGCGTTTCGATATTCTCAAGACCTTCACGAGCGGCGTTTCGACGTACATGCTCCAGCATGGCGCCCGAGATGTCGCTGGCCACTACCTTGCCGTTCGGACCCACGCGCCTCGCCGCCTGGATGGTCTGGCTCCCGGCGCCGCACGCGAGATCGAGAATGCGCATTCCGGGCCGGACGCCGGCCATGTCGATGAGCGCGTCGGTCGCACCCGACAATGCGGCGGAAAAAACGTGTTCCCACTTCGCCCAGCCAGGCGCCGCCAACTCCCAGGTATTGCGGAGTTCGGACTTCATCGAATTGTCGGCCATTTAAGGTCCTCCAAGACTGTCGCCTCGATATAATATGTGTATCGCAAAAGAGATACGTGCGGAACGCGGGTCGCCGTCCTTCTCGGGCGGGGCGCGCCAAGGATTGGAATTTCCGGTCCGGGTCTTTGCGAACCTGCCGATCAAGATTGCTCTGGCGAGCGCCCATGACGCCGCTGTCCGGATGATCGACACGTCTATTGTGCGTGAGCGTCAGCACGGCGCTTGCATCGCTCGCAAACGCAGGCAATCCATGGGCCGGTCAGGCGGCGGGCTGACCAGCAGGATTTCATGTCGAGAAAACACCTTTCGGCGCTTTGAATTTGCAAAAACGCGGCATAACCCTTGCCGGCTGGAACGAAGGGGGATTTTGACACATTGATTTGATGAAATTGGCTGTCGAGCGCGGGAGAAAAACATGGTTGCGGAACTGACCCATTTTATCGGCGGCCGGCATGTCCGGGGCGCGTCGGGACGTTCCGCCGACGCCTATCAGCCGATGACCGGCGAGACGATTTCGCGCGTGCCGCTCGCCTCGGCGGCGGAAGTGCGGGCGGCGGTGGAAAACGCTCGCGCGGCGCAGCCGGCCTGGGGCGCGACCAATCCGCAAAAGCGCGCCCGCGTGATGATGAAATTCGTCGAACTGCTCAACCGCGACATGGAACAGCTCGCCGACCTCCTGGCCCGCGAGCACGGCAAGACCATCGCCGACGCGCGCGGCGACGTGCAGCGCGGGCTGGAGGTGGCGGAGTTCTGCATCGGCATTCCGCATTTGTTGAAGGGCGAGTACACGACCGAAGCCGGGACGGGCATCGACCTTTATTCCATGCGCCAGCCGCTTGGCGTCGTCGCCGGGATCACGCCGTTCAATTTTCCCGCCATGATCCCGATGTGGAAATTCTGCCCGGCCATCGCCGTCGGCAACGCGTTCATCCTCAAGCCGTCGGAGCGCGATCCGGGCGTGCCCCTGAGGCTGGCGGAGCTGATGATCGAGGCCGGCCTGCCCGCTGGCGTGCTGAACGTCGTCAACGGCGACAAGGAGGCGGTGGACGCCCTGCTCGACGATCCCGACGTCAGGGCCATCGGCTTCGTCGGCTCCACGCCGATCGCCCAATATATTTACGCGAGAGCCTGCGCCAGCGGTAAGCGCGCGCAATGTTTCGGCGGAGCCAAAAACCATATGGTGGTCATGCCCGACGCCGACATGGATCAGGCCGTCGATGCGCTGATCGGCGCGGGCTTCGGCTCGGCCGGCGAGCGCTGCATGGCGATTTCCGTCGCCGTGCCGGTGGGGAAGAGCACGGCGGAAGAACTGGTCCGCCGCCTCGTGCCACGCGTCGAGGCGCTGAAGATCGGCCCCTCGACCGACGCTTCGGCCGATTTCGGCCCTCTGGTGACCCGCGCGCATCTCGAAAAAGTCCGGTCCTATGTCGAAACCGGGGTGAACGAAGGTGCGAAGCTTCTGGTCGACGGCCGCAATTTCGCCCTGCAGGGCTATGAAGACGGCTTTTACATGGGCGGCTGCCTGTTCGACCATGTGACGACCGGCATGCGCATCTACAAGGAAGAGATTTTCGGCCCGGTGCTTTCGGTGGCGCGCGCGGATAATTTCGACGGCGCGCTGCGCATGGTCAACGATCACGAATACGGCAATGGCGTCGCCATTTTCACCCGCGACGGCGACGCCGCCCGTACTTTCGCCGCCGCGGCCGATATCGGCATGGTCGGGGTCAATGTGCCGATCCCGGTGCCGCTCTCCTATTACACCTTCGGCGGCTGGAAACGCTCGAGTTTCGGGGATCTCAACCAGCACGGCGCCGACGCCGTCCGCTTCTACACCAAGACCAAGACGGTCACGTCGCGCTGGCCCTCCGGCGTCAAGGAGGGCGCAAGCTTCGTCATTCCGACGATGGGCTGATCGCGGCCGTCGGGACGGGCGGGGCAGCATCCGCGTAATTTCCGGGTTCCGCGCCGCCGCCGCGCCGCCTATACCGTCGTTCGAACGCAAAAGCGGGCGGGGCGGATGAGCGAGCAGGCGGAAATCCTTTTCGAGCGCGAGGGCAGGCTGGCCATCGTCACGTTGAACCGCCCCAAGGCGATCAACGCCCTGACCATCGGCATGGTGCGCGAAATGACCCGCGCGCTCAGGGAATGGTCGAGGGACGACGGCGTCGGCGTCGTGCTGATCCGCGGCGCCGGACCGCGCGGGCTCTGCGCCGGCGGCGACATCGTCTCTATTTATCAGGCCGCCCGTTCGGGCGATCCCGCGCCGATCGAATTCTGGCGCGAGGAATATGCGCTCAATCTCATGATTGCCGAATATTCCAAGCCTTTGGTCGTGCTGATGCATGGCGTCGTCATGGGCGGCGGGGTCGGCGTTTCCGCCCATGCTTCGCATCGTGTCGTGACTGAAACGACGTCCATCGCCATGCCCGAGGTCAGCATCGGCTTCATTCCCGATGTCGGCGGCACCTATCTCCTGTCGCGCGCGCCGGGGGAACTCGGGACCCATCTGGCGCTGACGGCGGGGAGGGCCGGCGCCGCCGACGCCATTCTGCTGAAGCTCGCGGATTTCCTCGCGCCTCAGGCGCAGGCGGAAAGCCTGCCGGAAATTCTGCGCGATTGCGCCGATGCGCCCCAGGTCGAAGCGGCGCTCGCCATGATCGCCGCCTCCCCTGGGCCTGCGCCGCTGGCGGCGGCGCGCGCCTGGATCGACCAGGTCTATGCGGCCGGGGCCGCCGAGGAGATCGTCCGGCGCCTCGCCGCGCGCCCGGAGCCTGCGGCGCAGGCGGCGCTCGAACAGATCGGAAAAAATTCGCCCACCTCGATCAAGCTCACTTTGCGGGCGCTGCGGCGGGCGCGGCGTTTCGCCCGCCTCGCGCCGTGTCTCGACATGGAATTGACGCTTGCGAGCCTTTGCCTGCGCGGCCACGATTTCGCCGAGGGAATCCGGGCGGCGGTGATCGACAAGGACCGCAAGCCGCAATGGTCTCCGGCTCGCCTGGAAGAGGTGAGCGACGAATGGATCGACGGCGTCTTTGCGCAATCCGCGTTCTGACGCCGAAGGATCAGACCTGCGGAACGTCGCTGGCGTCGACCAGGACGATTTCGCTGTCTTCCAGCGCCTTTACCGAGACAAGCTCCATGTCCTTGATCGCGGCGCCGTCGCGGGCGTTGAGCCGCGCGCCGTCGATCTCGACCGCGCCGGTCGCCGGGACGAGATAGAGGCGGCGGTTTTCGCCTGGGCGGTAATCCGCTTTCTGCCCCGCCTTGAGCGTGGCGGCGAGGACGCGGGCTTCGGCGCGGATGGGCAGGGCGTCGCCGTCGCCGCTAAAACCCGAAGCAAGCGTGACGAATTCGCCGCCGCGATCGTCGCGCGGAAAAGGCCGGGTTCCCCAGCTCGGCTTGTCGCCGAGCCGCGTCGGCTCGATCCAGATCTGGAAGAGCTGCGTGACCTCCGGCTCCAGATTGTATTCGGAATGGGCCACGCCCGTTCCCGCCGACATGACCTGGACGTCGCCGGCCTCGGTGCGGCCCTGATTGCCGAGACTATCCCTGTGCGTGATCGCGCCTTTGCGCACATAGGTGATGATTTCCATATTGCGGTGCGGATGGGTGGGAAAGCCGGAATTGGGTTGGATCGTATCGTCGTTCCACACCCGCAGCGCGCCCCAGCGGACGCGCGCCGGGTCGATGTAATCGGCGAAAGAGAAATGATGCCTGGCGTCGAGCCAGCCTTGGTCCGCATGGCCGAGGCTGTCGAAAGGCCGGATATCGATCATGGATTGTCTCCCGAACTGAAAATGGTGGCGGTAAGCGCCGCCAGGATTTGGGTCTTACTTAATCCCCTTCGCCTTTTCTGTTCAGTGGGATAAAATCACACAATCTATTCGAGGAAGTTGAAATGTCAGGCCCTGGCGTCCCGACCCTGGATCAGTTGCAGATCTTTCTCGCCGTGGTCGAGACCGGAAGCTTCGCCGGCGCCGGGCGCAAGCTGAACCGCGCCGTCTCGGTCATCAGCTATGGCGTCGCCAATATGGAGGCGCAGCTCGGCGTCGCCTTGTTCGACCGGGAGGGAACCAAGAAGCCGCGCCTGACGGAAGCCGGGCGCGCCGTCGTGGCCGAGGCGCGCAGCGTCGCCCAGGGCGTCGACGGCCTGCGGGCCAAGGTCAAGGGCATGCTCGACGGCCTCGAAGCCGAGGTCAGCCTCGCCGTCGATGTCATGGTTCCATCGGCGAGGCTCGCGGAGCTGCTGCGCGCTTTCAGTGAAAAATTTCCGTCGGTGACTTTGCGCCTGTCGGTCGAGGTTTTGGGGGCGGTGGCGAGCCTCGTGATGGACCGCCGCGCCGTGCTCGGCGTCAGCGGTCCGCTGGCCTTCGGCCACGACGAGCTGGAGCGGATCGTCGTCGGCTCGGTCGAGCTTATTCCCGTCGCGGCGCCGGATCACCCTTTGGCGCGCCTCGCCACAATTCCGCCGGGCGCTGGGTTCGATCATGTGCAGCTGGTTCTGACCGACCGTTCCGCTTTGACCGAAGGCCGCGATTTCGGCGTTTTGAGCCGGCGCACCTGGCGGCTCGCCGATCTCGGCGCCAAACATGCGCTGCTGCGCGAAGGGATCGGCTGGGGCAATATGCCGCTCGCCATGGTCGAGGCGGATCTCGCCTCGGGCGCTCTGGTGCGGCTCGCCATGCCGGACCTTCCGGGCGGGACCGTCAGCCTTTCTGCAATCTACCGCCGCGACGCGCCGCCCGGTCCCGCCGCGTCCTGGCTGCTGCGGCAATTCACCGCCTGCGGGGCGCATGACAAGGACGCGGCCGGCGGCGCGCAAATTTGAGACCTTATCTTTTCTAGAAAGTCGAATAATTCGTCATAAATTATTCGGCTATTCGGAAGCTGTTCCCGCTGCCAGACTTCGGCCCAGTCGCGATCGAGGCGCTCTGCTTTGGCCCCGAAAGCGATTCTTCCATCCAAGCGAAAGGGCCAAACCATGAAGCTCCTGCATGTCGATTCTTCAATCCTCGGACCGGGCTCGGTCAGCCGCCTGATCTCGGCGGAGATCGTCGCGGCGGAAAAGCGGCGCCATCCCGAACTGACCGCGACCTATCGCGACCTCGCCGCCGAACCGGTCGACCATCTCTCCGGCGCGCATCTTTCCGCAGCGCAGGGCAGGGCGACGGACGCCCCGGCGCTGCAGCGCGATCTCGCCGCGGGGCAGGCGGCCTTGGAGGAGTTCCTGGCCGCCGACATCGTCGTGATCGGCGCGCCCATGTATAATTTCTCCATTCCGAGCCAGCTCAAGGCCTGGATCGACCGGCTGGCTGTCGCGGGCAAGACGTTCCGCTATACGGAAAATGGCCCTGTCGGCCTTGCCGGCGGCAAGAAGGTTATCGTCGCGTCTTCGCGGGGCGGCTATTACGGTCCCGGAACGCCGATCGCCTTCCTCGACCATCAGGAGAACTATCTGCGCGGCGTCTTCGGCTTTTTCGGCATTGAGGACGTGACCTTCATCCGCGCCGAAGGCCTCGCCCTCGGCGACGAAAGCCGCGCCGAGGCCATCGCCGCCGCCAGGCGCGACATCGCGCAGATCGCCGCCTGACGTTCGGGCTCGCGCAAAAAAGCCGCCGGCTTCCAGAAACCTTCCGAAAGCCGGCGGCTATTTTGGGAAACCCTGCTTAGCCGATCGATTGGACCAGCGAGCCGGCCACGGGCGCCAAGGGCTCGATCTCGCGCGTCGCGACAAAAAGCGGGCGCGGCGTCTTGGGGCCGAAAGGCGCGACCACCCTGTTCGACACGGCGTTGAAGACGAAGAAGGCGTTGGAGCGCGGATAGGGCGTGATATTGCCGTTCGAGCCGTGCATCACATTGCAGTCGAACATGATCAGCGAGCCCGGCTTGCCCAAAGCCGCAACGATGCCGTGCTCCTCGGCGAGTTCCGCGAGGCTGGCCTCGTCGGGCACGCCATAGTCCTGCTTCCTGAGCGAGATCTTGTAATGGTTCTCCGGCGTCTCGCCGACACAGCTGAGGTAAACGCGGTGCGACCCGGGCATGAGCATTAGCGGCCCGTTATTCGCGTTGTTTTCCGCCAGCAGCACCGAGATCGACACGGCCCGCATGCGCGGCATGCCGTCCTCGACGTGCCAGGTCTCGAAATCGGAATGCCAGTAGAATTCCTTGCCGCGAAAACCCGGCTTGTAGTTGAGCCGGGACTGGTGGACGTAAACCTCGTCGTCGAGGAGGAAGGAGGCGACGCCCGCAAGCCGCGTGTCGCTCGCCAGCCGGCGCATCAGCGCGCTTTGCGCGTGGATGGCGAAGATCGAGCGCACCTCGTCGCCGTCCGGCTCGCGAATGAGGGTTTCATCCTCCAGCGCGGCCGGATTGCCGAGAAGCCGGCCCGCCTCATCTTTCAACAGCGCGACCTCTTCGGGAGAAAAGACGTCGTGCAGGACGAGGAAGCCGTCGCGATCGAAGGCTTCGGTCTGTTCGGCGCTGAGGGGCGCGCCCTGGCTCCAGCTCTTGTGGACCACCGGGTCGAGCCGCTCCCGCCGCTCGGGCTGCGGCGCGCAGCGCGATGGGTAGAGGTCGATGGGGGTCTGTACAGTCATAACTTCACGATCCTTCCGCCATTGCTGGATCGGCGGGATATGCGCCGGTCTCGTCATGCGTTTCGTTGCCGGTGACGGGCGGGTTGAAGACGCAGGCGGCAAGCATTTCGGTCTCGGGCCGCAAGATGTGGCGGTCGTGCTTGTCGAGCGCGTAGAGCGCCCCGGGGAAAAGCTCGTGCTTTTCTCCCGTCTCCAGATCCTCGATGACGCCTGTTCCCTGCAGGATCAGCACGGCTTCGAGATGGTTCTTGTAATGCATCTTCAGCTCGGAGCCGGCATAAAGCGTCGTGACATGCAGCGAAAAGCCCATGCCGTCATCCTTGAGCAGAAGCCGGGCGCTCTCCCAGCCGTTCGAATGGACGTTCTTGTCCGATGCGCGGACGTCGCGCAGATTGCGGATGATCATGCGCGCGCTCCTTAAGCGACGGCGACGGCGAGAGGCGCCGGCGCCAGCGCCTTGGCGACGCATTCGTCGAGAATGTCGAGGCCGGCGGCGAACACATCATCGTCGATGGTCAGCGGCGCCAGCACTTTGACGATTTCGTCATTGGGGCCGCTGGTCTCGATCATCAGGCCGCGCGCGAAGGCGAGGGCGCAGACCTCGGCGGCCTTCTTGCCCGTGCCCAGGTTGATGCCCCGCATCATGCCCCGGCCGCGCGTGGTGAGGTCGTGCCTGTCGGCGATCTCCTCGAGGCGGAGGCCGAGCATTTCGCCGCGCCGGCGGATGTCCTCGGCGAGGGCGCTGTCGCTCCAGAAATGGCGGATCGCCGCCGTCGCCGTCACGAAAGCGTGGTTGTTGCCGCGGAACGTGCCGTTGTGCTCGCCGGGCGACCAAACGTCGAGCCCGGGACGCAGCAGCGTCACGGCGAACGGCAGGCCCATGCCCGACAGAGATTTGGCCAGGGTGATGATGTCCGGCTTGAGGCCCATCCCTTCGAAGCTGAAGAAGCCGTCGGTGCGGCCGCAGCCGGCCTGGATGTCGTCGATGATCAGCAGCGCGCCGTGGCGCCTGGCGATGTCGCCGATGGCGCGCAGCCATTGCGGCGACGCGGCGTTGAGCCCGCCTTCGCCCTGCACGGTTTCGAGCAGGATCGCGGCCGGCTCGTCGAGGCCGCTCGACGGGTCGGAAAGGCGGCGTTCGAGCAGAGCGGCCGTATCGACGTCGGGGCCGTAATAGCCGTCATAGGGCTCGTGCGAAACGTGGGTAAGCGGCACGCCCGCGCCGCGCCGCTTGGTGGCGTTGCCGGTGCAGGACAGCGCTCCCAGCGTCATGCCGTGAAAGCCGTTGGTGAAGGCGATCACCGTTTCGCGTCCAGTGACTTTGCGGGCGAGCTTGATCGCCGCCTCCACGGCGTTGGTGCCGGTCGGCCCGGTGAACATGACGCGGTGGTCGAGGCCGCGCGGCTTCAGGATTACCTCTTCGAAGGTTTCCAGAAAGGCCGCTTTGGCGCTCGTATGCAGGTCGAGGCTGTGGGTGACGCCGTCCTCGGCGATATAGTCGAGCAGCGCCTGTTTCAGCACCGGGTGGTTGTGGCCGTAGTTGAGCGAGGAACAGCCCGTGAGGAAGTCCAGATAGCGGCCGCCCCGGTTGTCGTACATCCATGGACCTTGGGCGCGGGCGAACTGGCGCGGCATGCCGCGTGAGTAGCTCCGCACGCGAGATTCGCGGCGTTCGTAGATCCCCGTGTCGGCGGGCGTGCGCGTAGGCATGGGTTTGGCGGTCATATGGAATGATCCTCCCGGTTTTGGTTAGTAGGGTTAGCGTGCGATCGGGCCGATTTCGGCTTTCCACTCGCTGGCGTGACGCCCAGCGAAATGCCGATCGCTCTCGAAAAGCAGGCTTTCCGCCAACGAGGCGGAACGCCTGCGCGCCCAGCCGCGGAACAGGGCCCAGGACGCTTGGTTATCGGCGGTGACCGTCGCGACGACATGAGTGACGTCGCGCGATTCGGGCCGCTCCACCAGATCGTCGAGCATGCGGCCCGCGAGCCCCTCGGCGCGCGCTTCAGGGGCGACGGCGACCTGCCAGATGAAAAGACGCGACGGATCGCGCGGTAGGCGGTAGCCGGAAATCCAGCCGACGATCACGCCGTCGCGTTCGGCGACGACGCAAGTGTCGGCGAAATGCGTGCATTGCAGCAAGTTGCAATAGGCCGAGTTCGAATCGAGCGGCGGGCAGGCGCCGATGAGCGCCGTCACCGCAGGGCCGTCCTCGGGGCGAGGCCTGCGCATAGCGACAGGAACAGCGGCGACGCCGCTTTGCTGCGGCCCCCCGCTTTGCGATCCTCTACCTGAATTGACAACTATGCTGGAAATTAGTTCTTTGTTCGAATTAATTCCGCTTCTCCAGGTCTAGTTGACGTTCAATCATGGCAAGCTTGTAGCACGAAAGCACAGAATTTTCAAATCACGTTGGGGATAACAGGGCCAAATTGCGCCATCGTCCGGCCATTTTTTTATTCGGACACCGAAGGAAAATCCTTCTGGAAATGGGCTATTCCGAGGCTTATACCCACGTCATGAATACGCCGATCGCCACTCAGACTTTGCGGGTCCTGCGCCGGATCCTGCGCGCTTCCGACCTGGGCAGCCGCCGCCTCGCCACGACGACCGGGATGACCCCTTCGCAATGGCTGGTGCTGCAAGAGGTCGAGCGGCGCGGCGAGACGACGCCGACGACCGTCGCCACGGCTCTGCAGTTCGGCCAGGCGACCGTGACCAATATCGTCGACCGGCTGACGGCGGTCGGATATCTGACCCGCACCCGCGCTCATTCCGACCGCCGCCGCATGTTGTTGCGGGCGACCGAATCGGGCAAGGCGGCGCTCGAGGCCGCGCCAGATGTGCTGCAGAACCGTTTTCGCGAGGGCTTCGCCAGCTTGCCGGACTGGGAACAGGCCATGGTCCTGGCGGCGCTGGAGCGCCTCGCCAGCCTGCTCGGCGCCAGCGAAATCGACGCGGCGCCGCTGCTCGACGCAGGAATCATCGATCGGCCGGGGGCTGAGCGCCAAGTTTAGGCCCTGATCGAATCGACCGGAAGATCGTCCGCATCCAGCGGGTTGCGCGCGACGCCCGCAGCCAATAGGCTTTCTTGCTTAACCCGGATTAAGCCTATCGACAGGTTTTGGCGCCAGGTTCGGAGCGCATGGCGAAAAATGCGTTGTACAGCGTTGAAAGGAGATTGATGCGCGTCGTCCGGGTCGCTCTCGTGGCGATTCTTGCCTTGGCGACGCCCGCCTTTGCAACGCCTGCGCGCGCGGACTGGTTTTTCGGCCTTTTCGGCGGATCCGAATCCGCGCCGGCGCCGCGGCCCGGCGTCGCCGTCTATTCCCTGCGCTTCGAGACGGACGATTCGTCGCTGCTGCAGCCTTTACGCGACAGCTCCAATCTCTATCGCCTGCGCGACCAACCGCCCGCGAGCGGCGAGGGCCTCGCCCGCCGCGCGGAAATGGACTTGCCGCGCCTTGTCGATACGCTCTGGGCCGAAGGTTTTTACGACGCGGCGGCGCGGGCTTATGTCGCCGGACAGGAAATCTCCCTGGGCGGCGCCGGCCTCGACCGCGCCGCCGCCGCGGCGGACCGGCTCATCGGCAAGGAAGCGGTCCCGGTCAGGATCGAAATCCAGCCGGGCGCGCTCTATCGCATTGGCGTATTGCGCTTTTTCGACGTCCGGACCGGCCGGCCGTTGGCGCCGGACTTGACCGCCTATCGCATCATAAGATTGAAACCGGGCGATCCGGCCAGGGCCAACGCCATTCGCGCCATGCAGTCGCGTATTATCAATGCGTTACGCAGAGAATCTTACCCACTGGCGAAAGTGACCAAGGCGGAAGCCTATGTGCGCCACGACCAGCGCCTGGTGGACGTCGACGTGCGGGTCGATCCCGGCGAAAAGGCCGGTTTCGGCGCCGTTTCGGTGAGCGGCGCCCGGACCTTTGATCCTGCGATCGCGCGTTCCTTCATCTATGTCAGGAGAGGCGATCCGATCACGCCGGAGCGCCTCGCGGCCATGCGCAAATCCCTGTCGCAGATTTCGATCATCGGCTCGACGCGCATTCTCGAAGCGGATCATCTCGATCCCTCCGGCGATCTGCCGGTCACGGTGGCGATCACCGAACGAAAGAAGCACGAGATCAACGCGACGGCGCTTTATTCGACCGTGGACGGTCCGACCGTCAGCGGCCAATGGGCCGATCGCAATCTGTTGGGCGGCGCCGAGCGCTTGAGCCTTGGCGCGACGGTTGGCGTATCGGCCCAGGACGGCGGCGCGAGAAATTTGAACGCCTTGCTCGATCCGCAGCGGCTGATCGGGCGCGGCGACATCGGCTTCTTCAAGCCGGCGCTTTGGGGCAGCCGCAACGATTTTCTCGCCGATTTCACCGCGGCGCGCGACGTCGCCGCCAGCTATACGGCGCAATTCATCGATACGACCGCGGCGATCCGCCACCGTTTCAGCGAAGAATTTTACGCCCAGGGCGGAGTCGAGGTCACGGGCGGAACTTCGACCGATCCATTCGGGCGGGTGGACTATACCTTGGCCGGCGCCACGGCGGCGCTGCATTATGACACCACCGACAATGCGCTCGACCCGACAAAGGGCGTCCGCGCCAGCCTGACCGCCGTCGCCTATCCGACATGGCTCGGCTCGAGCATCAATCTCTTTTCTGCGCAGGCGCAGGTCTCGACCTATTATTCGCTCGACGAGGACGGCTGGTACGTCCTGGCCGGGCGCGTGGAGGTCGGCGGCGAAACCGGCGCTCCGGTTCTGGCCATTCCCGATAATCTCCGCTTCTTCGTCGGCGGCGGCGGCACGGTGCGCGGCTATGCCTATCGCTCGCTGAGCCCGCTTGGCCCCAACAACGTCCCGAAGGGCGGCGAGAGCATGTTCGTGGCTTCGCTCGAGGCGCGGCTGCATGTGACGCAGACGATCGGCGTCGTGCCGTTCTGCGACGCCGGCGCCGCCTACGCCTCGTCCTTTCCCGACTTCCAGCAGGAAATGCGTTACGCCTGCGGCCTCGGCCTGCGCTACTATACCGGCGTCGGGCCGATCCGACTCGATCTGGCCGCGCCCATTGCCCGCCGTACGGGGGAGGCGCCGGTCGCCTTCTACATCGGCGTAGGGCAGGCGTTCTGATGGCGCGCGCGATCAAAATATTCGCCGCATTTCTCTTAGGGGTGGCGCTCGCCGTCGGCGGCCTCGCCTGGCGCCTCGGCCTGTTCGACCTTTCCTCCGTCGTGGCGGAGGCCGCCACGGGAGCGGTCGCGCCCGCCGCCTCCGCCGCCGAGGATCAGAAAGGTATTCTCGCCGAATTCATCGAGCGCAGCCTCTCGACGCCGGGCATGAAAATATCAATCGGCGCGGTGGACGGCGTTCTCTCTTCCGACGCTACCATCTCCAATGTCACCATCGCCGATTCCAAGGGCGTGTGGCTGCGGCTCGACCGGGCGCGCCTGGTCTGGACACGTTCGGCCCTGCTGCGCGGCCAATTGGTCGTGGACCGGCTGAAAATCGGCAAGCTGGAGATTTTGCGCAAGCCTTTGCCGGAAAAACAGGCCGCCGCGCCCGCCGCCGCCGGCGCTTCGCTCCTGCCGAGTCTCCCCAGCCTGCCGAGCTTGCCCAGCCTGCCGGTCAAGGTTTCGGTCGGCTCATTCTCCTGCGACGACCTCGTTCTCGGCCCAGACTATCTCGGCGCGAAAGCCGAGCTTTCCGCCCATGGCCACGCCAGTCTCGGGCGTCCTTCCGACGGGCTCGACCTTGCTTTCGATCTGCAGCGCAAGGACGCGCCGGGCGCTCTGGCCCTGCGTCTTCATTACGATCCCAAGACGAAGCAGCTGAAGCTGGCCGCGCACGCGCATGAGCCGTCGGGCGGCCTGATCGCTCACGCCGCGCAACTGACCGGCCTGCCGCCGGTCGATCTGGAGCTTAACGGCGGCGGCCCGCTCGACGCTTTTCAAGCGAAGCTTGCTTTCAACGCCGGCGCCCTGGCTTCCGTCGCCGGCGACGCGCGGCTCGACCGCGACGGCGCGGGGCGCGATCTGACGCTGAACATTGCGGGAAAGATCGACAAATTGCTGCCGCCTTGGCTCGGTCCCGTCTTTATCGGCGAGACCCGCATTGGCGGCGCCTTGCGCTTTGCCGACGACGGCGGCTTTGCCGTCAATGGATTGAGCATGGTCGCCAATTCGGCGCGGCTCGATCTCAGCGGCGCAGTCGGGGCCGACAAATCGCTGCAGGGGCGCCTCTCGCTCAAATCGCTCGCCAGCAACGGACATGGCGCGCGCGCCGGCGACGCCGAAATCGGCGCGCTTGACCTGGAGGCCACAGCCGCGGGCGCGATTCACGCGCCGCGACTGCAACTGACCCTGCATGTCGCCGACGCCAAATCGCCCGCCGGCCGCATCGGCCGCCTCGACGCGCGTCTCGTCGGCGAACCGGATGACAATCTTAAGAATTCGTCCAAGCCGATCGCTTTGAGCGCCGACGTCTCGGGGCAGGGGCTCTCCTTCGCCAACGCCAAATGGGCGCGCGTCCTCGGCGATCGTTTCAATCTGACCCTGCGCGGGCGCGCCTCGCCGAAGGGCCAGGTCGAGGTCGATGTCGCGCAGGCGAAGACGGGCGCCGGGGAAATCGACGCCAAGGGCGAATTCGGACCGCAGCGCGTCGCCGCCGCATTGCGTTTCGATGCGCCCGATCTCGCCGATTTCGCCGGGCTTTCCGGTCGGCGCCTGGGTGGCGCGGCGCGCGGCGGGATCGCGCTCGATGGCGCGCCGAACAAGGGCCGCATGGCGGCTCGGCTCAATATTGCGACCGAAAAGCTGATGACGGGAAATGCGGTGCTCGACGGATTGTTCGGGGGCGACGGCGCGATTCGAGGCGGCCTGTCGCGAACCCCCGACGGTTTCGCCTTTTCGAAACTCACGGCGACGGCGCGCGGCTTTTCCGCGACGCTCGACGGGCAGGCGACCAAGGCCAAGGCGGACCTGCGGCTTGACGCCAAAATCGACGACCTCTCGCGACTGGGCAAGAAGATCGGGGCCGAGCTTTCCGGCGCGGCGGTGTTGACTGGCGCGATCGGCGGGACGCTCGACCATCCCGACGCCGCCGCGACCCTCGTTTTCAGCCACATGCGCTCGATGGGACGCGCCATTCCCCGTCTCGCCCTCGAAATGAGCGCCGCCGACCTCTTCGGCGCATTGAAGGGGCGCGCCACGATCGACGGCGCGATCGGGAACAAGAAAGCCTCCGGCGCGCTGACTGTGGCCCGCCTGAAAACGGGCGGCTGGCAAGTGGCGGCGGATAACCTCCGCATCGGCTCGGTCGCGCTGGACGGCGCCGGCGAATGGTCGGCGGCGCGCCGGCTATCCGGCCATTTCACGCTTTCTGCTGGCGATCTCGACGATCTCACGCCGCTGGCCCTGCAAAAGCTCGGCGGAAGGCTCGACGCCAAGCTGGATTTTTCCGCGCCCCAGGGGCGGCAGGACCTGGCCGTCGTGGCTAAAGGCGCGGGGTTGAAGGCGCGCAAAATGTCCGTCAGCCGGCTGGGGGTCGATCTGCGCGCCGTCGATCTTTTCGGCGCGGCGAAAATCGACGGCGGCGCCACGCTCGAAAGGGCGCGAATTTTTGGCCAGTCGATCGCTCGCCTGCGCCTTGCCGCCAAACCGGAAAATGCAGGGAGCGATCTTTCCCTCGACGGCGAGATTTCCGGCCTGACCTTGGCGGGGCAGGGCCGTCTGACGTTGGGCGGGACGCCGCAACTCGCCCTGCGCTCTTTCGAAGCGCGGCGCGGCGGCGAAAAGATCATCCTTGCCGGCCCCACGACCCTGGCATTTCCGCCGGGCGGGCTGAAGATCGGATCGCTCAATCTGCAATCCGGCGGCGGCCGCATCAGCCTCGACGGCAAGGTCGGCGACAAGCTTGATCTCGCCTTGAAAGCGAAAGACCTGCCCTTGTCGCTGGCGCGGCTCGCCGCGCCGCGACTGGCGCTTTCGGGAAGGCTCGACGCCGAGGCGCGGATCGGCGGCTCGCCTTCCGCCCCAACAGGCGACTGGCGGGTCGCGGCCAATCGGCTGACGGCGCCGCAATTGCGCGCGTCGGGGCTTAGCTATCTCGATCTAAAGGCGTCCGGGCGTCTACGGGGCGGCCGCACCACGATCGACGCGCAGGCGGCGCTGCCCAAGGGCGGAACGGCGCGCGTGCAGGGCTCCGCGCCGCTCGGCGCGGCGGGTCGGTTCGACCTGAAGGTGAAGGCCGCTCTCGACGCTTCGCTGGCCAATGTCGCTTTGGCCGCCAGCGGGCGGCAGGTCTCGGGCAAAGTCGTCGTCGACGGCAAGGTCGTGGGCGATCTGCGCCATCCATCCCTGTCGGGCGTCGCAACCCTCTCCGGCGGCGCCTATGCCGACCCGCTCGCCGGGGTCAAGCTCGACCATATCCAGGCTGCCGTGCGCGCCAATGGCGAGAACGTGCGCATCGAGCGTTTTGCCGCCGCGACGACCGGGAACGGGACGCTGAGCGCCTCCGGCTCGCTGCGCGTCGCGCCGAAGCTGTCTTTTCCCGCTCATATTCACGTCAACGCCAAAAAAGCCCTGCTCGTCTCCAACGATATCGCCACCGCCGTTGGCGATCTCGATCTCGATCTTTCCGGGCCGCTCGCCGCGCATCCGCGCATCGCGGGAAAAGTCGATTTGCGCTCGCTCGACATTCGCGTGCCGGATCGGCTGCCGGCGTCGAACCGTCCGCTCGCCAATGTGGTTCAGATCGATCCGACGCCCGCGGCCAAGGCGCGACTCGCTCTGGCCAAGCGGAACGCCCGCCAGAAAAGGGCAGGCCCTCCCTTTGACGCCTACCTCAACGTCTCCATCAACGCGCCCTCACAGATTTTCGTGCGCGGGCGCGGCATTGACGCCGAGCTAGGCGGCCATCTCGTCCTGCGTGGCGATCTGAAGCGGCCGACGGCGCAGGGCGCATTCGAATTGCGACGGGGCCGCTTCTCGCTCGCCGGACAAACGCTGAATTTCACTCGCGGCCGGATCAGCTTCAATGGCGATTTCATCCCCGATCTGGATTTTGTCGCGCAAACCTCGACCGCTGACGTGACCGCGCAGATCGAAATTACCGGTCCCGCCAATCACCCCGCTTTCAGCTTTACCTCGACGCCGGCGCTGCCGCAGGACGAGGTTCTGTCGCGCCTGTTGTTTAAGCGCGCGGCCGGCGGCTTGACGCCGGTCCAGGCCCTGATGCTGGCGCAAACGGCGGCGGAATTGAGCGGCGAGGGCGGGCCGGGCGTCATGGATAAATTGCGCCGCACGCTTGGCGTCGATACGCTCAATGTGGGGCTCGGCGCGGATGGAAAGCCGCAGGTCGGCGCGTCGCGCTATATCACGCGCAATGTCGATATCGGCGTCAAGACCGGCGCCAAGCCGGAGAATAACGGCGCGACGCTCGGCATAGACGTGACCAACCATTTTCGCGTGCAGGGCGAGGCCGACGCCAACGGCGCCGCCGCCGCCGGCTTCGGCCTCCACTGGGACTATTGAGCCGGACGCAATCAGGCGGCTTTGCCGCTCGACCCTAATGGTGAAAACCTCGCGATTCGCTCCCATTGCGAAACGACCCCGATGGGCGGGAAGCAGCCGTCACGCGATGGGCTGTTTCCGGCTCAAACGCGTCTTTCGCGCTTTTCCAGGAGTGGCCGGTGCACCGTCGTCAGCGGACATTCCCTGCTTCGGGCGAACACGTATTCGTGACCCGTTCCGGTCGTTCGCCGAACAGTCTGGGCTGCGACTTATCGGCTCAAAGCAGCCGTCGGACCGGCTCGCGCGAACAAAACTGGACGGTACTATTAACTGCCGCTTGACGCCGGAATTCGGCGGTCTGAGCGGTGCGCAGCCGAATTCGACGCTGGCTACGCTAGCGCCCCGGCGGTGTTGCGCAACACGAGCGGCCGTTTGATGTTGTAGACGATGTTAGCCAGGCCGATCTTGGTCGTTGCGATAAAAGGCGCGCCGGATTCAGTCAGACGGCGTCCGTCCGCAAGGACATCGTAAGATGGATAACATTGCCTTCGGACGCTTGAGTCATCGGCAACGAACTGGCGCTGAAAACGCGCATCATGCCCCGGTTATGATCAAGTATATCTGCTTCAAGACGAGTAAAACCCCTTTCGCGCGCAATGCTAACAATGCGCCTCATCAGCATCCTGGCGACGCCAAGACCCTGGTAGTCTTGTGCGACGGTGAAAGCGATTTCGGCGCTGCGTTCGGGAGGCTCCGCCGCCACGGAAAAATAGCTGGCGCCGCCAATGACGATCTCCTCATCGCCCGATGGAATCGTGACCAGCAGAGAGACGTCGCGATCGAAGTCCATGTCGGTAATCTGGCTGAGTTCCGTATCCGAGACCGCTTTTTTGACGGCAAAGAACCGTGAATGGATCGTGTCGCGATCCAGATGCATGAATGCTTGCCTGATCCGGGGACCGTCATCCGCGTGAGCCGCCCGTACGGTAACCTCGGTCCCGTCCTTGAGGCTTTCCTTGAAGGCATAATTTTGAGCGTCGAGCATGTTTCCACCTCCGGCAGGCTCGGAGCAATCTCTCCGACTCGGCCGTCCTCGTCAGCTATCAGCTGTTCGAAATACCTGCATTTCGCAACTGTTGGGTTCAGGGCGGTTGATGCTCGTCATAGAAGCCTCCTGATACCAGGGCCCCACCGGAATCGGCAGCATCGCGTTCTGCGCAGTCGATTTAGAAGATAGTCAGCGGTCGCGGCAGCTTCGGAATCTACTCAGCCCCAAGCGATGGCGACACCTCAGCGGAGCTTAAGCACTAGGCGATCGTCGTTTCGTCACCGATGCAACTCCGAATGGTCAAGGAGTTTCGCGATTTCGGTCCGACATGTGACGTCGATTTCCCGCTTGTGGCGCACCCTTCACTTTTCAGCCATCGACCGGTGTTTTCTCGGGACCAGACCTTCGCGCTATGCCCGCTTTCCGCCGCAGGCAGACGTTTAACGCCTCATATTGAAGGACGCCTTCGGGTCGAGTC
>CAYRNB010000030.1:0-36333 GCA_964425315.1 uncultured Rhodoblastus sp.
CGGGGGTTCCGCGCCTCAACGCCTGCGGCCAGGACTGACCGCTTTTGCCTGTAAGCCCAAAAGAAGAAAACGCGCGGATTTCTCCGCGCGTTCGTTTCAGTCGACCTTCGCGCCGCGGCGCAAGCAAATGTTACTTTTTCGCCGGAGCGGCCTTCTTCTGCTGCTCCTCGAGCTTCTTGCGCTCTTCCTGGGCGCGCTTCTGCAATTCTTCCGCGAGTTTCTTCTGCTGCGCGGCCAGAACCTTGGGGTCGATCGCCGGGCCGTCGAAAGCCTTGCCGAACCCTTCGAGCGGCACTTTGAACACCACTTCCGCATTGGCCTGGTTCTTGACCATGACCGTCATGGTCGTTCCCTTTTTCGCGGCGTCGACGACGCTCTTCTTGACCTCGGCCTTGGCGAAGCAGCCATTGGGGAAGCAGATTTCGAACTGGCCCGCCGTAACCGGACCCTTGTCGACCGCGAAGCGGAAGCCGGGCCGCAGCATCAGGCCGACCGGCATGAGGAAGCGCACGATCCGCGTGTCCGTGCCCTTCACTTCATAAACGGCGAGGGCCAAAACCGGCGGCTTGTCCTTCTGGGCGCCGAAATCGCGGGTCGTATAGCAGATGTCCTTATTGGCGACTTTGTCGTGGCCGCAAACCTTGGTCCAGGTTTTCTGGGTCGGAATCAGATTGACCGTCATGGGCCCCACGGGCATGCCGGGCGCAGGAAGCTGCTGCGCCATAGCCGGCGCGACGCCGAGCAACAAAGCGCCCGCTACCAAAGCGGCGCCTATGCGGGACGAAGACATCGACATTCAAAATCCTTTCAACTGAGCGTTTTCCACCCGACCGACTTCACACCGACGATCCGATTTCGCTTGCCGTGAACGAAGACGCGCGCTCTTGGCCTCTAATTGAGGCGACATATTGGCCGCGACTTCATATCGCCTTCGCCGGCGCTTTTCCAGTCCGGAAATGCCGGGCAGGCGTTTTTCTTCTCATCCAGCCTGACGCAATCGCCCCTTTAATCTAGCATGGCGCCATGTTTAAGGCGCCGCCCCTCCCCTGCTTTCGCCGCGCGCAAGCGGCCGGCGTGCTGCTTTTCGCCGCGCTCGTCGCGCCCTGCATTCCGGCGCTGGCGAGCGAAAGCGGAACCGTTTCCTACGCCATCGCCATGCATGGCGCGCCGGAATTGCCGCCCGATTTCAAACATCTGCCTTACGCCAATCCCTCGGCGCCCAAGGGCGGCGTTCTCCATCTCGGCGCGTTCGGCGCCTACGATAACCTCAATCCCTATGGCGTCAACGCCGGCGCCACCGCCGCCGGAATCGCCGGCGCGGTCTATGAAAGCCTGATGGCGCGTAATTACGACGAGCCTTTCACTCTCTACGGCCTGATCGCCCAGTCGATCGAGACCGACGCGGCGCGCGATTACGTCGTCTTCCGCCTCAATCCGGCGGCGCATTTCTCCGATGGCGTCCCCATCACCGCCCGCGACGTGATTTTCACCTTCAACCTGTTGAAAACAAAGGGACGGCCGCAGCAGCGCGCCGCCTATTCCCTGGTGCGTTCGATCAAGGCGGTCGACGAACATACCGTCCGCTACGACCTCGCCGGCGCGAACGACCGCGAACTGCCGCTGATCCTGGCGCTCATGCCTGTTCTGCCGGCCCACGCCATGACGGAAAAGAAATTCACCCAGGACGGGCTGGCGATCCCCATCGGCTCCGGCCCCTATGTGGTCGCAAAGGTCGATCCCGGCGAGAAAATCGTCTTTCGCCGCGACCCGAATTATTGGGGAAAAAACCTGCCCGTCATGCGCGGCCTCTACAATTTCGACGAAGTGAACATCGAATACAGCCGCGACGGCGCCAGTTTGTTCGAAGCCTTCAAGGCCGGCCTGATCGATTACCGCGAGGAGACCGACCCGAGCCGCTGGATCGGCGGCTATGATTTTCCCGCCCGGCGCGACGGCCGCGTCGTCGTCGAAACCCTGCCGCTCGGCGGGCCGAAAGGGATGCAGGGGCTGGCCTTCAACACGCGCCGCAAAATCTTCGCCGATAAGCGCCTGCGCGAGGCTCTGGCGATGATGTTCGATTTCGAATGGATCAACGCCAACCTTTATTCCGGCCTGTACCGGCGCACCAAGAGCTTCTTCGACGAATCGGAGCTTTCCAGTTCCGGCCGCCCGGCGAGCGCCGCCGAACGCGCCCTGCTCGCGCCGTTTCCGGGCGCCGTGCGGCCCGACATTATGGAAGGCAGGTGGCGCCCGCCGCGTTCCGACGGCAGCGGACGCGACAGAAGAATCGCCCGCCGCGCCCTGGCGCTGGCCGCGACCGCCGGCTGGCGCCTGAAAAACGGCGCGCTCCGGCGCGATGGAAAGCCGCTCTCCTTCGAAATCCTGGTCGAGGACCGCGAGCAGGAGCGGCTCGCCCTGCACTATGCCGGGCAATTGCGCCGCATCGGCGTCAACGCGCGGGTGCGCGAGGTCGATGAAGTGCAATATCAGCGCCGGCGCCAGCGCTTCGAGTTCGATATGATTTTCGGCCTGTGGCAGGCGTCCGCCTCGCCCGGCAATGAGGAGCGGATGCGCTGGGGCGGCGATTCAGCCGACGTGGAGGCGTCCTATAACCTCGCCGGCGTCAAAAACCCGGCGGTCGACGCCGTGATCGCGGCGCTGCAGGCGGCGCGCTCGCAAAAGGATTTCGTCGCCGCGGTCCGCGCCCTCGACCGGGTGCTGCTCTCCGGCTTCTATGTCATCCCGCTGTTCCATCAGAGCGATCAATGGATCGCCTATTGGCGGCGCATCGCCCATCCGAAAGCCTTGCCGCATTACGCCCAGCCCCTGTTCGGCGACGTTCTCGAAACCTGGTGGCGCGTTCCCGGCGCGCGCTGACGCGAAATCCCCTTAATTCACACGGACTTATCATTCCGGCGGAAGCCGACGCGACGATGGGCGGGGTTGTCAATCGCCGCCCGGCGCCTAATTTCCGGCGCGTCTCCACCGCACGATCCCGAAAGATCAGAACCGCTTTTTCGCAAACGATCACGCTCGATCAAATCTGATAGACCACGCGCCCATGGCAACATTCATCAAGGCCGCCCTCGATCTGCGCCCCCAGGAGACGCCCCGCCCCTGGCCACCCCGCCGGCTGGCGCTGGCCCTGCAGGGCGGCGGCTCGTTCGGCGCCTTCACCTGGGGGGCGCTCGACCGCCTGCTGGAAGAGGAGACGATCGAATTCGACGCTTTCTCCGGCGCCAGCGCCGGCGCGGTCAACGCCGTGCTGCTGGCGAGCGGCCTGATCCAGGGCGGGCGCGAGGGAGCACGGCAAAATCTCGAAGATTTCTGGACCCATGTCAGCCAGCAGGCTCTCTTCCTGCCGCGCGCGGCGCGCCTGCCGCTGAGCTTTTTGGCGCGAACCCTCTCGCCCTATCAGTTCAATCCTTTCGACCTCAACCCGCTGCGCCATGCGCTCGAATCCCATGTCGATTTCGAGCTGCTGCGCCAGTCCGACGGCCCGCGCCTGCTGATCGGCGCGACACGGGTCAGCGAAGCGAACTTACGCATTTTCCGCAATCAGGAATTGACGGTCGATGTCGTGCTCGCCTCCGCCTGCCTTCCGCTTCTGCATCACAGCGTCGAGATCGAAGGCGAAAGCTATTGGGACGGCGGCTATGTCGCCAATCCGCCGCTGACTCCGCTGGTGGTGGAAACCGACGCTTCCGACGTGTTGATCGTGCAAATCGCGCCGATGCGGACGGAAAAGGCGCCGCGCTCGCGCCACGACATCGAGAAGCGCATCGACCAGGTCGCTTTTGTCGCGACGCTCGACCGCGAAATCGAGGCGATCCGCCTGCTGGCGCCGCTCTGCGCCGCCGGCGACGCCTCGGGCAAATGGGCCAAGCTGCGGCTCGACCGCCTTTCCGCCGAAAACGAAGTAGAGCTTCTCGCGGAAGCGAGCCCCGACAATCTCGACTGGACCTTCGTCTCGCTCCTGCGCGACGCTGGCCGCGCCGCGGCCAGCGCCTGGATCGAGCAGGCCGACAACGCGCAAAGCAAACCCTTGCGCGCATGAAATTTGTATTCGCTCTTTCTTCTAAACGGGGCCGCGCCATGAACGCTCAAAATTTGAATTTCGTGATTTTACTCGGCAGCCTGCGCAAGGCTTCCGTCAATGGCGGCGTCGCCCGCGCGCTGCCGGCGCTCGCGCCCGAAGGCGTCCAAATTGCGCCGCTCGGCTCGATCGGCGAATTTCCGCTCTATAACGCCGACGTTCAGGCCGAGGGGATTCCCGACGCGGTCGTGGCGATGAGTGACGCGATCAAGGCGGCGGACGGGGCTATCATCGTGACGCCGGAATATAATTATTCCGTTCCCGGCGGCTTGAAGAACGCCATAGACTGGCTGTCGCGCCTGTCGCCACAGCCGTTCAAGGCCAAGCCGGTCCTGATCCAGTCGGCCTCGCCCGGCGCGCTCGGCGGCGCCCGCGCCCAATATCACCTGCGTCAGATTTTCGTCTATCTCGATGGCCGCGTAATGAATACGCCCGAAGCCATGGTCGCCGGCGCCTATGGCAAGACCGACAACGCCACCGGCGACCTCACCGACGAGGGCACAAAAGATTTCCTGCGCAAGCAATTGGCGGCTTTCGTCGATTTCGTGCGCGGATGATCCGATCTCTTCCGGCCGCGCGTCCGAAGAGGGATCTATAAATTTTTACAGCCCGCTCGTCGTCGTGATACATATTCGCATATGTCGAGGCCGCCGCGACTTCGGGAGGAATGAATATGGCGACGAGAGTAAAGATTCTCAGCATATCCGGTGAACAGTACGACCATTACAAGACGAGGGTCGAATTCGGGAGCGACGCCGTGGGCGGATTCAGCGCAGAATTCGAGATTGACGCGGAGTCTTTTTCACAGGTCCCGGAAGATCTGCGCAAAAAGCTTTTCCAATTCGGCGAGGAACTGATGCAGGCCTGCGCCGAGGGCCAATCGATCGGGTAAAGGCTAAAGCGTTTCGGAATTCGAGGGGCGCCGCGCCGGCGCCCAGTCGATCCCCGTTGAACCGCCGACTTGCCAAGCTTTTCCACGGCGGCGATGATCGCGCGACGCCACCGCCGGAGAATTTTTCGTGCTCCGATTCGCGACCCTCATTTGCGCCCTTCTTTCATTCTGCCTGCCGGCGCGGGCGCTCGACCATGTGACCCTCGGCGCAAATTGGCTGGCGCAAGCGGAACATGGCGGCTTCTATCAGGCCGTCGCCGACGGAACTTACGCGCGTTACGGCCTCGACGTGACGATTTTGCCGGGCGGGCCGCAGACCAACAACCGCCTGCTGCTGGCGGCAAAAAAAATCGACTTCTACATGGGCGACAATCTTTTTGGCGAATTCTACGCCATGGCCGAAAAAGTCCCCATCGTCACCGTCGGCGCCATCTTCCAAAAAGACCCTTTGGTCCTCATGTCGCACCCCGGAGCGGGCCTGGACCGCTTTCAAGATTTGCCCAAAGCAAAGAAAGTATTCGTAGGTCTAGCCACGTTAACCACTGTCTGGCCGTGGATGGAAAAGGAATGGGGTTTCCGTCGCTCCCAGGTCGCGCCCTACACGTTCAATTCGGCGCCCTTCATCGCCAATAAGTTTTCCGTGCAGCAGGGCTATGTCACTTCCGAGCCTTTCGCCATCAAGCGCGCCGGCGGCTTCGAGCCCAATGTCTTTCTCCTCGCCGATCACGGCTACGAGACCTACGCCACGACAATCGAGACCCGCCGCGACCTGATCGAGAAACATCCCGATCTGGTGCGCCGCTTCGTCGAAGCCTCGATTCTCGGCTGGCGCAATTATCTACATGGCGACAATCGGGCGGCCAACGCGCTGATCAAAAAACGAAATCCGGATATGAGCGACGCCCAGATCGCCTATTCCATCGCCCAGATGAAGAAATACGGCATTGTCGAATCCGGCGACGCCCTGACTTTGGGCATTGGCGCGATGAACCGCGCCCGCATCGCTCATTTTTACAAGACAATGTCGGGCGCCGGCCTGTTGGCGAAGGGGCTCGATATTTCGCGCGGCTTCGATTTCCAATTTGTGAACAAAGGGTTCGGCCTCTCCGCCGGGTCGCCGCATTGACCGCGCCGCTGCTCGAGCTTGGCGATCTGCGCCTGTCCTTCGGAAAGAAAGCGGCGCCGGTTCTGGACGGGCTCGATCTCGAACTTTTCGCCGGCGAGACCCTTTGCCTTCTGGGGCCGTCGGGCTGCGGCAAGTCCACTTTGCTGCGCGTGATCGCGGGCCTGGAGCAGCCGGACCGGGGTGAGATCGTCTGGGCGGGAGGAGCGGCGCCGAATATCGGCTTCGTCTTCCAGGAGCCCAATCTCATGCCCTGGGCCAATGTCTGGTCCAATGTCTATCTGCCGCTGCGGCTCGCGGGCTTAAGCCGGCGCGCCGCCGCGCCGGACGTCGACGAGGCCCTGGCCAAAGTGGGCCTGAGCGATGCGGCGCGCCTTCTGCCGCGCCAATTGTCGGGCGGCATGAAAATGCGCGCCTGCCTCGCCCGCGCCTTCGTCGACCGGCCGCCCCTGCTGCTGCTCGACGAACCCTTTGCGGCGCTTGACGAAATCACCCGCTGGCAATTGAACGACATGCTGCTGGAATTGCGCCGCGACGCCCAGGCGACCGTCGTCTTCGTCACCCACTCGGTCTATGAAAGCGCCTATCTCGCCGACCGGGTCGCAGTCATGCGGGCGCGGCCGGGGACGATCGATTCCGTCATGCCGCTCCACCGGGCGCAAGGGCCGCTCGACCGGCGCAGCGCCGCTTACGCCCAGGTCTGCGGCGCCATTTCCGAAAGCCTGGAGCAGGCCATGAACAAGGAGGGGCGATGAATTTTCTGGACCGCATCGCGCCCTTTCTCGCCCTCGCCGTCCTGATCGGCCTGTGGGAGGGCGCGACGCGCTTTTTCGCAATTCCGCCGACGCAATTGCCAAGCCCAAGCGTAATCTTCCAGGCTTTTAGCGAAAACGCGCCGTCGCTTCTGACCTCCATGGACGCCACGCTCGAGGAAACCGTCTATGCGCTCGCGCTCGCGGCGGCGGGCGGCGTAGCCCTGGCGCTTTTGTTCTCCTGGTCGCCGTGGCTGGAGAAAACCTTTATGCCGCTCGCCATCTCCTTGCAGGTGACGCCGCTGATCGCCATCGCGCCGCTGCTGCTGATCTATCTCCAGCCGCGCGCCGCAGTGCTCGTCTGCGCCTTTCTTGTGGCCTTTTTCCCCATTCTCGCCAACGCCGCCGCCGGATTGAAGGCGGCCGACCGCGATCTTGTCGAATTGTTCCGGCTGAAGGGCGCCTCTCGCGGCAAGACCTTGTTGCTGCTGCGGCTGCCTTCCGCCATGCCGCAGATATTCACCGGCTTGCGCATCGGCGGCGTCCTGTCGCTGATCGGCGCGGTGGCGGCTGAACTGGCGGCCGGCGCCGCGGGCGGCGGCGAGGGGCTGGCCTTCCGCATTGTGGAAGCGGGTTACAGGGTCAAAATCCCGCTGATGCTCGCCGCCGTCGCCCTTTTGTGCGTGAGCGGCATGGCGCTCTATGGCGCTCTGGCGCTGATCGACCGTGTGGTTCTGCGGCGCTGGCGTCCATGAGCGCAGCCGGTGAGCCGGGCTGTCAGTTAGAATCCTTCCAGAAATACAGACCCACTTAATTCATTGGTTCAACTATAGACTATTCAGTGCAATTTCTGCGCCTTTGTCGAAAATTGCTCGCCGAATCGGAATCGACTTCCGACAAACCGTATCCTTGCTAGCTCGTGATTTCTGTGCAACTGTCAAATAAATTTCTTGTGATCCGCAATTTTGCCTTTTTTGTCCCTGAATTTGGCCCCGCTCACGACATTGGCGCGCACGCCGTCCGAACGTTGGACGGCGAGTCGCCGGGGCGAATCCGGGAAAGGCGCTTTTCCGGAAACGCGAGAGATTTGTGCCTCACATTCCTTGCTGCGGGCGGGGGCGCTCATGCGGGAATGGAAAATCAGCCGAGCGGCGCCAGAACCCGTGGGCGCCGCTAAGAGCACGGCGCCGTATCGGTCGAGAGAGGGCAGGCATAATGCAACCATCGCCGGGCATCGTTAACCAGATTTTAGCTAAAATTTGTTTCAATTCGAAAACTTTTTCTGTCTGGACGCGCGTCCCGGCGGGGGCTTTGCGCCCGCCAGCGTCCGTTGGCGTCGCGATTTGCGAATCCGAGCCGCGCCAAGGCGCGCAGTCCACAGACCATTTGTGAGATCTGGCGCATGACGGATTGGAACTATGACCTTTGCGATCCGATAGAGACGGATCTGCCGAGCATGCCTCGCAAAATCTTCTCCCGGACCCTTCCGGTCCTGGCCGCCTTTTCGTTCAGCGCGCTGGTCGCGCTGCGCGTCGCCGGCAATCTCGCCGTGGAAGCCTATAATGCGCCGCCGCTGCGCGTCGCCGTCGCTCCCGAGGGGAGCGAAGCGCAAGAGGCAGGCGCAGCAGCCGCAGCCGCAGCCGCAAAGACCGCAGCTGCAAAGACCGCAGCTGCAAAGCCGACCGCGGCGCAATCGCAAAAAGTCGCCGCCGATATGATCTCCAATCCTTACGGCGCCTTGTTCGATCCCAACGGCAACCTAAGCAAAGTTCCGCAACTTTTCGCCGACGATGCGCCAATCGGGCCATCCTTTTCGCCCCTTCAGGCCCAGCCGCTCTTCGTGATGGTCGATCCGATCGAAGACGCGAGCCAAAACGCCGGCCCGCAACCCTCGCAACAGGTCGCTGCGCTTGACGAAGGCGCCGACGACACAGCCGAACAGGCCGCGGCGACGGAAAGCGCAGTGCCGTTGCCCCCTGCCCGCCCGACGGAATTTTCCGCCCGGGAGCGCGTCGCCTCGACAGCAGGGCGCCATAGCGACAGAGCCCGCGCCGCCGCCTCTCACCTGGCGCCGGCTCGGACTTACGCCAAGAACGATCCGCGCTCCTTCTTCCAAAAGCTGTTCCAGAGCCATCAGGACGAACAGAAGGGCCCGCAACTCGCTTACGCCTCGCCTGAGGGCGGCGGTTTGAGCGGGCTGTTCAGCGGCGGCGAGTCCGGCCAACACGTGGCCGAGGCTTCTGGCCAAACCGCCGTCTATGACATATCGGATCATACGGTCTATCTGCCCAATGGCAAAAAACTCGAAGCCCACTCGGGGCTCGGCCCCTACAAGGACGATCCCAGGCATGTGAACGTGCGCATGCGCGGCGCGACCCCGCCGCATCTCTACAGCCTGAGATTGCGCGAACACTTGTTCCATGGCGTCCGCGCCCTGCGTCTCACCCCCATCGGCGGCGGAACCGTCTATGGCCGCTCGGGCCTGCTCGCCCACAGGTACATGCTGGGCCCGCACGGCGACTCCAACGGCTGCGTCTCCTTCCGCAATTACCCCGCCTTCCTGGATGCCTATCTGCACGGCCAGGTCAAGAAATTGATGGTGGTTTCGCACCTCTGATCGATCGAGGCGTCGAAAATCTTGACGGCGCGCCGCTTCTGCTGCGCGCCGTTTTCTTTCCTTCGCGCCGCGTGACGGAATTGGCTGATACGGTTTCCGAATGATCCATTCGGAAACCGTATGCCGTTCGCGCGGAAGCCCTCACAGCGCTTCATGGGTTTTCGCGCGAAAAGCGTTTTCGCGGATTGCGACGCAATCTCGCGGAAACCGTATGACAACGCGCTTCCGCTCGCCTATAAACGCCCCGAAGCTCGCCTCCTCAAAAATGGGATGCGGGCGTTTTGGCGTTTGCTTGTCGGAGGCCGCATGTCGGGAACGCAAAGATCAAGCGAGGATCTGGATCCGCGCCGCCGCAGAATTTTGTTTCGCTGCTGGCGCCGCGGGATGCGCGAGGTCGACCTGCTGCTCGGTCGATTCGCCGACGCCCATATCGCCGACTTGAGCGAGGCCGAACTCGACCAGTTCGAGCGACTCATGGAAGCGCAGGACGCTGACATTTTCTCCTGGTTCGCCGGATCGAAAAAACCCGACCCCGCCTATGATTCGCCCATCTTCCACCGGATCGCGGCTTTCCACCGCGATCATCCTTTGGCCGAATCGTGAGCTTTCCGCGTCGCCGCCGATAGAAACGCCACGTCCCGCAAGACCATGACCGCACTGCAACGCGCCTTCGCCGAGCTGGAAAAAGGCCGCTCGCTCACGCTCTCCCGCGCGCCGGATGGGTTCGACGCCTTCGTCGCAGCCGATCTCCTGCGCGCCTTCGCCAAAGCCGGAGAAGGGCGCTCCTGCGCGCTCGTCCATGTGGCGCGCGACAGCTCGCGCCTGCGCGCTTTTCGCGAATCCTTCTCCTTCGCCGCGCCAGAGGCGGAAATTCTCGAATTTCCCGCCTGGGACTGCCAGCCCTACGATCGCGTCTCGCCCAACGCCGCCGTATCCGCCCAGCGCATGACGGCGCTCGCCCGGCTCGCCCGCACCCGCTCCTCGCTGGAAAAGCCGCGCCTCGTCATCACCACTATCGCCGCGCTCTCGCAGCGCACGCCGCCTTTAAGCGAAATGGCGGCGAAGAGTTTTTCCGCCGCGCCGGGCGCCGCGATCGATATTCATGAATTGGCGGCCTGGCTCGAAGCCAATGGCTATCTTCGCGCCTCGACCGTGCGCGAAAGCGGCGAATACGCCTTGCGCGGCGGCATTGTCGATCTCTTTCCGCCGAGCCTGGCTTCGCCGGTGCGGCTCGATTTCTTCGGCGACGTCCTGGAGACGATCCGCGCTTTCGATCCCGAGAGCCAGCGCACGACCGCGCAATTGCGGGCGCTCGATCTCGCCCCCGCCAACGAGGCGCCGATAACCACCGAGACGATCAAACGCTTTCGCCAGAAATATATCGCTCATTTCGGCGCCCAGACGCGCGGCGACTGGCTTTACGAGGCGGTGAGCGAAGGTCGCCGCCCAGCCGGCCTCGAACATTGGCTGCCGCTGCTTTATGCGCGCATGGACAGCCTGCTCGATTATATCGGCGACGCGCCGCTGCTGCTGGATTCCCAAGCGGAAGCGGCGGCGGGCGAGCGCTTCGCCCAGATCGCCGATTATTACGAGGCCCGCCGTTCGATTTTCGCGCGCGATCCCGCCGAGTGCAATTACAAGCCGCTGCCGCCGGAAGAGCTTTATTTCACCGCGGACGAACTCACGGAGAAGCTGGACCGCGCCCCGGTTGCGCGCTTTTCGCCTTTCGCCGTTCCCGCCGGCGCGGGCGAAAAGACGGTCATCGATTGCGGCGGCGCGACCGGGCGCAATTTCGCCCCCGAGCGCAATGACGAAAAGGCCAATGTTTTCGAGGCCGCCGTCGAACATATCCGCGCTCTGCAGGGCGACGGCAAAAGGATCGTCGTCGCGGGCTGGAGCGACGGGTCGCGCGAGAGGCTGGGTTCGGTTCTCGCCGAACATGGTTTGAATCGGCAGGAGCTTGTCTCCTCCCTGTCGCAGGCTTTGAGCCTGCGCGACGGGCGCGTCGCCCTCGCCGTGATCGGGCTTGAAGCGGGCTTCGTCGCCGGCGATCTCGCCGTCATCGGCGAGCAGGATATTTTGGGCGATCGCCTCGCCGCGCCGCGCCGCCGCAAAGCCAAGCGCGGCGCCGATTTCCTCGCCGAAGTTTCGGCGCTTTCCGCCAACGATCTCGTCGTCCATGTCGATCACGGCATCGGCCGTTTCATCGGCTTGAAGCAGATCGAGGCGGCGGGGGCGCCGCACGATTGCCTCGAACTGCATTACGCCGGCGGCGACAAGCTTTTCGTGCCGGTGGAAAATATCGAGCTTCTGTCGCGCTATGGCTCGGAGGAAGCCGAGGTCGCGCTCGACCGGCTCGGCCACACCGCCTGGCGCGAGCGCAAGGCGCGCCTCAAATTGCGCATCCGCCAGATGGCGCAAGGGCTGATCAAGATCGCCGCCGAGCGCGCCTTGCGCGCCGCGCCGAAACTTTCCGTCGCCGACGGGCATTACGAGGAATTCTGCGCCCGCTTTCCCTATGACGAGACCGAGGACCAGCTCGCCGCCATCGACGCGACGCTCGACGATATGGCGTCCGGCCGGCCGATGGACCGGCTGGTCTGCGGCGACGTCGGCTTCGGCAAGACGGAAGTGGCTTTGCGCGCCGCCTTTGTCGCGGCGATCGAAGGCGCGCAGGTCGCGGTGGTGACTCCAACGACGCTTCTCGCCCGCCAGCATTTCAAGAATTTCACCGCCCGTTTCGCCGGACTGCCGGTGCGCATCGCGCAAATGTCGCGCATGGTTTCGACCGCCGACATGCGCGAGGCGCGCAAGGGCCTGGCCGAGGGAACGATCGACATCGTCATCGGCACGCACGCCGTGCTGGGCAAGAATGTCAGCTTCAAGAATTTGGGCCTGGTCGTCATCGACGAGGAGCAGCATTTCGGCGTCGGCCACAAGGAGCGGCTGAAGGAAATGCGCGCCGAGGTCCATGTGCTGACGCTCTCCGCCACGCCCATTCCGCGCACTTTGCAGCTGGCGCTGACGGGCGTGCGCGAATTGTCGATCATCGCCACGCCGCCGGTCGATCGGCTCGCCGTGCGCACTTTCGTCGCGCCCTTCGACGACCTCACCGTGCGCGAGGCGCTGTTGCGCGAGCGCTATCGCGGCGGTCAGAGCTTTTTCGTCTGTCCGCGCCTCGAAGATCTCGACGAGGCGGCGGCCTGGCTGCGCCAAAACGTTCCGGAAGCCAAATTCGCCGTCGCCCATGGCCAGCTGGCGGCGAGCGAACTGGAGGAAAGGGTCGGCGCCTTTTACGACGGCAAGGTCGATATTCTGGTTTCGACCAATATCGTCGAGTCCGGCCTCGACATTCCGACCGCCAATACGCTGATCGTCTATCGCGCCGACATGTTCGGCCTGGCGCAGCTCTATCAATTGCGCGGACGGGTCGGGCGCTCAAAAACCCGCGCCTATGCGCTTTTCACCACGCCGCTCAACAAAAAAATCACGCCGCAGGCGCAGAAGAGGCTCGAAGTCCTGCAATCGCTCGACACGCTCGGCGCCGGCTTCCAGCTCGCCAGCCACGATCTCGACCTGCGCGGCGCCGGCAATCTCTTGGGCGACGAACAATCCGGCCATATCCGCGAGGTCGGCTACGAGCTTTACCAGCAGATGCTGAACGAGACCATTGCGGCGCTGAAATCGGGGGCCAAGGAAGCGGCGGAAGAAACCTGGTCGCCGCTGATTACGCTCGGCGCGCCGGTGACCATACCGGAAGATTATGTCGAGGATCTCGATCTGCGC
The DNA here is from genome assembly GCA_964425315.1 of uncultured Rhodoblastus sp. GTDB lineage: Bacteria > Pseudomonadota > Alphaproteobacteria > Rhizobiales > Beijerinckiaceae > Rhodoblastus. The sequence continues at coordinate 13,267 of CAYRNB010000030.1, forward strand.
CTGCAGCTCTACCGCCGCCTCGCCACGCTCGACGACGACGCCGAAATCGAGGCTTTCGCGGCAGAAATGATCGACCGCTTCGGTCCGATGCCGGAAGAGGTCAAACAATTGATGACGCTCGTCGGCGTCAAAATCCTGTGCCGCCGCGCCCATGTCGAGAAATTGGAAGTCGGGCCGAAGGGGATCATCGTCGGCTTCCGCAACAATTCCTTCGCCAATCCGACGGGCCTGGTGCGCTATATCGGCAAGCAGGGGCCGGAGGCCAAGGTGCGGCCGGATATGAAAGTCGTTTTCATCGGCGATTACGCCCGCGCCAAAGACCGACTGGCCGGGGCGAAAAAGATCATGCGCGACCTGGTGCAGATCGCCGAGAAGAAGAGCGCGTGAGGGCGCGCTTTCTCGCGCTCGGATATATCCGGGCGCCCCTTGCAAAAGCCTCCGAGACCGGCGATTCTCATGCTCTCTGGCGGCGACAGGGGGGCGCCATGAGGATTTTGATCGATATTTCCATCATTCTTCTTTTTCTGGCTGCGGGTCTCGTCGCATTCACTGAACTCTTCGCCCGGATCGCGGAACGCATCGCGCCGCCGCAGGGAAAGTTCGTCGAGATCGACGGCGAGCGTATTCACTATATCGATATCGGGACTGGGCCGGTCCTGTTCATGATCCACGGCCTCGCCGGCAATCTGCGCCATTTCTCGCATTCGCTGATCGGGCGGCTCAGCAGCGAATTTCGCATCGTCGCGGTGGACCGGCCTGGGTCGGGCTATTCCACGCGCGCCCGCGGCGCGCCCGCCAATTTGCGGCGGCAGGCCGAAACGCTCGCCAAGGTCATTCACGCTCTCGATCTCGGCCGCGTCCTGGTGGTCGGCCATTCGCTCGGCGGCGGCGTATCGCTCGCGCTCGCGCTCGACCATCCCGATCGCGTCGCAGGCCTCGCTTTGCTCGCGCCTTTTACGCATATCGCCTGGGGGCCGCCAGGGGCGTTTCGTGGCCTGCAAATCAGCTCTCCGCTTGTCCGCAAATTAATAGCCTGGACCGTCGCCACGCCACTCTCGCTCATCATGGCCAGGAAGGCGCTTGCCGCGGTTTTCGCCCCGCAGCAGCCGCCCGACGATTTCCGCTCCAGGGGCGGCGGCGTCCTGGTGGCGCGCCCGAAAAGTTTCTGCGCCGCCGCCGCGGACATGATGGAAAGCAATGTCGATCTGCCGGTGATGATCGCGGCCTATCCCTCGCTCGCGGCGCCAACCGGCGTGCTTTATTCGCGCGACGACGCCGTTCTCAATTATCGCCTCCATGGCGAGACCTTGAAACGGGAATGCCCTGCGCTCGAACTCGTTCTGATCGACGGCTGCGGCCATATGCTGAATATCGTCGCCGCCGACCGCGCGGCCGATTTCATCCGCGTGATGGCCGGGCGGTCGTTCGCCTAGGGTGCGTCCACATCCTTCGCTGGGCCTTGCCGGCGGCAGCCATGCAGAAACAGCCGCACCGCCGAGCGCAGGCGGCGGCTCTCTTCTTCGGGCGCCTCGCGCAGGCCGAGAAGGGCGAGGCGCTGGGGAATGCCGATGGTCAGAATGAAGAAATGTTCGGCGACCAATTGCGGATCGTCGAGCACGATTTCGCCGCGCTCTGCATAGACTTCAAGCAGGCGCCGCAATTCGCCGAGGTTGCGGCTTCGGTTCCGCTCGATATAGGCGCGCGTCAGCTCCGGAAATCGCGGCGCCGCGCTCATGAACAGCCGATGCAGGGCGATGGCGTCGGGATGCAGCGCCAGTTCCAGCAGGCGGGAGGCGAATTGCGTCAGCCCCTCTTCGGCGCCTTCCGGCGGCTTTTCGGTTTCCCGCAGCGCCTGCAATTTTTCCTGCGAAATCTGGTCGATCGCCGCAATGAACAGCTCCTCCTTGCTCTTGTAGCGGGCATAGATGAAACGCTTGGCGACGCCGGAGCGCCGGGAGATTTCGTCGATCGAAACCGCGTCGAAGCCGCGTTCGAGGAAAAGCCGCGCCGCGCTTTCCAAAAGCGTCAAACGCCGGCGCTCGGCTTCGGCGGCGCTCGGCCGGCCGCCTGGCCCCCGGCGAAATTCGCTGATTTGCGGCGCTTCCGCGCTCATAAGCCGATTCCTCCACCCGCGGGATAGCCCCAGATTGAATGTCGCCGCGGCGCATGCCATAATGCAACGAAACGAATGCGTTGCAAAGAGGGTTCTTGCTTTGCGCTGGCGTCTCTTGCTCCTTCTGGCCGCCCTGGCGCTGGGCGGCCTCGGCCTATGGCGCGTCAAAAAGGCGGCGACGCCAGCGCAGGCGTGGCAGGGCTACGCCGAAGCCGATTTCGTCAAGATCGGCCCCGTCCTGCCGGGCCTTCTCACCAAGGTTTCCGTCCGGCGCGGCGACGAAGTCGCGGCCGGCGCGCCCTTGTTCGCCCAGGACAATACGGAGGATCGCGCCGCGCGCGATCAGGCCAGGGGCCAGCTCGAACAGGCGCAGGAGCAGCTCGCCAATCTTGAGGCCGCGGGCAAGCCCACCGAAATCGAACAGGCCCGGGCCAATCTCGCCGAAGCGCGCGCGACGCTCGAACGCGCCCAGATCGACTACACGCGGGCGCAGGCGCTCATCCGCAAAGGCGCGATCCCCGACCAGACACTCGACCAGCGCCGCGCCGACGCGCAAGCGGCCAAGGCGCGCGTGGCGGCGCTCACCGCCGCCCTGGCGCAAGCGCGCGGGCCGGTCGGGCGCGTTCGTCAGATCGAGGGGGAGCGCGCCGCGGTCGAAGCGAGCCGGGCCGCCTTGGCCATCGCCAAATGGCGGCTCGCCCAGCGCCGCGTCACGGCGCCGGCGGCGGGCCGCGTCGCCGATGTTCTGGCGCGGCCGGGCGAGGTTCTCGCCGCCGGCGCGCCAGTCGTCTCCCTTCTGCCGCCCGAAAATATCTATGTGCGGTTTTTCGTTCCCGAGGCCGATCTCGCCACGATCCATCGCGGCGAAAAAGTGCTTCTTTCCTGCGACAATTGCCCGGCCGACCTGACCGCGACCGTCAGCTTCATCTCGCCGCAGGCGGAATATACGCCGCCGGTGATCTATTCCGATCAGAGCCGCGCCAAGCTCGTCTATATGATCGAGGCGCGCCCGCCGCCCGACCAGGCGAAAAAGATCAATCCCGGCCAGCCGCTCATGGTGCGCCCGGCCAAGGAAGGCGGCGGGCGATGAGCGATTTCGTCATCGACGTGCGCGACCTGCGCAAGTCCTTCGGCGCGCGCCGCGTGGTCGACGGCCTCACCCTGCAGGTCGCGGCGGGCGAAATCTGCGGCTTTCTCGGCGCCAACGGCAGCGGCAAGACCACGACGATCCGCCTGCTCTGCGGCTTGCTGACTCCGGACGCCGGCGAAGGGACGTGCCTCGGCTACGACCTGCGCCGCGAGTCGGCGGAAATCCGCCAGCACATCGGCTATATGACGCAGAAATTCTCCTTCTATGAAGACCTGACCGTCGCCGAAAATCTGGAGCTTGTCGCCGGCATCTACGAAATTCCGCGGCCCGCCGCCGCAATCGACGGCATAATCGAGCAATTGCATCTCGGCCCCTATCGCGAGCAGCTCGTGGGCGAGCTTTCCGGCGGCTGGAAGCAGCGTCTCGCCCTTGCCGCCTGCGTCCTGCACCGGCCGGCCCTGCTGCTGCTCGACGAGCCGACCGCCGGCGTCGACGCCAAGGCGCGGCGCGAATTCTGGGACCTCATTCACGACATGGCGGCCGACGGCTTAACCGTCCTCGCCTCGACCCATTACATGGACGAGGCCGAGCGCTGCAAACGTGTGGTCTATCTCGCCATGGGCCGGATCGTGGTGCAGGGCGACGCGCGGGAGGTGGCGAGAAAATCCGGCCTTGTCACCTATGAGGCGACCGGCGCCGGCGTCGACGAGATCGCCCGCAGAATGCGGCGGATGGCGGGGGTTGAAGCGGCGGCGGTGTTCGGTCGCGCCCTGCATGTCGCCGGCATGGAGCGCGGCGCGCTGGAGGCGGCGATCCGGCAATTTCCCGATCTGCAATGGCGGGAGGTCGAGCCGCGCCTCGAAGACGTGTTCATCCATCAGCTCGCGACGGAGGAGGCGCCGCGATGAGGCGATTTTCCTTCCGCCGGCTGATGACCCTGCTGCGCAAGGAATGGATTCAGGTCCGGCGCGATCCGATGACGCTTCGGCTGATCATCGCCTTGCCGATCATGCAGCTCTTTCTCTTCGGCTATGCGATCAACACCAATCCGCGCGATCTTCCGACCGGGGTCCTTTTCGCCAACCATTCGCAATATGAGCGCACGATTGTCGAGGCGCTGAAGAACACCGGCTATTACAAAATTCGCACCATGACTTCGGAAAAGCAGGCCGACAGGGCGCTCGCCAACGGCGACGTGCTTTTCGTGGTGAATTTCCCGCCCAATTTCGACCGCTCGGTCGACCGCGGCGACAATCCGTCGGTGCTGATCGACGCCGACGCCACGGATCCGTCGGCGATCGGCTACGCCACTGCGGCGCTTGGCGGGATCACGGGCGCGCTGGAGCGGCAATTGCCGCCGATCATGCAGGGCCGGACTCCCGCGCCGCCGTTCAATTTCCAGATTCACGCCCGCTACAATCCCGAACAGCTTACCGTGCTCAATATCGTGCCGGGGCTGATCTGCATCGTCCTGATGATGTCCACCCTGCTCATCACCACCCTTTCCATCACCCGCGAACGGGAGCGCGGAACGATGGAGAATCTGATGGCCATGCCGGTCAAGCCGATCGAGATCATGCTGGCCAAGATCGCGCCTTATGTCGTCGTCGGCTATGCCCAGGTGGTGCTGATTCTGATCATTTCCGCCTATGTGTTCGACCTGCCCGTGCGCGGCTCGCTTACGCTGCTGACGCTGGCGCTCGGCCTTTACATCGCCAGCAATCTCGCGACCGGCCTCGCCTTTTCCGTCATCGCCCGCAACCAGATGCAGGCGCAGCAGCTGGCGCAGTTCACGCTGATGCCGTCCTTCATGCTCTCGGGTTTTTTCTCGCCGTTTCTCGGCATGCCGCGCTGGGCGCAATGGATCGGCGAAGTCTTCCCCACCACCCATGCGATACGGATCGTTCGCGGCATTCTGCTCAAGGGCAGCGGCTTTACCGAAATCGCGCCGGAGCTCTGGCCGATCGCACTCGCCACCCTGGTCGTGATGGGCTTCGCCGTCTGGTTCTATCGCGAGACGCTGGACTAGAGCATGTTCGCCGCCTTGCCCGGCCGCGGCGCCGAGGTTATGGGTTTTTCTCATGCGGCCCTCGCTTCTCGATCCCCTCTTCGCCGCCGCGAGCGGCCTGCCCGGCGTCGGCCCGAAAACCGGAAAGCTTTTCGACCGCCTGCTCGGCGAAGCCGACCACCCGGCCCGCGTGCTCGACGTTCTGCTGCACCTGCCCTATTCCGCCATCGACCGCCGCGGCCGCCCCAAAATCGCCGAAGCGCCGCTCGGCGCCGTCTCGACCATAAAGGTTCGTGTGGTCGAACATCGCCCTCCCCGGGCGAAAGGCCCCTATCGCGTGCTGACCGAGGACGAGACCGGCGACCTGACGCTGGTCTTCTTCCGCGCCAATTCCGCCTGGATCGAAAAGGCCCTGCCGGTCGGGGCGACGCGCTGGGTGTCGGGCCTCGTCGAGATTTTCGATTACTACCGCCAGATGGTCCATCCCGACCGCATTCTCGACGAGCAGGGAGAAAAAAACCTGCCACCGGTCGAGCCGGTTTATGGCCTCACCGAAGGGCTGTTTCAGCGCATCGCCGCCAGAACGGCCGCCGCGGCGCTGACCCGCCTGCCGAAGACCCTGCCCGAATGGCTCGACGAAAAAACCCTGCGCCAGTCAGGCTGGGACTCCTTCGCCGCAAGCCTCGAGAAAATTCATCACCCGCAAACGCCAAAGGACGTCGCGCCGGAGAGCCGATCTTTCACCCGGCTCGCCTATGACGAATTTCTCTCCCACCAGCTCGCATTGCGCCTGGTGCGCGCCAGAATGCAGACGCTGCGCGGCCGGGCGCAAACAGGCGACGGTTTTTTGCGCGCGAAAATCCTGAACGCCCTTCCATTTCAGCTTACCGGCGACCAGCAGAAAGCCTTTGGCGAAATTTCCGCCGATCTCGCCAGCGAGAACCGCATGTTGCGGCTGCTGCAGGGCGATGTCGGCTCCGGCAAGACAATCGTCGCCCTCCTCGCCATGGCGCAGGTTGTGGAATCGGGGCGCCAGGCCGCCCTGATGGCGCCGACGGAAATATTGGCGCGCCAGCATTACGCCACGATCAAGCCCCTGGCGGAAGCCGCCGGCCTTTCGCTGGCGCTCGCCACCGGACGCGACAAGCCTTCCGAGCGGCGCGACACATTGGCAGGTCTCGCGAGCGGGACGATTCAGATTGTCGTCGGCACGCACGCCCTGGCGCAGGAGGATTTCGTCTTCCGCGATCTCGGCCTCGCCGTCATCGACGAGCAGCACCGTTTCGGCGTGCATCAGCGTCTGGCGCTCGGCGACAAGGGGAAGAGCGTCGATGTCCTCGCCATGACCGCGACGCCCATTCCGCGCACGCTGGCTCTCGCCTTTTTTGGCGATATGGAAGTCTCCTCGTTGCGTGAAAAGCCGCCGGGGCGAAAGCCCATCGACACCCGGGCGGTCAATGTCGAGCGCATCGACGAAGTCGTTTCCGGCCTCGCCCGCGCGTTTAAGAGCGGGGCGCGCGCCTATTGGGTCTGCCCGCTGGTCGAGGGCAGCGAGGAGACGGACCTCGCCGCGGCCGAGGACCGCGCCGAGGATTTGAAGAAATTTTTCGGCGCCAAGGTCGGCCTCGTCCACGGCCAGATGAAAGGCCGCGACAAGGACGCCGCTATGGCGGCCTTCGCCGCGGGCGAGACGCAAATCCTCGTCGCCACCACGGTGATCGAGGTCGGCGTCGATGTGCCCGAGGCGACGATCATGGTGATCGAACACGCCGAGCGTTTCGGCCTCGCCCAATTGCATCAGTTGCGCGGCCGCGTCGGACGGGGCGCGGACAAGTCCTCCTGCATTCTGCTCTATTCCGGTCCGCTGGGCGAAACGGCCAAGGCGCGGCTGGAAATCTTGCGCGAGACCGAGGACGGTTTTCGCATCGCGGAGGAGGATTTGCGCCTGCGCGGCGAAGGCGAAATTCTCGGCGCGCGGCAATCCGGCGCGCCCGGCTTCAAGATCGCCCGGCTCGACATTCACGCCGCCTTGCTGCGCGCCGCCCGCGACGACGCCGAACGCCTGCTCGCCGCCGACCCCGAACTCACCAGCGAGCGCGGCCGGAATTTGCGCCTTCTGCTCTATATTTTCGAACGCGAATCCGCTCTACGACTTCTGCGCGCCGGATAGGCGAACTTGACCCGGAACGCGGATTGGCCAAGGATGGGTATTATTGCGCTGTCATTTCGAGCGCCGCCATGCGTATCGCGTATCTCTTCGCCCCTCTCGTCCCGCTCCTGGCGCTCGCCGGCTGCAACGCGCGGCAGCCCGCCCCGCCGATCGAGCTGACCACGCCCACCAATCCGACCATGATCCGCGTCACGCCGCCCGGCGAGCATCTGCCGATCGGCGGCGGCTGCACCGGCGACATCGCCCGCTTCCGAGCCGTTCAGGACGCCGACCTCGCCTCGGGCAAGATCAGCAAGACCGTCTATAAGGATATCCAGGGCGAGTTGGCCGAGGCCGACCGGGCCTGCGTCCAGGGTGACACGCTCCGCGCCGAGGGCCTTTTGCGCGCCACCAAAGCGCGGCACGGCTATCCGACGAGCACGGGCGCGCCGACCGCCCCTCAGGACAAAAGCGCGGCCAAATAGCGACACGGCAAAGCCGCGCCCTGCCGAAGCTTCCGGAAAAGAGCCCCTCACCCCTGCCCTCTCGCCGCTGAAGCAGGGCGAGCGAGATCGCCGCCCGCGGCGAAGGCGTGCCGCAAAAAAGTTTGGATGAAGCCGGGCATTCGGTCCGGGTCTATGTCCCGCGGGCCGCGCACGGCGTGAAGCCGCGCCAGTTCGGGGTCGGGGTCGAGACGGAGGAATTTGTTCGCCCGCGCGCATGCCTCTTCCGCCGTCAGCCCCAAGCGCCGCTCCTGCATGCAGGCGACTTTCTGGCCCTCGACCACGACGATCCATCCGGGGGACGCCGGCGCGTCTTCCGGCGCGAACCCGGTTTCCTCCTGCATTTCGCGGGCGACGCTGGCGGCGAGATCGACGCGATCGCCGAAAATGTCGTCGCGGTCCGGCGTGCCGGCGGCGAAATAAATCTTTCCGGCATTCATCGTATGGCCGCCGCTCTCGCCGAGAAGATAGGCGCCGTCGCTCGATCGCAAGGCCGCCATGGAAAAGCAATTACAGACCGAGCGGTCGGGACAGCCCCATTCCCGCCAGGCGAGAAAATTGCGGAAATCGGTGTCGAAAAAAGCGCCGCGGAGAAGGCCGCCCTCCGGCGTGGCGACGATTTCGCCATCGCGCAGCAGCAAAACCTTCCCGTCGAACAATTTGGGCTTTTCCGCCTGGCGCTTGCGCCAATGGGCGTCGATCGCCGCCGCGTTTTCCCGCGCATAGGGCCAGGGCGCGGGCCTGTAGGCGGTCGCGAGCCGCGCGACGGAGAAAATTCCGTTCTGCATGAATTGCTTGCCTCGCGGCTTCTCGTCTGTCGCGCGGAAACTTGGCGCGCGACGCGAATCCGTTATCCTGTTTCGGCAGGAGAAAGCAATTGGCGGCGCATTTCGACCTCGGCCCCTATGAGACGCCGCTGTTGTTCCTGGTGGTGGCGGGCGTCGTCGTGCCCCTGTTCCGCCGTTTGCGCGTCAGCCCGGTGCTGGGCTTCCTGCTCGCCGGCATGCTGATCGGTCCGCACGTGCTTGGCCGCGTCAGCGAAATCCTTCCGATGCACGCGCCGTTTTTCGCCTCGAGCCAAAACATCGAGCGCGTCGCGGAATTCGGCGTCGTCTTTCTGATGTTCACCATCGGCCTCGAACTTTCGCTCGAGCGACTGCGCTTGCTGCGCCGCTTCGTCTTCGGGCTCGGCTTGCTGCAGATGATTTTCTGCGGCGCAGCCTTGTTCGCCTTGGCCCGCTGGCTTCATCTGGCGCCGGCGGCGGCTCTCATTCTCGGCCTGAGCCTCGCCCTTTCCTCGACCGCGACAACGGTTCCGGCGCTCGCCGAACGCCGCCGCCTCAATATCTTGTCTGGCCGCGCCATTTTCTCGGTGCTGCTGTTCCAGGACCTGATGGTGGCGCCGCTGCTTTTCGTCGTCGCCCTGATCGGGGGCGCCGATAAGGTAGAAGCCAATCCGCTCTGGGCCTTCGGACCCGCCCTGGTCGCGGTCGTCGTGATCGCCGGCGTCAGCCGCCTCGCCTTGCGACCCCTTTTCCAGATCGTCGCGGCGGCCGAATCGACCGAATTGTTCATGGCCGCCTGCCTGCTGGTGGTGGTCGCCGCCGCGGTCGTCTCGGCATACGCCGGCCTGTCGCTGGCGCTCGGCGCCTTTATCGCCGGCCTGCTGCTGGCGGAAACCGAATTCCGGCGCGCAGTGGAGCTCGCCATCGACCCGTTCAAGGGCCTGCTGCTCGGTCTTTTCTTCGTCTCGGTCGGCGCTGGCCTCGACCCGGCGCAGCTCGTGACCCATCCGGCGACGACTCTCGGCCTCGCCCTCGCTTTGATCGTGATCAAGACGCCGCTGGTCGCGGCGCTGGCCCTGCTCTTCGGCGTCAACGGACGACAGGCGCGCGAGATCGGCCTGATGCTCGCGCCGGGCGGCGAATTCGCTTTCGTCATCCTCGCCGCCGCCAGCGCGGCCGGCATTATCGCGCCCAAACTCACCAGCCAGATCCTGATCGGCGTCAGCTTCTCCATGGCGCTGATCCCACTCTTCGCCGCCCTGGCGGCGCGCCTCGACGCGCGGTCGAAACAGCGGCCCGTCGGCCCCGAACCGCCCTACCTTCCCGCGCCGGCGTCGCGCGTCATCATCGTCGGCTACGGCCGCGTCGGCCAGGTGGTCGCGGAGATGCTGCGCGTCCATAAGGTCGATTATGTCTGTCTCGAGGGCGACGCCTTCGTCGCGTCGGAAGCGCACAAACGCGGCGAGCCGGTCTATTGGGGCGACGGGACCCATCAGGAATTGCTGGACCGTTGCGGCTTCGCCCATGCGCGCGCGCTCGTCGTCACCATGCATACGCCGAGCGCCGTGGACGAAGTGGTGCGCCGCGCCCGCGCCGCACGCGCCGATCTCATCATTGTCGCGCGCGCCCGCGATACGGCCCACGCCCGCGCGCTCTACAAGCTCGGCGCGACCGACGCCGTGCCGGAAACCATGGAGGCGAGCCTGCAACTGGCGGAATCGGCGCTGGTCGATATCGGCGTGCCCATGGGCCTGGTCATCGCCTCGATTCACGAGCAGCGCGATATTTACCGCCAGACCCTCGTCGCCGCGGACGCCCAGACGCCGGCAAAACCCTTTTCGGCGCGAAGGAGGACGCGGCCGGGCCCGTAATTCCTACTTCATCTCCAAAGCCACAAAGCGCGCCTGGCCCCGGCCATTGGAGACCAGGAGCAGCGCCGTCTTGCGGCCCCCGGCTTTCAGCGCCTCGACCCTTTTCGCCACTTCCGCCGGCGTTTTCACCGGCCGGCGATTGACCTCCAAAATCACTTCGCCCGGCGCGAGACGCCGTTCCGCGGCTTGCGAATCGGGATCGACCTTGCTGATCACCACGCCCGCCTTGACGCTGTCGTCGATGTGGAACAGCGACCGCGCTTCATCGTCCAGCGGCGCAAGGTCGAGCCCCAAGGCATGAACCGCGGGCGTAGGCGCCGCCGGCTTCTTCTCCGGTTCGGCCTTGGCTCGGCGGGCGTCCCTGTCCGCGAGCCGTCCGAGCGTGACCTTTTTGGTCAATTCCTCGCCGTCGCGCACGATCGTCACGTCCACTTCCTTGCCGACCGGCGTCATGGCGACGATTCTTGGCAGTTGATGCGCCGAAGTGATTTTCTTGCCGTCGAAGCCGACGATCAGGTCGCCGGGCTTAAAGCCGGCGTGCGCCGAAGGCCCGTTCTTGTCCACGCCCGAGATCAGCGCGCCGCGCTTGTCGCCCAACCCCAGGCTTTTGGCGATGTCGTCATCGACATTCTGGATGCGCACGCCGAGCCAGCCGCGCCGCGGCGCGCCGTATTTGATCAATTGCTCGATCACCGGCGCCGCCGTATTGGAGGGCGTGGCGAAACCGATGCCGATCGAGCCGCCGGAAGGCGAGAGAATAGCGGTGTTGATGCCGATCACCTGGCCTTTGAGATTGAACAAAGGCCCGCCGGAATTGCCCTTGTTGATCGATGCGTCGGTCTGGATGAAATCGTCGTAGGGGCCTTGGTCGATCTGTCGTCCCTTGGCGGAGATGATCCCCTCCGTCACCGAGCCGCCAAGCGCGAAAGGATTGCCCACCGCCAGCACCCAGTCGCCGACGCGGGCGCGGTCGCTGTCGCCGAATTTGACCGCGACGAGCGGTTTTTTCGGCTTCACCCGCAGCACGGCGACGTCGACCTTTGTGTCCTTGCCGACCAGTTTCGCCCGCAATTTTTCGCCGTTGGTGAAAATCACCTCGATGTCGTTGGCGCCTTCGATGACGTGATTATTGGTGACGATCAGGCCGGAGGGGTCGATGACGAAGCCGGAGCCGAGCGAAACCGAGCGGCGGAAACCGTTTTCGCCATTTTGCCGGCGATGGCGGCGAAGAAATTCCTCGAACATTTTGTCGAACGGCGAGCCTTTGCCCGCTTTCGGCTCATCGAACGATTTTACCGGCGCGACCTGGGCGGCGGAAATATTGACCACCGCCGGCGTCACTCTGGCCGCGAGATCAGCGAAGGAATCCGGCCGATCGCCGGCGCGCGCCGGCGCCGGGCCGGCGAAACTCAAAGCCATGGCGAGGGCGAAGGCGATAAGGCGCGCCGCGCCTTTTTCGGTGGCAACACGAATCATTTCGGCCTCGTGAAAAACGCGCTCAGGGTTTCGCCGCCGCCTTGTCCATGGGCTGATTGAAGAAATGGAAGAAGTTGGATTTCGGCGAGAGCACGAAGCGCGTTCCCTTGCCTTCCAGCGCCGTCTCGTAGGCCTGCATCGAGCGGTAGAAGGCGAAGAAATCCGGGTCCTTGGAATAGGCGGCGGCGAAGATGTCGGCGCGTTTGGCGTCGCCGTCGCCGCGGATCGAATCGGCCTTCTGCTGCGCCTCGGCGATGATGACGGTCGCGTCGCGTCGGGCGCTGGCGCGAATCTGCTGCCCCTCCTGCTTGCCCTGGGCCCGATATTGGGCGGCTTCGCGCCCGCGCTCGGCGCGCATGCGCTCGAAGACCTTTTCGGAAATCTGCCGTGGCAGATCGACGCGACGCAGGCGCGCGTCGATGATCGACACGCCGAAACGCTCGGCCTGCTTGTTCACCGAGTCGCGGATTTTCGTGATGAGGCCAGCGCGATCCGTGCGCACGATCTCGGTCTGGGTGGCGTCGCCAAGCACACGCCGCAAAGTGGAATTGAGCACGGAGGAAAGCTGGTTGTCGGCGCCGGCGACCGTGCCCACCGTCTGGTAGAATTTCAGCGCATTGGCGATTTTGTAGCGCACGAAGGCGTCCACTTCGAGGCGCTGGTTGTCGGAGGCGAGCACCTCCTGCTTCGGCGATTCGAGGTCGAGAATGCGCTTGTCGAGATAGACCACCGAGTCGATCAGCGGATATTTGAAATGCAGGCCCGGCTCGGTGACGAGGCCGCGGCCCGCCACCGGCGCGCCGAAGCGCAGCACCAAAGCCTGGCGCGTCTGATACACTTCGAAAACCGAAGAATAAGACAGAATGATGAGGAGAACGACGGCGAGCAGCGCCGGCAGCTTCATGCCTGTCATTGCGCGCCTCCCGCCTCGGTCTTGTTCGTCCCGCTTTCGGCTTTCGGCGCCGCGCCATTGAAAGGCGCGAGCGGCAGAAGGGGCGAGGCGCCGCCGGCCCGGTCGAGAATGATCTTACTGTCGCCCGAGCCGATCACCCGCTCCATGGTTTCGAGATAAAGGCGCTCGCGCGTCACCTCCGGCGCCTTCTTATATTGGGCGTAGATTTTCAGATAGCGCGCCGTCTGGCCCCGCGCTTCCGCCACGGATTGAGTCCGATAGGCTTCGGCCGCGCGCAAGATTTTCGCAGCCTGGCCGCGCGCCGCCGGCACGATCTGGTTGGCCTCGCGCTGGGCCTCGTTGACGAAGCGGCTCTCGTCCTGCTGCGCCGCGGTAACGTCGCGGAAGGCGGCGATGACGGTTGGCGGCGGATCGACCGACAGCAATTGGACCTGCAGAATGCTGACGCCGGCGCCGTAAGAATCGAGCACTTTCTGGATCGCCTTGCGCGCTTCGGGCTGGATCACCTTGCGCTCGACAGTGAGCAGCGGCTTGAGCTTGGTCTTGCCGACGATCAGGCGCATTTCGCTTTCCGCCACCGCCTTGATGGTTTCGACCGGATTCTTGATGTTGAAGGCGTAATCTTCCGGATGGAGCGGATCGATCTGCCAGATGACGCGGAATTTGAGGTCGGCGATATTCTCGTCGCCGGTCAGCATCAGGCTTTCTTCCGGTTCCTCGACGATTCGGCCGGTCAAGCGGCTGCGATGTTCGCCGATGTCGATGGAATTGCGGTCGGTGACGTTGAGCTTGATGTAGGAGCCGATCGGCTCCGGCCAGATATAGTTGAGACCCGGCCCGACCTTGCCGACGTAACGGCCGAAAACCAGGTTGAGGCCGACCTGATTCGGCTCGACCGTATAGAAGCCGCTGGCGAGCCAGAGCGCGCCGACCGCCACGAGCACGAGCAACAGGCCGCGACCGGAAAAATCCCCCGACGTCAGGTCGCGGATTTTCTCCTGCGCGCGGCGCACCCAATCCTCGAAATCCGGGCCGGGACCGCGGCCGTGGCCGCTACCGCCGCCCCACGGGCTTTGCGGGCCGACGCCCCAGGGGCCGCGTTTCTGCTCGGATTTCTGCTCAGGCGCCCCTTCCGGCCTCTGCGGCCCATCGCCGCCTTGATTGCTCCAGGGCATGAATTCCTCAAACCTCTACGCCGCCTTATACGCCCGCCCGCTGCCCCACTATAGGGCGCGGCGGCCGGGGGCACAATCACGCTCGCCGCCTCGTATAATCCACATATTCGAGGCCGACCTCGTCTTTTGCGCCGCGCGCCGGCCGCTCGCGGCTTACCTCTCGCCATTCATCCCAGTCAACCCGCGGAAAAAAGGCGTCGGCCTCCGGCGCGCAATCGACCAGGGTGAGCCGCAGCCTTTGGGCGCTGGGCAGAGCCAGCGCATAAAGCTCGGCGCCGCCCGCGACGACGATTTCCGCCGCCCCCAGGACGCGAGCGCGCTCCGCCGCCAAAGCGGCGGCGGCGACGAAATCATGGGCGACATGAACGCTTTCCGGCCGCTTCTCCGCGAGATAGAGCGGATCGCGGGTGACCACCACGGTTTCGCGCCCCGGCAAGGGCTTTCCTATGGATTCGTAGGTCTTGCGGCCCATGATCAGCGGACGGCCCCAGGTGATGTCCTTGAAGCGTTTGAGATCGCTCGGCGCGCGCCAGGGAATTTGGTTGTTCTTGCCGAGCGCGCCATTTTTCGCGATCGCCGCGACGATGACCAGCGGAGGCGCCCCGCTCATACCGCCACCGGCGCTTTGATCGCGGCTTGAGGATGGTAATTCTCAAAGACAATGTCGTCATAGACGAAATCGAACAGGTTTTTTTTCGCCGGATTGAGTTTCAGCCGCGGCAACGGCCCTGGCGTGCGGGAAAGTTGCAGCTTCGCCTGCTCAACGTGATTCGAATAAAGATGGGCGTCGCCGAAAGTGTGGACGAAATCGCCCGCCTCCATGTCGCAGGCCTGCGCGACCAGATGGGTGAGCAGCGCATAGGAGGCGATATTGAACGGCACGCCGAGGAAAATATCGGCCGAGCGCTGGTAGAGCTGGCAGGAAAGCTTTTTCGCGCCCCCGACCTCGGCGACATAGAACTGGAACAGGCAATGGCAGGGGGCGAGCGCCATTTGCTCGATCTCGGCCGGATTCCAGGCGGAGACCACCAGCCGGCGGGAGAACGGGTTCTGCTTGACCTCTTCGACCAGCCAGGCGATCTGGTCGTAGGTCTTGCCGTCGGCGCCGGCCCACGAGCGCCATTGCTTGCCATAGACGGGGCCGAGATCGCCCTTTTCGTCGGCCCATTCGTCCCAGATGCGGACGCCGTGCTGCTTCAGATAGGCGATATTGGTGTCGCCGCGCAGAAACCACAGCAATTCATGGACGATCGATTTGGTGTGCAGCTTTTTTGTCGTCAGCAGCGGAAAGCCTTTGGCGAGATCGAAGCGCAATTGCGCGCCGAAAATCGAGGTCACGCCGACGCCGGTGCGGTCGCTTTTGCTCACGCCCTCATCGAGAATGCGCTGGAGAAGATCGAGATAGGGCCGCATGGCTCAAAAAGCTCCGCCGAATTGGGCAGGCAGTTTAGCGATTCGCGGCGCGTTGAAAACTCACGCCTCCGGCTCGACCAGCTTGCGATAGACATGCCAGGAGGCATGACCGAGCAGCGGCAGGGCCACGATCAGGCCAACGAGACCGGAAAGAATGCTGAAAGCCAGAAATGCGGCGATGGTGAAGGCCCAGGCCAGCAGATACCAGGGATTGAGCTTCACCGACCGCACCGAGGAAATCATCGCGGTGACGAAATCGACGTCGCGATCGAGCAACATGGGGAAGGAGACGACAGTGATCGCAAAGACGCCGAAGGCGATGATCGCGCCGGTAATATTGCCGACGAGGATGAAGACGGCGCCCTTTTCGGTCGAGAGCGTCTCTTGGACGATTCGCCCAGGGGCCGGCATATGGGCGCCGTAGAACATGAGATAGAGGAAGAAGCTGAAGTCCACCCACAGAATAAAGGCGAAGAGCGTGACGAGGCACATCCAGCCGAGATCGCGGCCGCCCGACGCCTTGACCGAGCATAGAACCGGCCGCCAGCCCAAGGCCTCGCCCTTTTCCAGCCTCCGGCTCACCTCGTAAGTGACCGCCGCCATGAAAGGCGCGACCAGGGCGAAGCCGGTGAGAAGAGGGTAGGCGAAATAGTAAAAGCCGGACAATTTGGCCAAGAAATACGCAATCCACCCGCCGGCCGCATAAATCGCGCCGATGGTCAGGCCATAGACGGGAGCGCGCTTGAGGTCGCTCCAGCCCGCGCCGAGCGCGTTCAGAATGTCCTCTTCCTGCAATTTTCGCAAAACGACGCTCGGCGGCGGCCGACGCGCCGCATCCGCCGCCGGCGGACTGGCGTTCTCCTCCATCTTTCCCCCGCGGACTTGCCCGTCTGGCGCGGGCCTTTCCGTCCTGCTTTTGGCTTTTGGCCGTCGCTTGCGAGATTGAAGCACCCGGAACGCGACGACAAGAGGTTGACGCAGATTTTCTAATTCGCCTCTTTCGCCGCCCATCGGCCTTCTCTATATTCGAAATGCCGCCTTCGGGCGGCTATGGCGATAAATGGCGATCGGAATAAACCTATCGGACCCGGGGGCGGTTCCCGGCGCCTCCACCAGAGCCCGGAGCTATGTAGAGCGGGCTGCGGCGGGGGCGAATTAGGATCGACGAGGGTGTAAAGGGTCTGCTTTTGCCCGGCATGATACCGCCGTTATCGGGTCAACCTTATAGTTGCCAACGACAACTATGCTCCGGTTGCTCTCGCCGCGTAATGCGGTGATGGCGCCGAAATCAAAGTCCTGAGGCTTAGCCGCTTCAGGCGGGGCTCGGAGGCGCCTGGCAACAGAAGCCTCCACTTCTATATCCCGCCGGCGCGTGTGGGCGGCGCCCTGTAAAAGACGTCATCGATGCCGACAGATCTCATCCGCTACGATCTTCTGGTCCAGGACGCCCTGCGCAGCGTGGTGCGCAAGGTTCTCGCCGACACCGCCCGCGACGGCCTCCCCGGCGAGCATCATTTCTACATCACCTTCCGCACCCATGCGCCGGGCGTCAAATTGTCGAGCCGGCTGCGCGAGCAATATCCCGAGGAAATGACCATCATCCTCCAATATCAGTTCTGGAACCTGAAAGTGGATGACCATTCCTTCGAGGTCGGCCTCCATTTCAAGAACGTGCCCGAACTGCTGCAAGTGCCTTATTCGGCAATATCAGGCTTTTACGACCCTTCCGTGCAATTCGGGCTGAAGTTCGAACCCGACGGCGAGGAAGGAGACGAGTTCGACGAGGCCGAGGAGGAGAGCGTCGAAATCGGCCCGCTCGCCAATGCGCCGGCGCCGCTGCGCGACGGCGAAAAGCCGAAAATACGCGGCGCCGCCTCCGAACCCGACGTCGCTCCCGCGAGATCCGCCTCCGAGGGCAAGTCCGCCGCTTCCTCCAAGTCCAAGGACGCGGCCAAAAAGGAATCGTCCGCCAAACCGTCGGAATCGGAACCGGAGGGCGAAGCCAAGGTTGTCTCGATCGACGCCTTCCGCAAGAAACCGTGACGCTTGTAAGAAGCTGACGCGATGGCCGAAATCGTCAATCTCCGCCGCGCGCGAAAGGCGCGCGATCGTCGCGGCGCCGAAGCTCTCGCGGAGGAGAACCGCCGGCGTCACGGCGCGAGCAAGGCGGAGCGCTTTCTGACGGAGAAAAGCGAGGCTCTGGCGGCGAAAAAGCTCGACGGACATTTTCTCAGCCCCGACCGATCGAGCGGCGAGAAGGAAAAACCGGAGTGATGACGGCGCTTGAAAAAGCCGGTAGCGGGCGCGAAGGCGCGCGTCCCATGCGCAAGCATTCGCTCGTCATCGCCGGTCATCGCACCAGCATATCGCTGGAAGGCGCTTTCTGGAGCGCCCTGCAGGACATGGCCCGCGAAAAAGGCGTTTCGGTCGCGGCTTTGGTCGCCGAAATCGACGGCCAGCGCGGCGCCGCCAATCTTTCCTCAGCCCTGCGCGTGCACATTCTGGAGACTTTCCGCAACAAAGCGAAGCCTAGGCGCTCGACTTAGGGCGCCGCCGGCGACGGGTCGGCCGGGTGGAGATTCAGCGGCTTGGCCGAAGCGTGTGGCCGCTTGGCGTGCGGCGGGTTTGCCGGATGGAGATTCAGCGGCTTGTCCGGGCTGTGCGCCGGCTTCGGAGGAAGCGGCTTGGCCGGGACGCGCGCCGGCTTTACGGGCGGCGGCTTGGCCGGGACGCGCGCTGGTTTGGGAGGAAGCGGCTTGGACGGGACCTGCGCCGGCTTCTGGGACGCTGGGGGCTTTGGAGGCGGCGGCGGGTGCTCGATCAAGGCGCGCAGCCGGGCGCGATCTTCCGCCTTCTGCTTTTCGATGCGCTCATGCTCGCGATCGAGCGCGCGCGCCGCGATCGCCGTGACGAATTCGGTCGCAAGCACATGGCGAACGGGCGAGGCCCAGGGACCCGACCAGCGGACGCCGCCGCGCGGCGGCGGCTCGCGCCAATCGGCCGGCAATTTACGCGCGGCGATCGACAGCGTCAGGTCTGCGTCGCCGTCGCTCGCGTCGAAGGTGAAATCGAGCGCCGGACCCGTCCCGGCGGGTCGGACGAAATTCAGCTGACCTTGGGCGAGGCGGAGTAAAAAATCCGCCCGGTCCATGTGAAAGTCGCCTTTGGCGAAAAACTGGTCGAGGCTTTGCGCCACCGCGTCCGCCTCGAAAGGCTCCTGGCTCGCCTCGTTCGCCGCAACCGCTTCATCCGGCGCCGACGGCGCTGCGCCGGCGATTGTAAGATCGCCGACTTGCGCCTTGCCTTCGCCTGCGAGGGAACCCACTAGCTTGGCGAGACTGCCGCCGCCGCCGGCAAAATGCAGCTTTCCGCCAAGCGTCGCGGAAAGAGCCCGGTTTTTGACGGTCAAATTCTCGGCCTCCGCCTCGCCGGCGAGCGTCGCCTGCCCGGCGTCGCGCCGTAGATCGACATTGCCACGTAAAGAACCGCCAAAGGCCTGCCAGTCGGCGTGATCGACCGACAGGCGACCCGGCGCGAGCGTCAGGTCGAACCGGGCTTTGCCGCCGTAAGGCTGCAAATCGTCGGTCTCCACCGCCAGCCCTTTTACGCGCGGCGGGTCGAACAGGACTGGGGCGAAGGACAGGCTGGACCAGAGCGCGCCCGCCTTGGCCGGCTCCGGCGGGCCGAGCACGAGGGCCGCGAGCGCCGGCGCTGAAAGCCGGTCGCTGCGCAATTGGCCGGTCATGCCCTCGGCGCCGAAAGCAAGGTCGCCGGAATATTTGGCGCCGTCCCATTGGCCGGCGAGATTTTGCAACCGCCATGCGCCGTCTTTTTCAGAGATGCGGGCGGAAAGACGGGCCGGAAAACGCTTTGGAGCGGCAAGGCCGAAGCTCTGCATGATTTTGGCCAGATCGCCGGAAAGGGCGAGGTCGCCGGCAATGGAGGCGTCGCCGGTCAGATCGACCGCCTGCCCGTGAAATTCGCCGCGCATGCCGGCGAGATCGCCGGCCGCCGTCAGGTCGAGCGTATCCGGCCGCGATGGATCGGGCCGGCCGCGCGCCTTGACGTGGGCGGGCCCCAGTTTTTGCGTCAGCAATTGCGGCGCGCCGAGTTGACCGAGAACCGCGCCGCCCTCCGGCGCCGTGAGGTCGAGCGCGGCGGAGGGTCCGCCCTCGGCTTGCGGCGACAGTTGCAGCGCGATCCTGGTGCCCCCCAGGACGCCCTTGACCAGCACGCCCTTGCCCGGCCCCTCCGCTTTGGCGGCGAGATCGGCGGGCGAGAAGAGTCTGGCGCGCGACGCGAGGAGGCGGCTCAGGCGGCCCGGGGCGACGCGGACGAGAAGCTTCGCCAGCCGGGTCAGGTCCTCGGCCTTGAGCCGCGCCTCGCCCTGCAGGCCGGCGAAATCCGGACCCCAAGAGCCTTTCGCCGAAAGATCGGCTCCGCCGATATTCTTCAGCTCAAGAGCCGCCAGTCGCGCCACGCCGTCGTTGCGCAGAAAATGCGCGTCGATCCGCCCGGTCTTGCCGTAAACCTCGCCGTTGCGCGCGATCTTGACCGTTTTGGCCGTGAGCGACAGGTCGAGATCGACGCCGCCGAGCGCCTCCGCGCCGAAATCGGGCAAGGCGTTGAGATCGAGATTCGGCGCGGCGAGATGGGCGGAGAGCAGCGCCGGCCAGCCGGGCTTTTCCGGCCGGAACCACATGTCGCCGGTAAAATGCGCGCCTCCCAGCGCGAAATTGGCGTCGGTCAGGGCGATTTGCCCTTGCGATGCGGCCAGATTACCGCTCAAGTCCACGGCGCCCAGCTTGACATTCGCCAGCGGTCCCGCCTCCGGCGCGACTTTGCGCAGGGCGGCGGCGAAGGCGGCGTAATTCGCCGTCTTGATTTCCGCCCTGCCCCGCCAGACGTCCTTTTTCCACGCGCCGACAAGTTTTACGCGCGAATCGCCCGGCGCTTCGAAGCTCAGTCGCGCCGGCCCGCCCGGTTTCCGTTCGAGACGCGCCTGCGACCATTCCACGCCGCGCCAGTTCAGGGAATCGACGGCAAGGCGCAGATCGATCTGCGCTCCGCTCGCTTTCGCCTCTTGGAGCAAACCGTCGAAAGCCCCGGCCCAGGCGGCGTCTATGCGCGTCGCCGCCAGATCGAGCGCAATCCTGCCCGCTGCGGCCGCATAATGGGCGGCGCCGGTGATTTTTTGGCTGGGCGCGCCTTTTCCGAGATCAATTTCGATCTTTTTGGCGGAAACGCCGTCAAAACCGGCCGATAACGCCGCCTGCGCCCGCCAGGGACCAGCCGACGCCGCGCCCTGGCCCTTAGCCTCGCCGACGAATTGCGGCGCGGCGCCGAAATCGAGCTTGCCTTCGACTTCGAGCCTTCCGGCCGTCCCCGGCCAGAAAAGACGCGCTTTGACCGGCAGGCTCTGCTTGGCGAGGATATCCGTGCCGAAGCTGAAAGCGATCTTCTCTCCGGCGCGCATCAAGGCGCCGCGGCCGGAAAACGGTCCCGCCAGAGACGGCGCCCGGCCGTCGAGATCGAGATGGTCGATGGTCAGGGCGGGCTTGTCCTGGCGCAGCAGAACCAATTTGGCGTCATGCAGCACGAAATGGTCGAATTGCGCCGCCGCCCCCACAACGCCCAGCTTCTGCCCGGCCTCGGTTTTGACCGAAATGTCAGCGCCGTCGAGTTCCGCCTGGGAAAATTGCAGCCTGCCGCGGAGCAAGGCCGGCAGCGACAGTTCGAAAAAGACCCTTTTGGCCCGCAGCGCGCCGAAATCGCCGGAAAGAGCGAGATTATCGGCGGAAAAGCGCGGGACCGGCAGAATGCGCAGCGAAATCGGGCCGTTCAGCGCCGCATGCGCTCCCGTCGCGGCGGAAAATTCCGCCGCCAGCCGGGCGCGATAGGCGTTGGCGTCGATGACGTAAGGCGCGGCGAGCGCCACTGTCAGCACCACGATCAGCGCGATCCCGATATAGGTCAGGATGTCGCGCATGTTTCACCCGTTTCTCCGCATCAGCCGCGCCGCTCGACAAAGGAATCAAGCACGAGCTTGCGGCCGGCCTTGTCGAAATCGATGGTGAGCTTGGCGCCGTCCGCCGCCGCGACTGTACCGGGACCGAATTTGATATGGAAGATCCGGACGCCGGGGGCGAAGGCGCCGGCCGTGGCCGTCCGGCTCAGAACCTCGCCCTCGATGGTTTTAGGCCCGCGAGCGGGCGCCGCAGTCCGAGATTCAGCCCGCTCCTGCGCCCGCCGCCAGCCCGGCGTGTCGTAGCGCCCGCCGAAGGAATCCATATTGGCGAAGCGCGATTTCGCGTAGGCGCCGTAATTGCCGCCGCTCTGCGCATCCTCGACCAGGCGCACGTGATCGGCCGGCAGTTCGTCGATGAATCGCGACGGGACCGTGGTCTGCCACAGGCCGTGGATGCGGCGGTTGCCGGCAAACAGCACCTTCACGCGCCGTCGCGCCCGCGTAAAACCCACATAGGCGAGGCGGCGCTCTTCTTCGAGCCCGGCGCGGCCGTTTTCGTCGAGCGAGCGCTGATGGGGAAAAAGCCCCTCCTCCCAGCCGGGCAGGAAGACCGTATCGAACTCCAGCCCCTTGGCCGCATGCAGCGTCATAATCGACACGCGCTCGCCCGCTTCGGCGTTATCCGCGTCCATGACCAGCGACACATGTTCGAGAAAGGCGCCAAGATCGGGAAATTCCTCCATCGAGCGAACAAGCTCCTTGAGGTTTTCCAGCCGTCCCTCGCTTTCGACCGTGCGCTCCTGCTTCCAAAAATCGGTATAGCCGGATTCGTCGAGAATCTCCTCGGCCAGCTCGTAATGCGGCTTTTGGTCGATCTCGCCCGACCAGCGGGCGAAATCGGCGAGCAGCGCGCGCAAGGCGCCACGCGGCTTGGGCCTGATCTCCTCGGTCTCGACCAAAACGCGCGCCGCCTGCATGAGCGGAATCTGCGTGCGGCGGGCGTGATCGCGCAGGGTTTGCAGCGTGCTGTCGCCGAGGCCGCGCTTGGGCGTATTGACGATGCGCTCGAAAGCGAGATCGTCGGCGGGCTGCGCCACGCAGCGCAGATAGGCGAGCGCGTCGCGAATTTCGAGCCGCTCATAGAAGCGCGGGCCGCCGATCACCCGGTACGGCAGGCCGAGATTGATGAAACGCTCCTCGAATTCGCGCATCTGGAACGAAGCCCGCACCAGAATGGCGATTTCGTCGAGGGAATGATTTTCCCGCTGCAACTGCTCGATTTCCTCGCCGACGACGCGCGCTTCCTCCTCCGAATCCCACACCCCTGAAACGCCCGGCCTTTCGCCCTCCTCGCCCTCGGTGAACAGGGTCTTGCCGAGCCGGTCGCGGTTATGGGCGATGAGATGCGAGGCGGCGGCGAGAATATGGCCGGTGGAGCGGTAATTGCGCTCGAGCCGGATGACTGTGGCGCCGGCGAATTCCTTTTCGAAGCGCA
The DNA here is from genome assembly GCA_964425315.1 of uncultured Rhodoblastus sp. Lineage (GTDB taxonomy): Bacteria > Pseudomonadota > Alphaproteobacteria > Rhizobiales > Beijerinckiaceae > Rhodoblastus. The sequence continues at coordinate 36,226 of CAYRNB010000030.1, forward strand.
GGATATTGTCGACATCGGCGCCGCGCCAGCCATAGATCGACTGGTCGTCGTCGCCGACGCAGCAGATATTGCGGCTTTCGCCCTCCGGTCTTTGCGCCAGCAGCCGCA
>CAYRNB010000031.1:0-4275 GCA_964425315.1 uncultured Rhodoblastus sp.
CGTCCCGAAGAAGGTTCGGGACCTCAACGATTGGCGCTGAGGCGCCCAGTTTCGAGGCGAAAGGGCGATGGCGATTCACTCCCTGCGACCCGAGTTCCGGCCCGACAATGCGCGCAACCAGTTGCGCGCCAGCCAGACGCTCGCCCGCCGGCTCTATCTTGTCGGATTGCTCGCGGGGCTCACGTGGATTGTCTATCTGCTGGTCGGACCCCTGGTGTTTCTCGACGCCGATGGACTGGTCGTGCAGCGCCGCGAAATCGTCACGAGTCCCTTCGACGCGCAGGTTGTTTCGTTTTCGGCTCGGCCGGGCGAAAGGGTCGCCGCCGGACAAAAACTCGGCGTCGTCGTTTCGACGCAAATGCTGGATCTGATTTCCAACCTGACTACGCGCAGGGCCCAGATCGAATCGCAGCAATCGCAGATCGCGGCCAGGCTCGCAGCCATCGCCTCGACCTTGCCCGCCGCGAAAAGCCGGATGCGCGAAGCGAAGGCGGCGCAGGCGGCGGTCGAAAAAGCCTTCGCCGGCGGCTATTCGACGCGCGTGCGCGAAGCCGAGGTAAGCCGCAACGCCTATGACGCCCAACGCGAGGTTGAAACCTTGCGCTCGCGACGCAGCGGCCTCGAAAGCGAGCGCGCCGCGGCGAAGCTGAACCTGGCGCATATCGACGACGCGCTCCGAAGGGCGCAGGCGACCTATCGCGACGGCGTCGTCACCAGTCCCGTCGATGGCGTGATCGGCGCGCGCGTCGCCGAGCCCGGCGCGGTTTTGACGCATGGCGAAGTCATGGCCGAGGTCTATCACGGGACAAAATATGTGCTGGCCTATCTGCCGACCAATCGCATGTATGGGGTCGCCGTCGGACAGAGAGTGGTCGTGACCGACGGGGTCAATCGCGAAAGCGGCCGGGTCGAGCGGATCGAGACGATCACGGATCGGGCGCCTCCGGAGTTCCAATCGAATTTCCAGGGAGTCGACCGCGACCAGATGGCCCGGATCGCTTTCGCCGCGCCCTCGGGTTTTCCTTTGATGTCGAAGATCAGGGTGACGGGTCCCTACGGCCCTTCGAACATTGTCGATGGCGTGCGATGGGCCCTGGCGGCGCTGAGCGGCGGCGCCGCCGCGCCGGCGCAATCGGCGTCCCCGGCGATCAAGGTCGCCGGCGTTTCCGCGACCGAACGGGCGCGCCGTTGATCACGGCTCGATCACCCAATAGGGCTTGCCCGTTTTTTCCTCCGGCTGCAGGCCGCGCTTGGGCGCCGGCGTCTCGTGGTTGACCAGCTTCTTGAAGTCCATCATCGCCTTCGGTTCTTCGAAGACATAGGAATGGCCGCCGAGGCGCGCGTCCACCGATTCAAGGCCATTGACGACGAGAATGGCGGGACCGCCGCTGCCGGCGCGCGGGGCGCTGTGATATGCTTCCGAGATCAATATGGCGCGGTCGAATTCCGAGGCGTAGAGCGTGCGCAAAGCTCCCAATTTGTCGGCGATGCGGATCTGCTCCCTGAACACGTCCTGCGACACGTCGGGCGCGGCGAAAACAGCGACGCCGACATGTATTTTCGCATGCGCCTGCGCCAATTCGCGCAACATCTGCAGCATCATGCGATTGCCCATGCTGTGGGCGACGAAATCATATTGCAGTTCAGGTCCCGCCGCCGCCAGATCCTGCACCAGTTCGACCAGATGCGGCTCGCTCCAGGCGCTGGAATCCTCGTCATAGGCATAACCGAAAGCGGAATCTTCCGAGGGCCAGCTCCAGCCGACGATCGTCCCCGCATAATCGAGATCCGATCCGAGCTGCAGCGCGCGCGTGGCCAGGTCGTCGAACGAGGTGTTGAAGCCGTGGACGAGAATCATGACCTTCTTGAAGCCTGCCGCCCGCGTCCGGCTCACGATCAGCTTGGCGCAGGTTTCAGCACCCTTGGGCAGGTCCTTGGGCGCCGGCGGAAGTTTCATTTCGCCGCCATGACGCGGCGGCGCGCCAAGAAAGCCGCAGGTGTATTCGAACGGATGGAGACGGCGCGATCCGAAGCGGGTGGCGTAATCCAGCGTGTCCTCGTCGTCGCGGTCGGTGACGAAAAACACCGGCGTTTCGGCGGCCATTTTCGGCGCCGGCCTGCTTTCCGCCAGTTGGTAGGCAGGCGACGGCCTGGCGTGGACTTCCCGTTCCGCCTTTTGCCACAGCGTCATTTCGGTTTTCATCGCGTCCGCGCCGCCGCCGGCGCGCATGGCGAGGGTCATCCGCGCGTCATGGCCGAGACGGTTGATTTCGATATTGGGCATGGCGGCGATCTTGTTCTCGCGCGCCATAATGTCGGCGTCGGCCACCTTGAGCGCTTCGACGGCCGCGACTTTAAGCGCGTTCTTCTCCGCTTCGGAGAGCTTCATCCACGGGCCGGGCGCGGCCGCGATCATGGCGGTCTGCGGCCAGCCGGTCGTGAGATAGAGCTTGCCTCCGTAATTCTTGGCAAGCTTTTGCGCCGCCGCGCCGAGCCGGGTCTCGATGGCGTCGGCCGCGCCGCCCGTCATCGAAATCATGGCGCCGCTTTTCGGCGCGGGCCCGGTCGCAACCGCTTTCGCTCCCACGGCCGAAAGAATTTTCACATTGGGCGCGCCATTGGCGGCCGCCACTTTGAGCTTGGCGAATTCCTCCGCCGAGCGCACCGGCGTCCGGGTGAGGAAATAGGTTATGCCGTGAGTCCACAATTTGAGCGGGAACAGGCCCGAGCGGCCGGCGTCGGCCGCCGCCGCGCCGCCGAGGAAGGAATTGCGCATCAGCATGACGTCGCTGGCCGACTGATACATGAAGGGCTGGTTGAGCAGGGCGCCGCCCGCGGAATTCCCGTCCTGCGCGCGCAATTGCGCGTCGGAGAGCGCGAAGGCGCCGATGTCGGCGGCGCCGGTCTTCAGGGCCTCGACGGCGTCGTCCTGGCTTTTCGCCTGAACCGGCGTGAGAACCAGCCCGACATCGATCAGGGCCTTGCTCGACAGCATCGACTTGACGAAGACGTCGTTGGCGAAAGTCGGCGGGAAGATGAAGCGTAGATTGGTCGCCTCGGCGGGTGGGCTGAGCAGCAGGCAAAAAAGCAGGAGAGAAAGGCGACCTTTCATGGACGTGGCCTCTTCACGCGGGACCGGTACTTCCGATTACGCCGTTTGTGACCGAACATTACAACAGATTCAATCTCTCGGCGCGCCGCGGCGCGTCTTTCCAGCGCCATGGTTTCCGCGGACTCGCTTGCGGCAGAGGCGCGGGTACGGCTGCCTATTTTTGCATCTTGCACAAAGATTAAACTTGCTCCAACCGCCCCTTGCGACAATAAGAAGTGCGGGGAATTGCAGGTTCCGATCGATCGAGGATTTACCGATGGAGACGGTGGAAGAATTCCTGGCCTACGCCATTCATCTTGAAGAAGAGGCGGCCGCGCGCTTCGGCGAATTGGCCGACGCCATGCAGAGCAGCGGCAACACGGAAGTGGCGCAATTGTTCCGCCGCCTGTCCGACTATTCCCGGCTGCATCTCGCAGATGCGCGGGCGCGCGCCGGCTATCGCGAAATTCCGAAAATCGCGCCGAGCGACTTCATCTGGCCGGATCTCGAGAGCCCGGAAGCGGCGGCGATCTGGGGCGCGGACCCCCTGCTTGGGCGTGGCGAGGCCTTGCAGATCGCCCTCGCGGCCGAAACAGCCGGCTACAATTATTACAAAACCGTTCTCGACACGACCAAGGACCCGGAAATCAAGGTCTTCGCCGAAGAATTCACCGCCGAAGAGGCGGGGCATGTCGCCGAATTGAAGAAATGGATCGCCGCTCACGAGGCAGGGCTGGCGGCGCCGGCGAATTCATAGGCTTGACCTGAAGATCGCAAACCTCTCCCCGCGTGCGGACGCGGGGAGAGGGCTCTTTTTTAGCGGCAACGCGGCTCGCCGGGTCGGCCGCAGCGCCGCCCTTCATGATGCGCAGGGCCGCCGCCAGCCGGATGCGGCTCGGCGCGCTGCATGAAGTTCGGATGACGGCCCTCATGGCCGCCATGAGCGCCTGGGTGGGGCGTGGCGAAATTGGGCGTGTGATGCTGCATCTGCATCACGCCCGGATGGCGCAGGCCGGCGCCGTTGGGCCTGGCCGGGTGGGGCGTGACGAAATTGGGCGCATGATGCTGTTGTCTCTGCATCGCGCCCGGATGGCGCAGGCCGGCGCCGTTGGGCCTGGCCGGGTGGGGCGTGACGAAATTGGGCGCATGATGCTGTTGTCTCTGCATCGCGCCCGGATGGCGCA
>CAYRNB010000031.1:4375-7851 GCA_964425315.1 uncultured Rhodoblastus sp.
GGATGATGGAACGGCTGATGCCGGGCGTGCTCGCGGTAATATTTGTTGGCCTCGGGAACGCGCGCCCTGACCACGGCGGGCGCATGGAAATGGCCATGCCGCGCCGCGGGAAGGGCATAGAGCAGCGGTGCGGCGACGAGCGGCAGCAGGCCGACATGGGGGGGCGGCGGCGGCGGGCGATCATCCCAGTCCCAATGCCGGCGCGGGAGCAAATATTCCACCGGCGGCGGCGGGCCGTAATCGCGATCGTCGAACACCACATAGGGCCGGTCGATATAGACCTCCTCACTCTCAACCGGCGGCGGCACGTCGAAGTCGTAGACTTCAAAACTTTCCGGCGGGTTCAAAGCGGCGCGCAGAAAGGCGAGGCGACGGCGCGCGTCCGCGGCGTGCGGGCCGCGGGGATAGCGGCGCAGATAGGTCCAATAGGCTCTCGGCGTATCGGCCTCGACGGCGCGCCGCCAGGTCAGGGCTTCGCGGCGCAGGGCCAGCATGACGCGCGCGCGCCTGGCGTAAGCCGAGTGGGGATAGGCGTGCAGAAAATCCTCATAGGCGTCGATTGTGTCGATTTCGACCGCCACATTGAAGGCCTCGGCGACGGGATAATCGCGGATCGGCCTGGCGCGCAGATTGGCCGGCGCCTCGAAAGCCATGGCGGGCGCGCCCGGCGCGCGGGCGAAGAGGATCGGCGCCGGCGCGAGTTTGGACTCGTCCCAGGGAACCTGCGCGCCGCCTGTCTCCTCCGCAACGCGCAGGCGGGCGCGGGCGAAAGCCTGGTCGAGCGGAAGGCCGCCCTCGCTCAGCATTTCGGTGAGCGCCTTGGCGTAAACGCCGTAGGGGCCTTTTGTGGGGGGCGCCACGGCGCCGGGCGCGGCGTTGAAGGCGTAAAGCGCGCCGGGCGGCGGTTCGACCAGCGCGAGGCCGCCGGCGAGCGGCGGACCGCTGCGCGCGAAATTATTCATCCGCGCCGCGTCGAGGACGACGATGCGCGCCCGCAGCGGCGCCTGCGCCAGCGGGCCGAGATAGTCGCTCAGGCGCACCGCTTCAAGCGGCGCGGAAGCGGCGTTGGGAATTGTGGCGTCGACGGGCGCGAGAAAATTATGGCCCTCGAACTGGAGGCCGCGGCCGGCGAGATAGATGAAAACCGTCGCGTCCGGTCCGGCGGCGATCGCTTTTTCGACGAATTCGCGCAAGGTCTTGCGCAGGCCGTCCTGGTCGAGGTCGGCGGCGCCGGTGACGTCGAAACCGGCGCGCTGCAAAGTGTCGGCGATCAGGCCGGCGTCATTGGCGGCGGAGGGGAGCGGATCGGTCTTATAGGCCGATTCGCCGATGACCAGGGCGAGGCGCGGCGCGTCGTCCGGCGACGGCTGGGCCGCCGCGGTGGCCGGCCCTGCGACAAGCGCGGCGAAAGCGAGAGCGCCCGCCGCGAGCCTTGACGTCCATGTCCTGATCGTTGTCCTGACCTTGCGCGTCATAAATTCCTCCGCAAGAAAAGTTTGGCCTCGGTCGCGATTCGAAGCGGCGACGAGGAGGCGAGGTCATGTCACGGCATAATGGCTGAACGGAGACTGAACGCGCCACGACGGCCACAAGCGTGAGCTTGGTCTTGTCCGCTTCGCGCGGCAAGAGGGAAAATCGCGGAACGCACAGAGCGCCAAAACCTTGACGGGTCGGCGCGGCCTGTCTAAAGAGGCCGCTCCGACGCGCAAAACGTCCGGGCGATTAGCTCAGCGGGAGAGCACACCCTTCACACGGGTGGGGTCGTAGGTTCGATCCCTACATCGCCCACCATCGCCCAAAATCAGCATTGAAAACACGCGTCATTTCGCCGAGCGAGGCCGGCGGCGATTCAAAAAACTTGTTAAGACCATGCCGGCTCAATGGAAATCCGGCCGTAAGGGCGCCTGACACGGCGCCACGTTCTTGTTAATACGCAGACAAATGGCCGCTTGGTTTGCCACTTCGAACCGGCGCTTTTTTTGCCGCCTTCGCTGGGCGACGATCTCCGTGGTCCGCTCGGCCTCACTGCGAACGGCGTCGCGGCCGCCTCGGTTTGCCTGAGGCGTCGGAGACCGCCCATCACCCTTGGGCCATGACGCGCTCCGCGCTTCCATGCGCCCCAAACCGGGCCCTGCAGCGGCCCCGCCGACAGGATGACCGCATGGATCAGACCCGTCCGCCTGCCCAATCGACCGACTCCGACGTTGACGGGCCGACCCTCAGGCGCGCCATCGCCGCCTCGGCGATCGGCAACGCCACCGAATGGTTCGACTACGGCATCTATTCCTATGGCGTCTCCTACATTTCTGCCGCGCTTTTTCCCGGCCCGGCGGACCAGGCGACGCTTTTCGCGCTGGCGACCTTCGCCATTTCCTTCCTGATCCGGCCCCTGGGTGGCCTTTTCTGGGGGCCGATGGGGGATCACTTCGGCCGCAGGGCGGTGCTGTCCGTCACCATCATCGTCATGGCCGCCGCGACCCTCGGCGTCGGGCTCGTTCCCTCCTATGCGCGCATCGGCTTCTGGGCGCCGCTGCTGCTCGTCATTCTGCGCATCATCCAGGGCTTCTCCACGGGCGGCGAATATGGCGGCGCGGCGACCTTCATGGCCGAATATGCGCCGGCGGCGCGCCGGGGCTTTTACGGCAGCTTCCTCGAATTCGGCACACTTTCGGGTTTCTCGTTCGGCGCGATGTTGATGCTGGGCTTCTCGCAGGCGCTTGGCTCCGCGTCGATGCACGAATGGGGCTGGCGCGTACCGTTTCTGGTCGCCGGCCCGCTCGGCCTTGCGGGCACTTATCTGCGCAACCGCCTCGAGGAGACGCCGGTCTTCAGGGAGCACAAGAACCGTGCAACCGAATCGCCCCGCCTGCGCCACCTCGTCGACCACCATAAGCAGCCGCTGCTGGTGCTGAGCGGCCTCGTCGTCGCGCTCAATGTCGTCAATTATACGCTGCTCAGCTACATGCCGACCTATCTCGAGCGTCGAATTCTCCTCACGCCCGACGAAGCTCTGGTCGTGCCGATCCTGGGGATGCTGTTCATGATGGCGCTGCTGCCGCTCGCCGGCGCGCTGTCGGATCGGATCGGCCGCAAGCCCCTGTGGCGGTTCTCCCTCGCCGGGCTGTTCGTTCTGGTCGCGCCGCTCTATTTGCTGATGGGAACGGGCTTTGTGGGCGCGATCCTCGGCTTCATGGCGCTCGGCCTGCTCTATGTGCCGCAACTTGCGACAATCTCCGCCACTTTCCCGGCGCTGTTCCCCACCCCGGTGCGCTTCGCCGGCTTCGCCATCGCCTACAATGTCTCGACCTCGATCTTCGGCGGCACGGCGCCGGCGGTCGGCAGCATGCTGATTTCCGCCACCGGAAACGCGTTAATGCCCGCCTACTACATGATGGCGGCCTGTTTTGTCGGCGCTGTGGCGCTGCACTTCATGCCCGAGACGGCGAACGTCTCGCTTCACGACGTCGGCAAATGAA
>CAYRNB010000031.1:7951-36220 GCA_964425315.1 uncultured Rhodoblastus sp.
CTGCACTTCATGCCCGAGACGGCGAACGTCTCGCTTCACGACGTCGGCAAATGAAGATCGACGCCGGCGAACGTCCGCCAGTCCCCGCTAAAAATCAGGCGGCTTTTGGCGTGAATGGCTCGATTTTCGCCAGCTCGTCGCCGGCTAGCTGTTGGGCGGAGCGAACTTCATAACGGGTTTGCAAATTCATCCAGAATTCGGGCGTCGTCCCGAAAAATTTCGCCAGACGCAAGGCGGTGTCGCCCGAGACGCCCATCTCCTCGCGCGCGATCCTTTCGATCCGCGTGCGCGGAACGCCACAGGCCTTGGCGACGCGGCCAGCGGAAAGCCGAAGCGGTCGCATGAACTCCTCCCGCAACATTTCGCCCGGATGCATGGGCGGGAGAGTGGCGGCGGTTTCCAAAGGTTCGGTCATGCGTTCCGCTCCGAATTAGTGATAGTCGACAATTTCGACCTGCTCAGCAGCGTTTTCGACCCAAATAAAACAAATGCGCCACTGGTCGTTGATCCTGATGGAATATTGGCCGCGCCGCTTTCCTGACAAAGCCTCCAGCCGATTGCCTGGCGGCGAGTTGAGATCGGCCAGGACAGCCGCCGCATTGACGCCTTCCAGTTTTCGCCGCGCAATCTTGAACAGATCGGCGGGAAAGCCCTTGGGACATCGCCCATCGAACACCGCTTCCGTTCTACGGTCCTTGAACGATCGGATCATGTCCGGTCCATTTCATGAATTGTATCGATAAACGATACGAGAATCAATAATTTTGTATCTCTAGCAGATACGAAGTGAAGAATGAAATTTCGCCGGCGGGTGAGCCCCGAGCCACTGTCTAGCGAACCGGAATCCGCTCTGTCGTTTACGAGTCGAAAAATTCCGCCGCCGCCGCCGGCAGGTCGCGGAAATGGGAAATGATCCGGTCGGGGGAATATTCCTGTACCGGCCGGTCGGTATAGCCGAAATCGACCGCGATGGAGGGCACGCCCGCCGCTTTGGCGGTCGCCACATCGGTTCCGGAATCGCCGATCATCAGCGCGCGCGTCCGGTCGCCGCCGGCGGCTTTTATGGTCCGCCACAGGATTTCGGGGTTGGGCTTGGCGATTCCGAACGTGTCCTGGCCGCAGATGAAGGCGAAACGGTCGGCGACGCCCAGCTTCCTCAGCAGGAGTTTGGCGGGATGTTCGACCTTGTTGGTGCAGACGGCGAAAATATGGCCTCGGGCGGAAAGCGCGTCGAGCGCGTCGACCACGCCGGGAAAGAGCCGGCTCAGTTCGGCGATGCGGCTCTCGTAATGGTCGAGGAAGAGGCGGTACATTTCCTCTTCTTTTTCCGGAGAAATGACGATTTCCTGCGCTTTGAGCGCGCGCTGGATCAGGGCGCGGGCGCCGGCCCCGACCATGGCGCGGCCGTTTTCGAGCGGCGTCGCGGCGAAACCCTCATTGAGCATGACGTAATCGAGCGTCGCCAGGAGATCGCCGGCCGTGTCGGCCAATGTGCCGTCGAGATCGAAGACCGACAGGATTTTTTGCGAAGGCGGCACAAGCGTCTCCCGGAGAAAAGTTACGCCGCGCCTATAGCAAAGGCTTCGTAGGGAAGCCATGTTTTTCGGCGAGGCCGCCAAAGGCGCGATAAGATCGCGCCCGAGGGGCGATTCGACGCAGGCGGAGCGAGACCGATGGCGAAGAGGACGTTTTTTTTGCGTGTAGGGGCTTTGGCGCTTTTTTTTACGGCGACCGCGGCGCAGGCCGCCAGCTATCAATTTCTCGCTGCGCCGGAAACCGACCTCAACCGCATTTTCCGTCTCGACAAGACGACTGGAGAAATGGGCGCCTGCCAATATGGAACGAAGGAGGGCGGCGATCCGGTCGGCGTCACCTTGTGCTATCCGCCCGGCGAAGGCGCCGGCCCGCAAAAGCCGAGCGATTATGCGCTCGTCGCGTCGCATCACACGCGCGAGGGCGGCGTGTTCCGCGTCGATATGCACACCGGCGCCATGTCGATCTGCTATGTGCTGAACGACAAAGTGGTCTGCACGCCGCCGGCGCGCTGAGAACGCCGGTCTTTTTCGCGACGGCCTCGCGGCTGTCTTTCGCGCGGAGCGAAGCGGATGGAGGGAAACATGCGTCTGAACGATCCCAGCCTGCTGCGTCGCCAAATGCTGATCGACGGCGCCTGGACCGGCGCTGTCGCCTTGCCGATCCATAATCCCGCGACCGGCGCGCTGCTGGCGGAAGTTCCCAACGGCGGGGCGGCGGAGGCGACGCGCGCCGTCGAGGCGGCCGCCCGCGCCCAAAAGGATTGGGCGAAAAAGACGGCGAAACAGCGCGGCGCGATTCTGCGCAATTGGTTCGATCTGATCCTCGCCGCCCGCGAAGATCTGGCGCTGATCATGACCAGCGAGCAGGGCAAGCCGCTCGCCGAAGCGCGCGGGGAGATTGATTACGCCTCGAGCTTCATCGAATTTTACGCCGAAGAGGCGAAGCGCGTTTACGGCGAGACCATTCCCTCGCCCTGGCCGGATTCGCGCATTGTCGTTCTGCGCCAGCCGATCGGCGTCATGACCGCGATCACGCCGTGGAATTTTCCCGCCGCCATGATCACGCGCAAATGCGCGCCGGCGCTCGCCGCCGGCTGCGCTTGCGTGATCAAGCCCGCGCCGGAGACGCCACTCACGGCGCTTGCGCTCGGCGAACTGGCGCAGCGCGCCGGCCTGCCGGCGGGCGTCATCAACATCATCACCGGCGACGCGCCGGCGATCGGCAGGGTTTTTTGCGAACATCCCGCCGTGCGCTTCGTCGGCTTCACCGGCTCGACGGAGGTCGGCAAGCTTTTGATGCGGCAGGCGGCGTCGGGGGTGAAAAAAGTGGCGCTGGAGCTTGGCGGCAATGCGCCCTTCATCGTCTTCGACGACGCCGATCTCGACGCGGCCGTGGCCGGCGCCATGGTTTCCAAATACCGCAACATGGGCCAGACCTGCGTCTGCGCCAATCGGCTCTATGTGCAGGACGGCGTTTACGACGCTTTCGCGGAAAAACTCACGGCGGCCGTGGCGAAACTGAAAGTGGGCGAGGGGACGGCGGAAGGCGTGCAGCAGGGGCCGCTGATCACGCCCGAGGCCGTCGCCAAAGTCGAGGCCCATATCGCCGACGCGCTGGCGAAAGGGGCGCGCGTAAAAATCGGCGGTCACAGGCACGAATTGGGCGGCACCTTCTTCCAACCGACGGTTCTAGCCGACGTGACGCCGGACATGGTCGTGGCGCGGGAGGAGACCTTCGGGCCGCTCGCGCCGCTCTTCCGGTTCAAGGACGAGGCCGACGTCATCGCCCAGGCCAACGCCACGCAATACGGCCTCGCCGCCTATTTTTACGCGCGCGATCTCGGCCGCGTCTTCCGCGTCGCCGAAGCGCTCGAATATGGCATGATCGGCGTCAATTCCGGGATCATCTCCACCGAGGTCGCGCCTTTCGGCGGCGTCAAGGAATCCGGCCTCGGCCGCGAAGGCTCGCGCCACGGCATGGAGGAATTTCTGGAAATCAAATATGTCTTGCTGGGAGGGCTGGGCTAGCGGTCTGCAGCCGGACGACGACATTGCGTCGGTGGGAGGATCGGGATGAGGTGGCTCAAGCGTCTCTTCCAGCGTCTCCTGGTCTTGGCGCTGGGAGGCGTGACGGTTTGGCTCATTGCCTTCGTGGTTTTCGACTTTGCCGACCAACGCCTTCCAGCGGCTCTCGCCGTCGCCTTCACTTACGGCGTCGCGGCCTATGTGGTTCTGCCGCGCGCCATCCGGATCGGACTGCGGATCCTTCAGCGGGGGCGCGTGCCGAGCTATACGATTACCGGCGATGGGTTGCCGGGCGATCCCGTCAACCTGGTCCTGATCGGCACGATGCGCCAGCTCCGCAGTGCTTTCGCAACCGCCGGCTGGTCGGAGGCCGATGCGCTTAGCCTTGCCAGTTCCTGGCGGATGGTCCGCGCCTTCGTCCTGAATGATCCCTATCCAAAGGCTCCGTTCAGCACGCTCTACCTCTTCGGCCGAGGCCAGGACGTCGGCTTCCAGCAGCCCATTGGCGACAGCCCTCGAAAGCGGCACCACGTTCGCTTCTGGGGATTATCCCTCGAACGCGCCGAGCAGACCGTCGACACTGCGTCTTTCTGGCTCGATACGCTTCGCCCGCCCGATGACGAACGGGTGCTTTGGGTCGGAGCCGGCACCAGGGACACTGGATTTTCACTGACTCGTCTGAGCTTCCAGATTACGCATGCGACCGACTCCGACACGAACGAGGAGCGCAACTTCATCATCGGAGCGCTTCAGCGTTACGGCGTCGTCGCCAATGTCCGATCGCATCACCCGAGCGAACGTCTGTCGATCGGACAAGTCAACCGCTACCTGACCGACGGATTCGTCGCCGTGGCTGAACTGACGCCGCCGGCGGGCTGAGGATAAATTTTTTCCACGGCCTCTAAGTCACGCTATCTTGACGCGAATCTAGCCTTGCTCTCGAGCCTGCGATCCGGCATTTTCAAATCTCACGATCGCGGGAAAGGGGGCCACGCGATGAGCGGTTCTGTCACATTAATCATCGTCGTTGTCATAATCGCTTTGGCCGCGCTGATGATGATCGGCGCTTATAACAGGCTCGTCGCGCTCAAGAATCGCGTCGCCAACGCCTACGCGCAGATCGACGTTCAGTTGAAACGCCGGCACGACCTGATCCCCAATCTGGTCGAGGTCGCCCGCAAATATATGAGCCATGAGCGCGAAACGCTGCAGGCCGTGGTCGAGGCGCGCAACAAAGCTTCGGACGCGCGCGCGGCCGCCGCCAGCAATCCCACGGACCCCCAGGCGATCGCGGCTCTCAGCGCCACGGAAGGCGTATTGGGCGGCGCGCTCGGGCGGCTCTTCGCCGTCTCCGAGAACTATCCGGACCTGAAGGCGAGCGCCAATATGGCGCAATTGTCCGAGGAATTGACCACGACCGAAAACAAGGTCGCATTCGCGCGTCAGGCCTTCAACGACGCCGTGATGAACCTCAACACGGCCATCGCGTCGTTCCCGGCCGTTTTATTCGCCCCGGCGATGGGTTTCCACGCGGCCACGATGCTGGAATCGACCAGCGCGCCCGAGGAGCGCCAGGCGCCGCAGGTCCAGTTCTGAGCCGCGGATGTCGACCGCCGCGACAAACACCGATTTGAGCTTCGCCGCCAGCGCGCGCGAGGATTTTCGCGACGCCATCGCCCGGCATCGGCGGACCGCCTGGCGAGTGACGGCCGCCTGCGCGGCCGCCTATCTGGTGCTCGGCCTGATCGTCGCGGTGCTGATGGCGCCGCTGCTTTATTGCCTTGCCGGCCTGGCGGCGGATCTTCTGAACCTGGTGATCCCCACCTTCGACCTGATCGGCGGCTTGGAGCGTATGATCAAAGCGGTTTTCCTGCCGGGCGGGACGATCGCGCTCGATCGGGCGTTTGGCCTCGCGGTTCTCGCCGCCGCGCCCGGGCTTGCGCTTTACGCTCTTGCGATGCTGGTCATTCGCCGCGCGCTGCTGCTGTCTCCGGTGTTCGAGCGCGGGCCGAACCGCGGCGAGGCTTTGGGGCGGCGCGCCGATCCCACGCGGCTCGAAGAAATCCAGATCGTCGATACGATCGAAGAAATGGCCGTCGCCGCCGTCATCCCGGCGCCGCAGGTCATTTTCGTCGAAGGTTCGCGCAACGCCGCCTCATTCGGCGTGGACGCCGATAACGCCATTGTGCTGATCGGCGCCGGACTGCCTCGGGAACTGACTCGCCAGCAAATGCAGGGCGTCGCCGCCCACCTCGTCGCATCGGTCGCCAGCGGCGATACGACCGTCGGCATGCGGATGGCGTTCACGATTGGCGCGATAACGCTGATTTCCGCATTGGGCACTGGTTTTATGGACGATGACGACCGGAAGGCGACGTACCGTCTGCTGCGCGCGCTCGCCGCTCCGTCCAGCGCCAACCTGGCCTGGATTCTCGCACGACTGTCCGATCCGCTCGCGGGCCGCGACCGATCGTCAAGCGACGGAGAAGCCGAGCCTCCGTCGTGGCGCGTCTGGGCGCTGTTTCCTCTCATCGGGCCGCTGTTCCTGAGCGGGTTCCTCTCGGCGGTCGTTCACGGTCTTGTCCTCAACCCCTTGCTCGGCTTCGCCTGGCGGCAGCGGAAATACGCCGCCGACGCGACCGCGGTGCAATTGACGCGCGAGCCGAACGCGCTCAACCAGGCGCTCGAGGCCATGAACAGCGCGGGCGAGGCGACGGGCCTGCCTCAATGGGCCGGACATCTCTGCGTCGTCGATCCCGGAAAGGACGGCGGCGGCGACCGCTCCGTCGGGCTCATGATCTTCCCGTCGATAGACCAGCGGCGCAAGGAACTCGTTCGCATGGGAGCGGACGCCGATCCGTCTCTGGCGCGATCGCGCATGCCGATTTGGGCGCTCGTGCTCTTCGGCGCGCTCGGAGCGGCCTTCCTCGCCCTGGTGGGCGTCATCATCTACCTTCTGCTGGTTCTTTCGGCGGCCTTCAGCGGCATGTTCACACTCATTCCCACCCTCATTCTCCACTACTTCTTGAGGTGAGCCGGCGCGGTGGCCCCGGTCGTCTAGCTTTTCCGCTCCAGGCTGAGGCCGAAGCCACCCTCGATCCAGGTGTCCTTGGCGGTGATAATCGCCTGCGCGGGCAGGGCAGGCGAAGCGACCGCCACGCCCGGCGCCTTGGCGATGGCCGTGCCGACCGCGAGAAATTCGACCAAACCGCTGCCGATCTCGGAAATGTAGGTTTTGACCCCGACGACGTCGGCGGCCCCGAGTTCATCCGCTTCCGCCTTGATCCGCGAAATGGCGATTTCGCGCGCGTCGTGGATCATCGTCGTCAGCTCGTTGACCTCGCCTTTGGCGAAGGACTTGAAGGCGGCGAGGAAGCCGCCGGCGAAGCCGAGCGAATAGATCGAGGCGGACATCAGCAGTTTCACCGGCGCATAGCCGAGGCTGGTCATGGCCCACAGTTCCGAGCCGCTGAGATCGCTGGTCACCGGGTTCTGATAGGTCGAGGCCGGCAGGGCCCTGTTGATCGCCGCGGTGCCGGTCATGAGCATTTCATGCGTTCCCGCCCAGGTTTCGATAATGGTGCGGATGCCGACCACGGCATTGGCGCCGTCCTGCTTGGCGAATGTGACGGCGCGATCGAGCGCGGCGTGGCGCGTCAGGTTGATGACGTCGGAATATTCGCGAATTTCGCCGCGCGCCAGGGTTTTCAGCGAGCCGAGCAGGCCGCCGCCGAGGCCCATCGAATAGGCGATATTGCCGAAGACGTGCTGGACCGGCTCGTAGCCGGCGTCCATGTGGCAATAAAGCTCCTGCGCGTCGCCGGCGCTGGTGAAGAGGCGCCGGGGCTGGTTTTCGCTGTGGACGCAGGAGCCGACGAACAGGAATTCGATGCTGCCGGAAAAGGAGCGCAATTCGCCGGTGACGCCGGCGACGCCGGCGGCGCCGTTGTCCGTCGCCTCCCTGACCATGCGCTGGAAAGCCGCCTGGCGGCCTTCGTGAATCGCCTGCGTCACCTGCGGCACTTCGCCGCCGAGAATATTGCTGACCCCGGCGCCGAGCGAGCCGAGAAAGCCCATGGAATTGACGCTGTTGCCGACCACCAGCTCGCCCGGCGTATATTTCTTCAGCGCCATGCAATAGATTTCATTCCCGGAAAGTCCCGTCACCTTGGCCATGATCTTCCCCTAAGGAGCACGCTCCAGCACGCCGCGCTCGCGACTCAACGGCATTATCGAATGAAGGCCGAAAGCCGGCAAAGCCGCCGAGGAGCGCTTATCAACAGGCGATCAAGGTAATCACACGATCCGGGTCCGCACCGTCCCGACGCCTTCGATTTCGCCCTCCAAAACATCGCCGCGATTGAGCGGGCCGACGCCGGACGGCGTGCCGGTGAAAATCAAATCGCCCGGCGAGAGCGTCACATAGGCCGACAGCGCGGCGACCACTTCGGGCACGCTCCAGATCAGATCGGCGAGATCGCCCTCCTGCCGGGTTTCGCCATTGACCTTGAGCGCGATGCGCCCGGCCTTGGGATGGCCGATTTTTTCCGCCGGATGGACGAGTCCGAGCGGGGCGGAATAATCGAAACCCTTGCTCATGTCCCATGGCTTGCGCGCTTCGCGCGCCGCAGCCTGCAGATCGCGGCGGGTGAGGTCGAGCCCGGCGGCATAGCCGTAAATATGGCTTTCCGCGGCGCTCGCCGGAATATCGGCGCCGCCGCGCCCCATCGCGACGACCAGTTCGATTTCGTGATGGAAATTCTGCGTCGCGCTGGGATAGGGGGCGTCGGCGTCGGCGACGACCAGAGCGTCGGTCGGCTTGGTGAAGAAGAAGGGCGGCTCGCGCGTCGGATCGCCGCCCATTTCGCGCGCGTGGGCGGCGTAATTCTGGCCGACGCAGAAAATGCGACGGACGGCGAAACGGCCGCCGCCGGCGACGGGCGCCACGACCAGGGGCGGCGCGGGCAGGACGAAATCGCTCATGGATCGCTCCCAATAGCTAGTGTCGCGCGCCGCATTTTCGCTGTAACGCCTTCCGATTATTGCACGAAATAAGCGGAAGCGTCAGTTTCGCGCAAGAAGGCGCGTCATCTGATCGTCGCCAACCGGCTAAAGGAATGCAATCCAGGGGAATCGCCATGCGCCTGATCAGCTTCGTCTTCGCGCCGCGCTATAGCGCGTTCCTCTTCAGCATCGTCTTTTTTCTGTGGACCCTGGCCGCCGCCTTCCGCCACCCGGATCAGATCGACTTTCTCGCCGTGCCGCTTGTCATATTCGGCGGCCTGACCACGGTAGGAATCAGCGACCTGCTGCAAAAGCGCCATTCGGTTCTGCGCAATTATCCGATCCTCGCCCATCTGCGCTTCATCCTCGAAGAGGTCCGCCCCGAGATCAGGCAATATTTTTTCGAGAGCGAGACGGATGGCGCGCCCTTTTCCCGCGACCGGCGCGCCGTCGTCTATCAGCGCGCAAAAATGCAGCTCGACAAGCGTCCCTTCGGCACCCAGCTTAACGTCTATTCCGACGGTTTCGAATGGATTCTGCAATCCCTTGCGCCGCGCCCGTTCGCGAAGGAGCATTTCCGCGTCGCCGTCGGCGGGCCGGATTGCAAACAGCCCTATTCGGCCTCGGTGCTCAATATTTCGGCCATGAGCTTCGGGGCGCTGAGCGCCAACGCCATTCGCGCGCTGAACGGCGGCGCCAAGGCCGGCGGCTTCGCCCACGATACGGGCGAGGGCGGTTTTTCCCCCTATCACGCCGAAATGGGCGGCGATGTCATCTGGGAGATCGGCTCCGGCTATTTCGGCTGCCGCACCCCGGACGGCAGGTTCTCCCCCGAACGTTTCGCCGCGGTGGCGAGCCATCCGCAGGTCAAAATGGTCGAGATCAAATTGAGCCAAGGCGCCAAGCCCGGACATGGCGGCGTTCTGCCTGCCGCCAAGGTGACGGAGGAAATCGCCGAAATTCGCGGCGTGCCGCGCGGCCGCGACTGCATTTCGCCCGCCGCCCACAACGCCTTTACGACGCCGCTCGAAATGATGGATTTTGTCGGCAAGCTGCGCGAGCTTTCCGACGGCAAGCCTGTCGGCATAAAGCTCTGCCTGGGCCTACCGGTCGAATTTTTAGGGATCTGCAAGGCCATGCTGCAAAGCGGCGTCGCGCCGGATTTCATCGTGGTCGACGGCAAGGAGGGCGGCACCGGCGCCGCGCCGCTCGAATTCATGAACCACATCGGCATGCCGATGCGCGAGGGCTTGAATTTCATCCATAACGCCTTGGTTGGCTGCGGCTTGCGCGAAAAAGTCAAGCTCGGCTGTTCGGGGAAAATCCTCACGGCTTTCGACATGGCGCGGGCCATGGCGCTTGGCGCCGACTGGTGCAATTCCGCGCGGGGATTCATGTTCGCGCTGGGCTGCATCCAATCGCTTTCATGCCACACCGACAAATGCCCGACCGGCGTCGCCACCCAGGACCCCTGGCGCGGCCGCGCCATTCACGTTCCGGACAAGACCGAGCGCGTCGCTAATTTCCACCGTGCGACCCTGCATTGCCTGGCGGAGCTGACGGCGGCGGCCGGCCTCGACCATCCCGGCCAATTCACCCTCGACCAGCTCCGCCGCCGCATTTCCGAAAGCCGCATCGTCAGTTTCGCCGATCTCTTCCCCGCGATGGAGGAGGGCGAGTTTTTAAGCGGCGCCGCCAATGACAGGCTGCGCGCCCAATGGAACAGGGCCAGCGCCGAACGTTTTTCGGCTCTATAGGCGAACCGGGCAGGAGGGCAGGATCGGCTCCGCTCCTATTTGCGCCAGCATGTCCAAAGCCTCGTCGGGATCGATCTTGGTCAGGGCGATCCTGCCATGCAGGATGACGAAATCGCCGACGCGCGGCTCGTCGATGACCTCCACGGTCACCCTTTCCGTCACCTCCCCGAGTTTCGCGATCGCCATTTCATCCGGCAGAAGTTCAACGATCTGAAACGGCAGCGGAGCGCACATCGCTATTCTCCCTTCGCTTTTCGTCGGGACGAAATTCCTTGTCGCGCCGCCCCGGCCGCGCCCGCTGGCGCGAAACGTTCGTTTGCGTCTTATCGTAACATGAAGAGCAGCGCTTGCAGGACGGGAGCGCAATCACGGCGCGTTCGGGCGCAGGAGGAGGGTCTCGCCCGGGTCAGGATTTCCGCAAAGCGGAGGCGACGCGCGGCGGCAGCTTCTCTTCTTCGATGACCATGGGCTTCGGTCTTTCCGGCCGCCCCAATAAGTCGAGGAAGGCCCCCACGAACCGCAAAATGGCGCCCTTGAGCACCGCGCCGAAGACAAGGGCGAAAGCGGAGCCGAAGGCGGCGGTGATCAGTATGACGTTGAAGCGGACGTTCTCCGGCAGGTCGTTCAGGATATGAAAGCGGGGGCTGAACAGAAGAATGGCGAAGCAGATGCCGGCGACCCCCACAATGCCATTGCCCACATAGCCAAAGCCGCGCTCGCGAAAGGCCATATCGGTGAAAAGGCCGAAGCAGACGGCGTAGCCGCCGAGGCAACAGGTGAGAAGATCGCGATATTGCCCCGACAGATTGGTCAGGCCGATCCAGTCGAACACGTTGTCGACATAGGGAATGCTCGACTGGTTGAAACCGTCGGCCAGCGCCGGCTCGCAGCTCGCGGCGGCGATCAGCGAAAAGGACAGGAGCGCGACCAACCCATTGCGACGCGACAAACTCATTGCAAAACGCCCGAAGCTGCACTGGAGCGGATCGTACCCCGCGCCAGCTTGACACTTCGTAAACAAGAATTAGCAAATTTTTCGCTATTGCTTTCCCGACGTGCGTGGGCGGCGTTCGGCCGCCGGGAAGCAGAATCCTTCCTCACATATTGGGATAATTGGGACCTCCGCCGCCTTCGGGGGCGGCCCATGTGATGTTTTGCGCCGGGTCTTTGATGTCGCAGGTTTTGCAGTGGACGCAATTCTGCGCATTGATGACGAAACGCGGATCTTTCTTGTTGGCCTCGTCGCCATAGACGACTTCATAGACGCCGGCCGGGCAATAGAGCCGCGCCGGCTCGCCATAGGCGGGCAGGTTGCGGTCGATGGGAATATTCGGGTCGGCCAGTTTGAGGTGAACCGGCTGGTCCTCCTCGTGATTGGTGTTGGACAGAAAGACGGAGGAGAGCCGGTCGAAGGTCAAAACCCCGTCAGGCTTGGAATAGACGATCGGCTCGACGTCGCCGATCGGGCGCATATAGGCGTAATCCGGCTTGCCGTGCTTGAGCGTGCCGAAGAGCGTCAGGCCAAAGAGATTATTGAGCCACATATCGACGCCGCCAAGCGAAACGCCGACAAAGGTCCCAAGCTTCGACCATAGGGGCTTGACGTTGCGCACGCGCTTCAGGTCCTTGCCGATCGGGCCGTCGCGCCAACCGGCGTCGTAGTCAGCCAATTCGTCGTGGGCGCGCCCTTTAGCGAGCGCCTCAGCCGCCGCTTCCGCCGCCTCCATGCCCGACAGCAGGGCGTTATGCGAGCCCTTGATCCGCGGCACGTTCATGAAACCGGCGGCGCAGCCGATCAGCGCTCCGCCGGGAAAGCACAATTTTGGAACCGATTGCCAGCCGCCTTCGGTCAAAGCGCGGGCGCCATAGGCCAGACGCTTGCCGCCGGCGAAAACATCGCGGATCATCGGATGGGTCTTGAAGCGCTGGAATTCGTCGAAGGGCGAGAGCGTCGGGTTGTCGTAATTGAGATGGACGACAAAGCCGACAATCACCTGATTGTCCTCGATATGATAAAGGAAGGAGCCGCCGCCGGTTCCGGCAGATAGCGGCCAGCCGAAAGTGTGCTGGACGAGGCCGGGCTTATGTTTCGCCGGATCGACGCGCCAGATTTCCTTGAGGCCGATGCCGTATTTCTGCGGCTCGCGGCCGGCGTCGAGCTTATATTTGGCGATGAGCTGTTTCGACAGCGAGCCGCGCGCCCCTTCGGCGAATAGCGTGTATTTGCCGCGCAATTCCATGCCGCGGGTGAAGGAGTCTTTCGGCTCGCCGTCGCGCCCGACGCCCATGTCGCCGGTGGCGATGCCCAACACTTCGCCCTTTTCTCCGTAGAGCACTTCGGCCGCGGCGAAGCCGGGATAGATTTCGACGCCGAGCGCTTCCGCCCTGGCGCCGAGGAAGCGGCAGACATTGCCGAGCGAGCCGACATAATTGCCGTGATTGTTCATCAGCGGCGGCATGAGGAAATTGGGCAGGCGCACGCCGCCGGACGGGCCGAGCAGATAGAAGCGGTCTTCCGTCACCTGGACTTTTAGCGGGCGGTCCGGGTCGTCGCGCCAGCCGGGCAGCAATGTGTCGAGGCCGATCGCATCGATCACCGCGCCGGAAAGAATATGGGCGCCGATCTCCGAGCCTTTTTCCACCACGACGACGGAAAGTTCCGGATTGATCTCTTTTAGACGGATCGCCGCCGCCAGGCCCGCGGGTCCGCCCCCGACGATCACAACGTCATAATCCATCGCCTCGCGCGGCTCGATCTGCGCTTCGCTCATTCTGGTCCCCCGCGAGGCGACGGCTTTGGCCGCGGCCCTGAAATTTGCGCCAATCCAATTTTCCCCTTCATAACGTCCTGAGCGCTCCTGTCCATCGGCCGAATGATCGAATGCAATCGCCCGGTTTGCGCCCGCCGCCGGCGGCGGCTAGAAAAGAACATGCCCGCCGCCCCCGACCCGCAGGATATTGCCGCGCTCTTGCGCTTTTACGTCGATGTCGGCGTCGATTGCCCGGTCGCCGAGCATCCGGTCGACCGATTCGCCGCTTCGCGCGCCAAAGCCGAAGCAATGAAGGCGCCATCGGCCCCGGCCAGGGCGGCGGCGCCCGCGCCCGCGCCTTCTCGCAAAAACCTGGTCCCGGAGGGAAGGACGCCGGCGCCGCGTCCCGTCCCGGCGGCGGCCCTGTCGCAGGACGCGGCCGCGGCCAGCGCCCGCGAACTGGCGGCGAGCGCCGCGACGCTTGACGAATTGCGCGAAAAACTTGCCGCTTTTGACGGCTGCGGGCTGAAAAAGTCGGCGACGCAGCTTGTCTTCGCCGACGGCGCGCCGGAGGCGAAAATCATGTTTGTCGGCGAGGGGCCGGGCGCGGACGAGGATCGCATCGGCCGCCCCTTCGTCGGTCGCGCCGGGCGTCTGCTCGACAAAATGCTGGCCGCCATCGGCCTCGACCGTTCGCAAGTTTACATCGCCAATGTCGTGCCCTGGCGTCCGCCCGGCAATCGCACGCCTACGCCGCAGGAACTGGCGGTCTGCCTGCCCTTCGTCCGCCGCCAGATCGAACTGGTTGCGCCCGATTTTCTCGTCCCGCTCGGGGCGGCGGCGGCGCAGACCCTGCTGAGCGAGAAAGAAGGCATCATGCGCCTGCGCGGCCATTGGCGCGATTATCCCTGCGGCGATCGGACGATCAAAGCGCTGCCCATGCTCCATCCCGCCTATCTTTTGCGCGCGCCGCTGAAAAAGGCGCAGGCCTGGGCCGACTTGCGCAAGCTGAAACGCGCTTTGGATGAGGCGGGCCAGACCGAATGAGCGCGGATTTCCGCCTCGAGGCCGATCTCATCGCCGACGGAATCTGGCCTGTCGCGGGAATCGACGAGGTTGGGCGCGGCCCGCTCGCCGGCCCGGTCTGCGTCGCGGCGATTATTCTCGACCGTGACAATTTGCCGCGGGAAATCAATGATTCAAAAAAACTTTCGGCCGCGCGGCGTGAAAGGCTCTACGACGAGATTTGCGCCCGGGCGCTCTCCGTCTCGCTTGCTTTCGCCCCGGCGGCGGAAATCGACCGGGTCAATATCAGGCGGGCGACCCTGGCCTGTATGACGCAGGCGGCGCGCGGCCTGGCGGTCGCGCCGCATTTCGCCCTGGTCGACGGGAGAGATTTGCCAAATCTGCCCTGTCCCGGCCGCGCCGTGATCAAGGGCGACGCGGCGAGCCTTTCCATCGCCGCCGCCTCCATCGTGGCGAAAGTCGCGCGCGACCGGCTGATGGCGCGACTCGACGCGCTCCACCCCGGTTATGGCTTCGGCGTCCATGCCGGCTATCCGACTCCGGCCCATCTCGACGCCTTGCGCCGACTCGGCCCCTGCCGCGAACATCGCCGCTCCTATGCGCCCATCCGCGATTCCATCCTCGTCAACTCATTTTCTAGCAATTCTTGACGCCCGTTAAGAATTTGCGCCGGCAAACGCCGTTTTTTCTTCACCTGTTTTTAACACACGTCAGCAAACGCCCCGCGCCAATCGTAAACATAAGAATCGATTAAACTTTCCGTTCGGAAAAGAGACACGTTCGCGCGGCTTGTCTAAACCTGGCCTTTACCGCAACAGGGTTAACTTCGCTTCGTCAGTCAGTCGCGTTGCGGTTTTGAGTACATGCGTATCCTTCGCGCCGGGACGGCCGGCTTAAAAGTCCAGAATCTGGTTCCGCGTACTGGGCTTAAGCCGGCAGCCCGCGCCGAAGGGAGGCCGAAGCCCCGCCTTGCGCCGCCCGCGCCGGCGCCGCGCGACGTCATCCTCGTCGGCGACTGCGTCGAATCCATGCTGTCGCTGCCCGAAGCCAGCGTCGATCTCGTCTTCGCCGATCCGCCCTATAATCTCCAGCTCGAAGGCGGCCTGACCCGGCCCGACCAGAGCGAAGTCGATGCGGTGGACGACGACTGGGACAAATTCGCCTCCTTCGCCGACTACGATCGTTTCACCCGCGACTGGCTTTTGGCCGCGCGCCGCGCCATGAAGCCCGACGCGACGATTTTCGTCATCGGCTCCTATCACAATATTTTCCGCGTCGGGACTATCCTCCAGGATCTGGGCTTCTGGATTCTCAACGACATTGTCTGGCGCAAGGCCAACCCCATGCCCAATTTTCGCGGCCGGCGCTTCACCAATGCGCATGAGACGCTGATCTGGGCGTCGAAATCGTCGCGGGCGAAATCCTACACCTTCAATTACGAGGCGCTCAAAAGCGGCAATGACGACCGCCAGATGCGCTCCGACTGGTTCTTCCCCATCTGCTCCGGCGCCGAAAGGCTGAAGGACGAGAAGGGCAGAAAAACCCATCCGACGCAAAAGCCGGAAGCCCTGCTGGCGCGCATTCTGATGGCGGCGTCGAAACCGGGCGATGTGGCGCTCGATCCCTTTTTCGGCTCCGGCACGACCGGGGCGGTGGCGAAGAGGCTTGGCCGCCATTTCATCGGCTGCGAGCGCGACGACGCCTATATCGAGGCGGCCCAGGCCCGCATTGCCGCGGTCGAGCCGTTGGAGGAAGCCGCCTTCCGCACGCCGCTCGGCAAGAGGCAGGAAAAGCGCGTCGCTTTCCTGAGCCTGATCGAGGCGGGCATGATCGCGCCGGGAACCGTGCTCCGTGACGAGAAGCGCCGCTATAGCGCGGTCGTGCGCGCCGACGGGGCTCTGGCGCTCGGCGACATTGTCGGCTCGATTCACAAGATCGGCGCGCTGGCCCAGGGCCTGCCGGCCTGCAACGGCTGGACTTTCTGGCGGTTCGAGCGCGATGGCGCCCTGGTCGGCATCGACGAATTGCGCGCCCAGTATCGCGCGATGGCGCCCGAGGGCGACGAGTCCTGACAAAGGGCCGCCGGCGCCAATAGCCTAACCACGGCATAAGAATTGCTCAGAAACGGACCGAAGCGCCTCGGTTCGGCGAGCGCGACTCCACAGACGACCTTCGCAACGCTAACTTGCGACTTGCGCGCGCGACGAGGCTATCGTCTTCGGCGCCAGGCGGGATTTCCGAATAGTGGATACCGGTATTCGCTTACGCGGACCTTCGGTTCGGACAAAAATCCCGCCTAAACAAAAGCGGCTTCGCCCATCAGCAGGAGAAAGACGATGAACGAATTGTCCATCGGCGGCCGGGACAGCGAGGCGGAATATGAAAAGCAGCGGCCGCTTTTTGAGGACATCCGGCTGCTCGGCCAGATTCTCGGCGATACAGTGCGCGAGCAGGAGGGCGAAAGCACGTTCGAGCGGATCGAGGCGATCCGCCGCCTCTCGGTCGCCGATCAGCGCCGGGGCGATCCGAAGGCCGCACGCGAACTCAACGCGCTTCTTCAAAGCCTGACCCCGGCGGAAACGGTCTCGGTCATCCGCGCCTTCGCCTATTTCTCCCATCTCGCCAATATCGCCGAGGACCGGCATTTTCTGCGTCGCCGCGCCGCCCACGATCCGCGCGCCCAGCCCGGCAGTCTCGGCCACAGTTTCGACCGGCTGGCGGAGCATGGCGTCAGCCACGAGGCGATCAGCGACGTTCTCGCCCATTCCTACGTCTCGCCGGTGCTCACCGCCCATCCGACAGAAGTGCAGCGACGGAGCACGATGGATGCGGAACACGCCATCGCCGACCTGCTCGCGGCGCGTGAGACATGCCGAAGCCCGGAGGATCTGGCCGAGAACGAAGCCCGGCTCTACGCCCGCGTCGCGCAATTGTGGCAGACGCGCATCCTGCGCACGGCGAGCCTCACCGTGCGGGACGAAATCGAGAATGTCCTGCTCTATTACCGCTCAACCTTCGTCCGCGAGATCCCGAAACTTTACGCCAAGCTCGAACGCCTTTTGGGCGCGGAGGCGCCGCCTTTCTTTCGCATGGGCAATTGGATCGGCGGCGACCGCGACGGCAATCCCAATGTCGTCGCGGCGACGCTCGACCTCGCCGTGCGGCTGCATTGCGACACCATCCTGCGCCACTATCTCGTCGAGGTGCACCATCTCGGCGCCGAACTGTCCATGGCGCGGGCGCTGGTCGATTGCTCGCCGGAACTGGAGGCTCTGGCGAAGAGAGCGGGAGACCATAATCCGCACCGCGACGACGAATTTTATCGCCGCGCCTTGATCGGCGTTTACGCCCGGCTCGCCGGGACGCTGAAAAGCCTGACCGGTGGCGAGGCGGTGCGCCACGCCGTCGCTCCCGGCGATCCTTATCGCGACGCGGAGGAATTCAGGCGCGATCTCTTCGTGGTGCGTGATTCGCTTAAGCAGCATCACGGCGCCCCCCTGGTGGCCGGCCGGCTCGAACCGCTCATCCGCGCCGTGGAGATTTTCGGCTTTCACATGGCGACGACCGATCTGCGCCAGAGTTCCGACCGCCATGAGGCCGTGCTGAAGGAACTGCTCGCCGCCGTGCGGCTCGCGGACGATTATTCGGCGCTGCCGGAAGAGGAAAAAATCGCGCTGCTCCTGGCGCTCCTCGCCGATCCGCGTCCCCTGCGCGCGCCCAATATCGCCTATTCGCAAGCGACGCTCGGCGAACTGGCGGTGTTCGAATCGGCGCGGCGGGCGCGGGAAACATTCGGGCCCGACACGCTGCGCCACGCCATCATCAGTCACACCGAAAGCGTCAGCGACCTTCTGGAACTGATCCTGCTGCAAAAGGAATGCGGCCTGATGCTGGGGACCTTGCATGAGGCCGAGCGCGAAAAAGCGCATCTCGACCTCATCGTCACGCCGCTCTTCGAGACGATCGAGGATTTGCGCGCCGCCGAAAGCATCATGCGCGATTTTTACGCGCTTCCCGGGATCGCCGACCTGATGCGGCGCTCCGGCGGCGTGCAGGACGTCATGCTCGGCTATTCCGACAGCAACAAGGACGGCGGCTATCTCACCTCGAACTGGGAGCTTTATCGCGCCTCGACCGCGCTCGCCGGCCTGTTCGACACATTGCCGGGCCTGCGCCTACGTCTCTTTCATGGGCGCGGCGGCGCGGTGGGGCGGGGCGGCGGCCCGTCCTATCAGGCCATTCTGGCCCAGCCGCCCGGCACGGTGCGCGGCCAGATCCGCCTGACCGAACAGGGCGAGGTGATCGCCGCCAAATACGCCAATCCCGATATCGGCCGGCGCAATCTCGAAACCTTGATGGCCGCCGATCTCGAAGCGAGCCTGCTTACGGACGGGCATAAGCCTCGGCAAGAGTTTCTCGCGGCGGCGGCGGACCTGTCGACGCGCTCGATGCGCGCCTATCGCGCCCTGGTCTATGAGACGCCGGGCTTCGTCGATTATTTTTACGCCGCCACGCCCATCGCCGAAATCGCCGAGCTCAACATCGGCTCGCGCCCCGCCTCGCGCAAGGCGACGCGTCGGATCGAGGATTTGCGCGCCATTCCATGGGGCTTTTCCTGGGGTCAGAGCCGCCTCGCCCTGCCAGGCTGGTACGGATTCGGCGCGGCGGTCGAGGAATTTCTCAAAGAGGACGGAGAAGAGCGAAAGAAGCTCTTGCGCCGCATGAACGAGGAATGGCCGTTCTTCCGCACGCTTCTGTCCAATATGGACATGGTTCTGGCCAAGGCCGATCTCTCCATCGCCCGGCGCTATGCCGAGCTCGTCCCGGATCGCGTCCAAGCCGAGGCTATTTTTGCGGCGATCGAGGCCGAATGGGGCCGCACCCTCACGGCGCTGGAGATCGCCACCGGACAGAAGGACAGGCTTGCCGACAACCCGGCTCTCGCCCGCTCCATCGCGCATCGTTTCGCCTATATCGCGCCGCTCAATTACCTGCAGGCCGAGCTTTTGCGTCGCTGGCGCCTCGGGTTGATCGACCACAAGGCGCGGGTCGGCATATTGATCGCCATCAACGGCATAGCCGCCGGTTTGAGGAACACGGGGTGAGTCCCAAACGAAAAAGCCGGGGCAAGCCCCGGCTTCGAAATTCTTGAAAAGCCCTCAGTTCATCAGAGATTTGATGCTGGCGACGCCCTGTTCGATGTAGGGCGCGCCGCCGGGGCCGGAAGCTGCGGATTTCAGCACGGTTTCGGCGGCCTTGACGGCGGCGTCGGTCGCCGAGGCGCGCACGTCGGCAAGCGCCTGGGCTTCGGCCAGGGCGATCTTGTCTTCCGCCTGTTTGGCGCGGCGGGCGACATAATCCTCGAGCCGCTGATGCGCGTCCTTGGCCATGGTCTCGGCTTCCGCCTTGGCCTGGGCGACGATGGCTTCGGCCTGCGCTTCGGCCTCCGCCTTCTTGGCGGCGAAACTGTCCAGCAGAGCCTGGGCTTCTCCACGCAGGCGCGCGGCTTCGCCCAATTCGTCCTTGACCGCCTGAATGCGGCTGTCGAGCGCCAGCGCGACCTTTTTGTGCACGCCGATGTAAATGAAGAAGACGACCATCAAGAGGGCGCCGAGGAAGAAATAAAATTCCGCGTCCATCGCGCCCTCCCTCAGGCTTTCGCCGCTTTGACCGCCGCGGCGACGGCCTTGGCGTCGGCTTTTTTTCCGGTGATATGCTGCAGAATGGCGTGGGCCGCGTCAACGGCTATGTTGTCGACATTGGCCATGGCGGCGGTCTTCTTGTCGGCGATCTGCTTTTCCGCATCGGCGAGCTTGGCGCCGAGTTCGGCTTCAAGCTTGGCGCGGCGCGCCTCGGCTTCGGCGGCGGCCCGGGCGTGCGCTTCGCGACCGAGCGCCTGGGCGTTGGCCTTGGCGTCGACGAGGGTCTTTTCATGCTCGGCCGCGGCCGCTGTCGCGTCCTCCTGCAGCTTGGCGGCCCTCTGCAGATCCGCTTCGATCGCCTCTTTGCGCGCCGAAAGGATGCCAGCGACCCGCGGCAAAGCGATTTTCGACATCAGGAAATAGAGAACGGTGAAAGTCAGCGCCACCCAGATGATCTGCGACGCGAAATGCGTCGTATCGAAGGGCGGAAAAACCGCATGCTGGGCGTGGCCGGCCGCGGCGGCCGTCCCTGCGACATGCCCTTCAGCAACATTCGAAGCCATTGTCGGCCCTCACCTGGTTCATGCGCTTTTGGCGGAAGCGCGCCCCGGCCGGGCCGGAGCGCAGATTTATCGTCCAAGTCCACGCCTCAAGGACGTGTCGACTCTCCTAGGAAACGAAGAGCAGGATCAGCGCGATCAGGAAGGCGAAAACGCCCAGACCTTCGGCGAGCGCCGTACCGATGAAGACGCGGCCGAACTGTCCGTCGGACGCCGACGGATTGCGCAAAGCGCCCGCCAGAAAGTGGCCCCAGATCAGGCCGACGCCGATCGCTGCGGCGCCGACGCCGATGGCCGCGAGGCCGGCGCCGATTAATTTTGCTGCTTCAGCACCCATTTATGACTCCATTTATGATGTGGGCGACCATTTGTTGTTGAGATGAATTATCAGTGGCCCGGGTGAAGCGCGTCGACAAGATAGACGCAAGTAAGAATGGCGAAGACATAAGCCTGCAATACGGCGACCAGCCCTTCGAAGGCGGTCAGCAGCGCAATGCCGATGAGCGGGATGGGCGCGAGCAGCGCGTAAGCGCCGGCGGCGAGCATCATGACGCAGAAGCCGCCGAACACCACCAGCATGATATGGCCGGCCAGAATGTTGGCGAAGAGACGAACCGCCAGCGTAACCGGCCGCGACAGGAAGGACAGGATTTCGATCATCACGATGAAAGGCAGCAGCGCCGGCGCGACGCCCGAGGGCACGAAGACCCTGAACCAATGGAGGCCGTGCTTGTAGATGCCGTAGCCGACGACCAGCAGGATGACGCAGATCGCGAAGGAGGCGGTGATGGAGATTTGCGCCATCACTTCAAAGGTATAGGGCCACAATCCGATGCAATTGCAGGCCAGGATGAACATGAAGATGGTGAAGACCAGCGGAAAGAACCGCATGCCCTCCTCGCCGACCGTCTGGCGCACCATGTCGGCGGTGAATTCGTAGCCGAGCTCCGCCGAAGTCTGCAGGCGGCTCGGGATGATGCTGCGGCCGGACGTGCCGATCACCATGATGATGATGACCGCAATGGCGGCGATCACCATGAACAAGGAAGCGTTGGTGAAGGAGGCGTTGACGCCGAAAATATGGATCGGCACGATTTCGTGGACGCGGAATTGGTGGATAGGATCGATCGAGGGACCAGCTTCCGACATTTTCCGTCCTTACACGTTCTGCGGGAGCGACCCGCCGGCCCAATCTTGGCGCTTCCGTCGATCGCCCGTCGATCGCGCGGAAACCGCGTCAGTGCGGCTTTTCATCTTCGCCGCTTGGCCTCGGCGGCGGCGCCCCGAGGCGGTACACATTACGAAACCCCGCCGCCATGCCCAGTCCCAGAAAGAGAAAGAGCAGCCACGGGGTCGTCCCCAGCCACACATCGAGGCCCCTGCCGATCAGCGCCCCTACGATAATGGCCCCAACAAATTCCGACAGCACGCGAAAGCCGAGGCTTAACGCGCGCCCAAGGCCCCTGCCGGAGCGGTCCCGTTCCTCCTTGCGCTCGACCTCCTTGGCCTCGGCCTCGCGCTGGGCCTGAAGGTCGCTCGTCAATTTGGCGAGCCGCGCCTTCAGTTCATCGGAATTGTCCGGCCCTTCCTGCATCTTTCGTCCCCAAGGATCGCGCCGCCGGCGTTTCTTCGGGCCGGGGCCGCTCATGCTCGTCGCAGCCGCCGCTTGTTGCAGGAGGTCGTACGGACAGGCCCGATGAGGAACCGGACTTGAGGATGCGGAACATCCCGCCCTTCTTGAACCGCGCGCAACATATTGACGGCCCAAAGCGCTGTCAAGACAAGGTAGGCTTTTCTGTGACAATGATAAGCATTTGAAAGATAAGCGCTATCTCTGATTTTTCGGCGGGGCGTCCGAAGGTCGGAGACCGTCCCAGGCGGAAATCACGCCTGGATAAATTTACCGGTTTCGCCGATCATGCGCGCCGAAGCGGGGAGGGGTCATGTCTGCTGAAAGATTGAAGGCTTTTTCCGATGGCGTGCTGGCCATCATCATCACCATCATGGTGCTGGAGCTTAAGACGCCGCATGGCGACGATCTTTCCGCCTTATCAATGGTGTGGCCAACCTTCCTCGCCTATGTGCTGAGCTTCATCTATATTGGCATCTACTGGAGCAACCACCATCACCTTTTCGCCTGCGTCGAAAGGGTGAACGGCGCGGTTTTATGGGCCAATATCAATCTCCTGTTCTGGCTTTCACTCCTGCCCTTCGCCACCGGCTGGCTGAGCGCCAGCCATTTCGCCGCGGTTCCCGTCGCTACTTACGGCTGCGCCCTGCTGGCGCCGGCTTTGTCCTGGCCGGTGCTGGTCAAGGCGATGATCCGCGTGGAAGGGCCGGATTCAATTCTCGCCCGCGCCATTGGCCGCGATTTGAAGGGCAAGCTTTCGATCCTGCTTTATGTCGGCGGCATCGTCAGCGGCTATTGGGCGCCCTGGATCGGCCTCGCCTTCTATGCCGGGGTGGCGATGATGTGGGTGATCCCCGATACGCGGATCGAGGCGGAACTGGCGAAGAATTAAATCTCGTCAGCTCGCCTCCAGCATTCGTTCCGCCTGCTCCAGCTCCACCGACACCAGTTGCGACACGCCGCGCTCGGCTTGCGTCACGCCGAACAGGCGGTCCATGCGCGCCATGGTGATCGGGTTATGGGTGATGACGATGAAGCGCGTGTCGGTCTTGCGGCGCATGTCGTCGAGCAGGTCGCAGAAGCGCTCGACATTGGCGTCGTCGAGCGGCGCGTCTACTTCGTCGAGCACGCAGATCGGCGCCGGATTGGTGAGGAAGACGGCAAAAATCAGCGACAAAGCGGTGAGCGCCTGTTCGCCGCCGGAAAGAAGCGTCATGGTGGTCGGCTTTTTCCCCGGCGGCTTGGCCAGAATTTCCAGGCCCGCCTCCAGGGGATCTTCGGATTCGACCAATTGCAGTTGCGCCGAGCCGCCGCCGAAGAGCAGGGTGAAAAGCTGGCGGAAATGGGCGTCCACCTTCTCGAAGGCGGAAAGCAGGCGCTCGCGCCCCTCCTTGTTGAGGGCGGCGATGGCGGCGCGCAATTTGCGGATCGCCTCGGCGAGATCGTCGCGCTCGGCGGCGAGTTTTTGCTGTTCCTCTTCGACCGCCGCCAATTCCTCCTCGGCGCGAAGATTGACGCCGCCCAGTCTTTCGCGGTCGTCTTTCAGGCTGGCGAGACGCGAACTGACCTGCTCCATCGGCGGCGTCGGCGCATCGGGCGCGATTTCGGCGAGCGCCGGCAGACCTTGCGGCGGGCAGCGCATTTCTTGGGCGATGTCGCGGGTGAGGACGTCCAGACGCTGGCGCGCCGCCTCGGCCTGGGCTTCGAAACGGGCGCGGCTTTCGCGGGCCGCGCTCAAAGCGTCGAGGGCGGCGCGGGCCGCCTTTTCCGCCGCGGCCAGTTCGGTTTCCGCCACGGCTCGGGCGTCGCCCGCGGCTTTGGCGGCGCTTTCCGCCTCCTCGATTTTTTGCGTCAGGGCGCGCCTTTGCGCCAGAAATTCGTCCGGCGCCTCGGCGAGGCGGGCCATTTCCTCCTGAGTCTCGCCCAGACGGTCTTCGATCTCTTCGGTCTGGATCTGTGACCGCGCCCGCCGATCGAGCCAGGATTTTTTCTCGCGCGCGATAGACTCGCGCCGCCTTAGCCGCCCATCCGCTTCTCGCGAAAAGGCCTGGAGGGCGGCGCGCGCTTCCGCCGCTTCGGCGCGATCCTGGGCGTTGACGGCGCGGGTGGCGTCGCGCTCGCCGAGAAGCGTCGCCGGCTCGGCGATATTTTCCAGCGCCTCCTGCGCCTCGTCGAGCCGCTCGCGCGCTTCGTCGCGCCGCTCCTGCGCGGTTTTCCGCGCCTCTTCGAGCGCGGCGAGCCGGGAGACGATCTGCGCCTGCCGTCTTTCCGCCGCGCCGGCCGCCTCGCGCGCTTCGGCGAGCGCCTTTTGCGTCAACCGCGCCGCTTGGCGCGCCCGCTGGTCGGCTTCCGCCGCCGCCGTCACGGCAGCCTGCGCCTCCTCGGCCTGTCGCCGCAAATCCTCACACTTTTCGCGCGCCGCCTCCGCTTCGGCCTCGATCTCGCCGAGGCGGTTCTTTTCGGCCAGCCGGCGCGCGCTGGCGGAAGGGGCCTCGGCCATTTGCGTAAAACCGTCCCAGCGCCACAGGTCGCCCTCCACCGACACCAGGCGCTGGCCGGCTTTCAAATGCTGGCGCAGGTTCGGGCCTTGCGCGCGGCTGACGAGGCCGATCTGGGCGAGGCGGCGCGCCAGCGCCGGGGGCGCGCTGACCCAGTTCGCCAGGGGTTTCGCGCCGGAGGGCAGGGCGGGATCGCCGCCGCTTTGCGTGAGCGTCCAATGGGTTGGAGCGTTTTCGTCATCCGCCGCGTCGAGGTCTTCGCCGAGCGCCGCGCCGAGCGCCGCCTCATAACCTTTGGCGACGACGACCTGCTCGATGACCGCCGGCCAGCCGCCGCCGCTCGTTTGCAGCAATTTGCGCAGGGTCGCCGCCTCGGTTTCCAGCTTTTGCGCCTGACGCTCGGCTTCGGCCAGCGGCCCCCGCGCGAAATTTTCCTGGTCGCGGGCGAGCGCCAAAGCGGTTTCGGCGGCGAGCGCTTCTTCCTCGGCCGAAGCGGCGTCGTCAAGCAGGCGTTCGGCCTCGGCCAAAGCCTCGTTCGTCTCGGCGTCGTTTTCGGCGTTTTCGCGCAAAGCCGAAATCTCGTCCGCCAGGCGGGACAATTCCGCTTCGAAGCGGAGATAATCCTGTTCCTCGCGCCGCGCCGTCTCGGCGAGCGTCGAGCGCTGCGCCTCGGCGTGGGCGAAAGCGTCCTGCGCCTCTTCCAGCGCCTTTTCCGATTGCGCCAGCTTTTCCTCGGCCGCGGCGCATTTCTGTCGCGCCTCCTCGACGAGATCGGCCTCCGAATCGCCGGCGGCTCCAAGATCCTGGTCTTCCTGCTCCAGCCGCGCCAGCGTGGCGGCGGCGTCGTCGAAATGGGTGCGCTCGCGGGCGAGATCGCCGGTGAGTTGCGCGACGCGGCGCTCCAGCTCCGCCTTGCGCGCCCCGGCGCGCTTTTCCTCGCCTTCAAGCGCCTCGCGCGCCAGAACCAGCCTTTGCAAGGCGGCGCCGGCCTGCGATTCGGCTTCGCGCAGGCCGGGCAGGGCGTGGGCCGCTACGCCTTGGGCGCGCGCCGTCTCATGCTGGAGGCGGGTGCGCTCGGCGACGTCGAGCAGATTGGCCTCCAAATGGCTTTGCGCTTCTTTGGCTTCCGCGCTCGCTTCGCGGAAGGCGATGAGGGCGACGAGCGCCTCGTGCCGGCGAATCTGGGCGGCGAGGTTGCGATAGCGGGCGGCCTGGCGCGCCTGTCGGCGCAGGCCGTCGGCCTGGGCGCCGATCTGCGTCAGAACGTCCTCGATGCGGACGAGATTTTCCTCCGCCGCCTTCAGGCGCAATTCGGCCTCGTGCCGGCGGCTATGCAGACCGCCGATGCCGGCGGCCTCTTCGAGAATGCGCCGGCGCGCCTGGGGCTTGGCCGCGATGATCTCGCCAATCTGGCCCTGCCGCACCATGGCCGGTGAACGCGAGCCAGAGGAAACGTCGGCGAAAAGCAATTGCACGTCGCGGGCGCGCGCTTCCCTTCCGTTGACGCGATAGGTCGAGCCTTCGTCGCGCTCGATTCGGCGGATGATTTCGATCACATCGGAATCGTTGAAGGCGGCGGGCGCGGCGCGGCGGGTGTTGTCCAGCGTGAGCGCGACTTCGGCGTGATTGCGCGCCGGTCGGTCGCCCGAGCCGGAGAAGATGACGTCGTCCATGCCGGAGGCGCGCATCTGCTTGTAGGAACTCTCGCCCATGACCCAGCGCATGGCCTCGACGAGATTGGATTTGCCGCAGCCGTTCGGACCCACGACGCCGGTCAGGCCCGTCTGGATCACGAAATCGGTCGGCTCCACAAAACTCTTGAAGCCGGTCAATCGCAGCTTTTCGAACTTCATCGTTTTTGAGTCGCGCGCCTTATCCCGAGATGGCAACAAGGCGCCAAGCATAACCTCTAATCAAGCGCCGTAGCAGCGAAAGTTGGGGAAAAGGCGGAGACTCCTTCTCCCGCCATAGCCCGTCGACAGACGGGCGTTCTTTCCAACGCCCTATGGGGAGAAGGGAGGCGCCGCGGCTCCGCGGACGGGGCCGCCATCGCCAGCGCAAGATCATTTTTCGAGCGGCGCCAAACCTTTAGGCAAACTCGGCCGCTCAATTTTGATTCCGATCAATGTCCGACAAACCGGCGCATTGGTTTATCCAGGCGCCTCCCATCGAGACGGAAACGCCGGACATGAAGATCGCCATCGCCACCAATGACTGGGTTTCCGTCAGCGGCCATGCCGGGAAGGCGCGGCGCTGGCTGCTCTATGATTTCGCCGACCACCGCGCCGGCCGAGAGCTGCCGCAGCCCACGCGCATCGAATTGGCCAAGGAACAAATATTCCATTATTTCAATGACGACGCGCCGCATCCTCTGGACGGGGCGGAGATCGTCGTATCGGGAAGCGCCGGCGACGGCTTCATCCGCCACATGGCCAAACGCGGCGCCGAAGTGCTGCTCACGGGCGAGAGCGACCCGGCGACCGCCCTGGCCCGCATCATCTCCGGCGAGGCGCTGCCGGATCAGCGTTTCGACATCACCGCAAGCCTGTGCAAATTGCGCGACCTGTTCTCGCGCCATTAACAAACGGGCGCGTGGACCCGCGACTCACTCCTCCGGGATCGGCTCAGGCTTTTTCCAGCGCAAAACCGGCTTGCGGGCGGCCGTGGTTTCATCCAGGCGTTTGCGCGGGGCGAAATAAGGCGCGCCGGTGAAACGTTCCTTCTCGCCTCAATATAAGGTGTCGTCGCTAGCCAAGAATCTGGTTTATTTTTTTCTTCGTGTAACCCTCCAACAACGTTAGGGATACTTTTTTCAGGGTTTCTATGCTGGCATCCTTAAAGCCGTGCTTTATCGCTTCCCAAACCTCCTTATTGGCCAAAGCTTCAATAAATTGATGGCCAGATGCCGTTAGTCGCAACGGCAGAACGGCCCAGCTTCG
This sequence comes from uncultured Rhodoblastus sp., assembly GCA_964425315.1. GTDB lineage: Bacteria > Pseudomonadota > Alphaproteobacteria > Rhizobiales > Beijerinckiaceae > Rhodoblastus. The sequence continues at coordinate 35,318 of CAYRNB010000031.1, forward strand.
AGATCCATCTAGGCTTTTGAAGAGACCGAAACCTGATTCGCCGTCGTCCTGCTCGATGAGATGTTGATCGTCCAGAATTTTCATATGAAATTCGAATTGGTGGTCGTTGTAGTCAAGGCCAGCAGCTTTTAGGTCTTCAATGGTGAATGTAGGGTTTTCTGACGCCTGGCAGGCTTCTAGAAGCTTCTTTAGGTAATCATGATCAATTTTCATACGGATAAACCTATTGAATTGGTGTTCTCCATCAACTTCCGTGTGGATTCCGGTGACACTTGCTTTATTTCCCTGTTTTCCAAACACGGAAATGGCGCGGTCCGAGCTTTCCGCCCACCGCGCCTCATCAAGAAGCCCCACGCCCGGCGCAACCATGGAGGGCGACAAAGCCCGCAACGCCATTTTCACCCCGCGCGTTTCCGCCTTTCGCCAGCTCAGTCCGGTCGCCTCGTTTCCGCCACGGCCTCAAACCCTTCGAAATGGGGGTGGCCGAGATAGAGGCCCTGGGCTTTGGGAGCGCCGGAATGGGCGCGCCGAAAGGCTTCCGAACGGGTCCAGTCCTCGAAATTTTTTTGCGTCTCCCAGACGGTGTGGGAGACGAACAAGGTCGCCTCCTCATCGCTGGGACCGCGCAGGAGATGGAAGACGACGAAGCCGGGCATGGCGGGCAGGTCGCTCTGGCGGGCGCGCCAGACTTCCTCGAAATCCTGCTCGCGCCCGCGCGCGACGCGAAAACGGTTCATGGCGATGAATGTCATGCGGGCTCTCCGTCAAAAACGCGCCGCGAGCTGGGGCCGGATCACGCCTCGACCGGTTTGGGCGGCGTCCAGCGCAGCACCGGCTTGCGCGCGGCGGTGGTTTCGTCGAGGCGTTTGCGCGGGGCGAAATAGGGCGCGCCGGTGAAACGCT
>CAYRNB010000032.1:0-20505 GCA_964425315.1 uncultured Rhodoblastus sp.
AGCGGGAGCGATATGTCAGGTTTCGACCGTTAGCTCAGCCATGCGCACTGGCGCGCGGCTGTTTCAGACGCACGCCGCGCCCAGAACCTCGGCTTTCGACGTTTTCTCCGATGATTTCGACGCCGGCGCGGTCCAGCGCCTCGATCACCCGGGTCAGGGATTCGACGACGCCGCGCACGTTGCCCTCGCTCGCCTCCATGCGCTGGATGGTCGGCAGCGACACACCCGACATTTCCGCCAGCTGGCGCTGGTCGATGCCGAGCAGGGCGCGGGCGGCCCGCATCTGAAAGGCGGTGATCACTATGCCGTCGCTCCCCGTCAAACCCGCGCGCTTTGCCCTGGCGCGGCTCAAATTCAATTTACCATATTGACCGGGAAAATATAGAGCGTAGGCTGCAAACCTTCCCGCCACGACATCAATGATGATGTGTTATACATCAATAGCGATGTGAAAAACATGACCATGGCCTTATCGGTCCATCGCCTCGGCAAATGCCCGGCCGGCTCGTCGCGGAGCCGGCTGTGACGCCGCTCGCCCTGCATCTTTATGGCGTCGCCGCTTTGCTGGCTTTGGGGCCGGCGGCGCTTGGCCTCGGCCGTTGGCGGTTCGCGTCGCCTATTGTTTACGGGGCCTCGCTGGCCATCTGTTTTTTTCTCTTCGCCGCCCCTGCCCTGCGGCTCCTGATGGCGGCGGCGCCGGTCTCGCTGGTCCTGCCCCTGGGTCTGCCCTGGCTCGGCGCGCATTTCCGCATCGACGCCCTGTCGGCATTTTTTCTCGCCGTGGTCAATTTCGGCGGCGTCTCCGCCAGTTTTTTCGCGTTCGGCTACGGCCGCCACGAATCGCAGCCGATGCGCGTCCTGCCCTTCTATCCCGTCTTTCTCGCGGCGATGAATCTCGTCCTCCTCGCAGACGACGCCTTCACCTTTCTCCTCGCCTGGGAGCTGATGTCGCTTGCCTCCTGGGCGCTCGTCATGTCGCACCACAGCGAGGGCGAAAACGCGCGCGCCGGTTATGTCTATATATTGATGGCGAGCCTCGGCGCCTTCGCGCTTCTGCTCGCCTTCGGCGCGCTGGCGGGCGCGCATGGCGATTACGCTTTCGCCGCCATGCGGGCGCATCCGCCGACGCCGCTCGTCGCCGGAATCGTACTTTTTCTCGCCTTGGTCGGCGCGGGATCGAAGGCCGGCCTCGCGCCCTTGCATATCTGGCTGCCGCTCGCCCATCCGGCGGCGCCGAGCCATGTCTCCGGCCTGATGAGCGGGGTCATGACCAAAGTCGCGGTCTATGGCTTCCTGCGCATCGTCTTCGACCTGATGGGGCCTGTGGCCTGGTGGTGGGGCGCGCCGGTGCTGACCGCCGGCGCGGCGACCGCCGTCATCGGCGTGCTTTTCGCCTTGATGCAGAACGACCTCAAGCGCGTCCTCGCCTATAGCACGATCGAAAATATTGGCGTCGTCTTCATCGCGCTCGGCCTGGCGCTCGGCTTTCTCGGCAACGGCTTCGCCGCCGCCGCCGCCTTGGCCATGACGGCGGCGCTCTTCCATGTCCTCAACCATTCGCTGTTCAAGAGCCTGCTGTTTTTCGGCTCCGGCGCCGTGCTGACCGCGACCGGCGAACGCGACATGGGCCGGCTTGGCGGGCTCCTGAAACTCATGCCCAAGACCGGCCTGTTCGTGCTGGTCGGCTGCGTCGCCATATCGGCGCTGCCGCCGTTCAACGGTTTTGTCTCCGAATGGCTCGCCTTTCAGGCCATTCTGCTCAGTCCGGCGCTGGATAGCTGGGCGCTCAAACTGCTCATTCCCGCGGTCGGCGCCATGCTGGCGCTGGCGGCGGCGCTCGCCGGCGCTTGTTTCGCGCGCGCCTTCGGCATTTCCTTTCTCGGTCGCCCGCGCAGCGCGGCGGCGCGAAGCGCGGTCGAGACCGACCGCTTTTCGCTGGTCGCCATGGGGACGCTCGGATTACTCTGCCTGCTGGCGGGAATATTTCCCGGCTATGTCATCGACGCTTTGGCGCCGATCGTGCGCCTGCTCGTCGGCGCGCCCATGGCGCCGCAATCGCACTACGCCTGGCTCGCCATCGCGCCGATCGCCGAAAGCCGCAGCTCGTACGATGGATTCCTCGTCTTCGTTTTCATCGCCGCTTCGGCGCTTCTCGCCGCAGCGGTCATTCACCGCCTCGCCTCCGACGCCATCCGCATCGCCCCGGCGTGGGATTGCGGTTATCCCGATCCCGATCCGGCGACGCAATATACGCCGGAAAGCTTCGCCCAGCCGGTGCGACGGGTTTTTGGCGGCTTCGTCTTCCGCGCCCGCGAAACGGTCGACATGCCGGCGCCCGGCGATCCGCGCCCCGCGCGTTTCGAATTGCATATGCGCGATCTCGCCTGGGAAGTCGCGGTCCAGCCCGTGGCGCGCGTCGTGCTGAAGATCGCGGACGTGCTGAACCGTCTGCAGTTCCTCACCATCCGGCAATATCTGAGCCTCGTTTTCGGCGCCCTGGTGTTCCTTCTGTTCGCGCTCGCGGTTTGGACTTAGGGCCATGCATCCCCTCGGCAATCTCACAATCCAGATCGTGCAAATGCTGATGGTGCTGCTGCCGGCGCCGCTGCTCACCGGATTCATCCGCAAGATCAAGGCGCGCCTGCAGAGGCGGCGCGGCCCGCCCCTGCTCCAGCCCTATTACGACCTGATCAAGCTGGCGGAAAAGGAAGTGGTGGTGGCGGAAAGCGCCTCATGGCTGTTTCGCGCCGCGCCCTATATGATTTTCGCCGCCACCTGGGTCGCGGCGGCCCTGGTCCCGACCTTCGCCTCCGGCCTACTGTTCAGCTGGTCGGCCGATCTCATCGCCATTATCGCGCTGCTCGGCAGCGCGCGGTTCTTTTTGGCGCTCGCCGGCATGGACGTCGGCACGAGTTTCGGCGGTCTCGGTTCAAGCCGCGAAATGATGTTCGCGACGCTCGCGGAACCGGCGATGATCATGATCGTCTTCACCCTGGCGCTGATCGTCGGCTCGACGCAATTGTCCTATGTCGCCGCCTATGTGCGCTCGCCCGCCGTGGGCCTCACGGTTTCGCTCGGCATGGCGCTTTTCGGCCTGGTGATCGTCGCCATCGCCGAAAACGCCCGCATCCCGGTGGATAATCCCGCGACCCATCTCGAACTCACCATGGTGCATGAGGCCATGGTGCTGGAATATTCCGGCCGGCATCTGGCCATGCTTGAATTGTCGGCGCAGCTCAAACTCCTGCTTTACGTGTCGCTCATCGCCTGCCTGTTCGCGCCCTGGGGCATCGCCCCCGTCGGCGCGGGGCCTGTCACCCATCTAATCGGCGCCGCCGCCTATTTCGGTAAGCTCGCGGGCGCGGGCGCGCTGCTCGCTTTGTTTGAGACGATGGTCGCCAAAATGCGCGTTTTCCGCGTGCCGGATTTCATCGGCGTGGCGCTCATGCTCGGCCTGCTCGCCACCCTGCTGCGCTTCGTGTCGGGGAGTCTGTAGAGCATGGACCGGCTCGCTTTCGACATCGCCCATCTTCTCGCCGGCGGCCTCGTCCTGGTCAGCTTCATGCTGCTCTATCAGGACCGGCTCTATGCGCTCCTCAACACCTATGCGCTGCACGCTTTCGTGCTTGCGCTTTCCGTCGGCTGGCAGGCGCATATCCAGCACGCGCCGCATCTTTATATCACCATGGCGATCGCCTTGATCTTCAAGGCGATCATCATCCCCGTCGCGTTGCGCCGCATCGTCACCCGCCTCGGCGTTCACCGCGAGGTTGAGACCGTGGTCAGTCTCGTGCCGACCATGCTCGCCGGCATCGCCCTTGTCGCTTTGTCCATGGTCGTCATGCTGCGCTTCACCCACGGCGCCAGCCCGTTGGCGCGCGAGGATCTCGCCTTCGCGCTTTCGGTCTTGCTGCTCGGCCTGCTGATGATGGTGACGCGCAGCAACGCGCTGAGCCAGGTGGTCGGATTCATGTCGCTTGAGAACGGCCTGATCCTGGCGGCGGCCGGCGCCAAGGGCATGCCGCTGGTAGTCGAGATCAGCGTCGCCTTTTCGGTGCTGATCGCGCTGATCGTGGTCGGCATCTTCCTCTTCCGCATCCGCGAGAGATTCGATTCCATCGATCTTCAGGCGCTCGACGATTTCAGGGGCGAGCACCGATGAAGGCGCTGGCGGACTTCAACGTCCAGATCATTCTCTTCCTGCCCGCGCTGACCGCCGTGGTTCTCGCCGGATTGAAATCCTATCGCCTGTCGGCGCGGCTCAATGTCGCCTCCGCCTTCCTGACTTTCCTCGCGTCCCTGTCTCTTTTCGTCGCACGGCCGCGCTCCGGCCCCTATCTGCTGGTTGACGACCTCAATATCGTCTTCATCGTCCTCAACACATTCGTGGCCTTCACCACCAGCGCCTTCAGCGCCAGCTACATCGCCCACGAACTGGAGACGCGCCGCCTGACGCCCCGGCATTTGCGCTTCTACCACGCCATGTATCAAATGCTGCTCGGCGCGATGAACCTCTCTCTGGTCGCCAATAATATCGGTCTGATGTGGGTGGCGATCGAAGTCGCGACCCTCACCACCGTGGTCATGGTCGGCATCTACCGCACGCCGCAGGCCCTCGAAGCGGCGTGGAAATATTTCATTCTCGGCAGCGTCGGCATCGCGCTCGCTTTGTTCGGCACCATCCTGATCTATATGGCGGCGCGCCCCGTCGTCGGGCCGGGCGTCAACGGCATGATCTGGACCGACCTCATCAAGCATGCGGCCCGATTCGACCCGGCGCTGCTCAATCTCGCCTTCGTCTTTCTCCTGCTCGGCTACGGCACCAAGGTGGGCCTCGCGCCCCTGCACGCGTGGCTCCCCGACGCGCACGCCGAAGGCCCGACGCCGATCTCCGCCGTCCTCTCCGGCCTGCTGCTCAATGTGGCGCTTTACGCCGTGCTGCGCTTCAAACTGCTGATGGCGGCCAATCCGGGCGCGATCGCGCCGGGACCGCTGATGGCGACGCTCGGCCTGCTGTCGCTGGTCTTCGCCGGCTTCATGCTCTACCGGCGCGGCGACATCAAAAGATTCTTCGCCTATTCCTCCATCGAGCATATGGGCATCATCACTTTCGCTTTCGGCATGGGCGGAAGCCTCGCCAATTTCGCCGGCCTCCTGCACATGACCATGCACAGCCTGACCAAATCGGCGATCTTTTTCGCCGTCGGCAATGTCGCGCAGGTCAAGGGCACGCAGAAGATTTCCGACATCCGCGGCCTGACCACGAGCCACCCCTTTCTCGGCTGGGCTCTGGTCGTCGGCGTCGTCGCCATCGCCGGATTGCCGCCGGCCGGCCTATTCATGAGCGAATTTCTGATCGTCAGTTCGACGGTTACGCGCGCGCCGGCGCTCGCCGTTATCGTGGTCCTCGGCCTGCTGGTCGCCTTCGGCGCCCTGCTCCTGCGCTTGCACGGCGTCGCCTTCGGCGAGCCGAAGGGGTCGCTCAAGCCGGTAAAGGCGTCCTACCTGCCGCTCGTCGCGCATCTCGCTCTGGTGATACTCGCCGGAATCTATCTGCCCGCGCCGCTGGTCGCCTGGTTCCAGCATGTCGCCGCATCCCTGCATTGACGAGGAAGCCATGGCGACGCCCAACGAAAAATTCTCCCGCATCGAACCGGTCGCAAGCCACAGGCCCTGGCCGCGACGGATCGTCGACGCCGATCTTTGGCGCGAACTTTCCGCGCAACTGGCGGCGGGCCAGTGGACGCTTCTGGGATTCTGGGGCGACGCCGGCGCCGTCCATATGGCGCTCGCCGCCGGCCCGCCCTTCGAGGTCCATGTGGCGACTCTTCCTTGCGATAAGAGCTTTCCCTCGGTCGCGCGGCTGCATCCGCCGGCGCAGCGTTTCGAGCGGGCGATCTGCGACCTTTTCGGGCTTCACGCCGACGATGCGCCCGACCAGCGGCGCTGGCTCGACCACGGCCGCTGGCCCGTCTCGGCGCCCCTCGGCGAGCAGGAACCGTCCGCGGCGCCGCAGACGCCGTATAAGTTTCTTCCGGTCATCGGCGACGGCCTGCATCAGATTCCGGTCGGCCCGGTCCATGCGGGCATTATCGAGCCTGGGCATTTCCGTTTCACCGCCAATGGCGAGACCGTCGTCCGCCTGGAGGAAAGATTCGGCTATGTCCACAAGGGCGTCGAAAAGCTGATGCAGGGCGCGACGCTGGAGCGCGCCAGCCAGTTGGCGGGGCGCGTTTCCGGCGACAGCACAATCGCCTACCAGATCGCTTTCGCGCGGGCCGTGGAGGCGGCGCTGGGCCTAGAAGTCCCGCCGCGCGCAGTCTGGCTGAGGGCCTTGATGGCGGAGCTGGAGCGCGTCGCCAATCATCTCGGCGACATAGGCGCGATCTGCAACGACGCCGCCTTTTCGATCATGCTCTCCTATTGCGGCGCCTTGCGCGAGCAGGTTTTACGCGCATGCGCCAATTGCTTTGGCCATCGGCTGATGATGGACGCCGCGCGGCCGGGCGGCGTCGCGGTCAATCTCGGACTCGACGGCCCTCAATGCCTGCGCAATGTGCTGGCCAAAATCCGCGGAACCTTTCCGCGACTGGTCGAGCTTTACGACAGCACCGCCTCGTTGCTGGACCGCACTGTGGCGGCGGGCCGGCTCAAACCGGCGCTGGCGCGCCAGTTCGGCTGCGGCGGCTTTATTGGGCGCGCCTCCGGGCGCAATTTCGACGCGCGCCGCGATCTCCCCTATCCGCCTTACGACCAGCTTCCATTCGAGGTTCCGGTCCGCGACGACGGCGATGTGAACGCCCGCGTCTGGCTGCGCATCGAAGAGGTCCAGGAGAGCCTGCGCCTGATCGACGAAATCGCCGCCGCTTTGCCCGCCGGCGAAATCTGCGCCGATCCGCGCGCCGGCGCCTTTGCGTCCGGCGAGGGCCTGGCGATCGTCGAAGGCTTTCGCGGCGACATTCTGGTTTATGCGCGGATCGCCGAAGGCGGCGTCATCGAGCGCTGCCATTTGCGCGACCCGTCCTGGCTGCAATGGCCGCTGCTCGAAGCCGTGATCGAAGGCAACATCGTCGCCGACTTCCCGCTCTGCAACAAATCCTTCAACTGCTCCTATTCGGGGCACGATCTCTAGGGCTCGCCGATGCGCAGAATCCTGCTGCAAAGTTTACGCGGCGCCTTGACGGAGCCGCCGCCTTCCGACGACGATCCCGAACTGCTGGCGCTGGCGGGCGAACTCAAGACCCGCATCGACGCCATTTTCGGCCGCAGCCTCGCGATCCGCATGGTCGACGCCGGCTCGTGCAACGGCTGCGAACTGGAAATTCACGCCCTCAGCAATCCCTTCTACGATCTCGAAAGGTTCGGGCTGAAATTCGTCGCGTCGCCGCGCCACGCCGACCTCCTGCTCGTCACCGGGCCGGTGACGCGGAACATGCGCGAGGCGCTGGAGCGAACCTATAACGCCACGCCGGCGCCCAAATGGGTGGTCGCCAGCGGCGCCTGCGCCCTCGACGGCGGAGTCTTTCGCGGTTCTTATTCTATCGTCGGCGGCGTCTCGGACGTCATTCCGGTCGATCTCCATATTCCCGGCTGCCCGCCCTCCCCGCTTCAGCTGATCAAAGGCCTGCTCGCGCTCGCCGGGCAAAAGGGAAGGTGAAACCACCACGCCGCAAGGATCGTTTCTTCCGCGCGGAGGGGCGGCCATGAACGACGAATCTCACACGGAAACTGCGCAATTCTCCGCCCCCTACGCGCCGCCGGACGATGAATTTCTGCCGAGATTTCTCAGTCTGGCGCCAGCGGCGGCGCAGGCCGAAGCGACCGGGAAGCTCGCGCGCGAACTTTTGCGCGTGGTGCGGGACCAGCGCGGCGGCATCGGCGGCGTCGAGGATTTTCTGCAGGAATTCAAGCTTTCGACCCGCGAGGGCCTGGCGGTCATGGCGCTTGCCGAATCCCTGGCGCGCGCCCCCGACAATCCCACCGCCGACCTGCTGCTCGCCGACAAACTGGCCTCCGGCGATTTCGGCCGTCATCAAACCTCTTCCGATGCGCCATTGGTGCAGGCGGCGGCTTTCGCCCTCGGCCTGTCGGCGCGCTTCGTCGGATCGGATTTTTCCGCTCACGGCCTTGCCGCCGATCTCGCCCGCCGCATCGGCGCGCCGGCCCTGCGCGCCGCGGCGCGGCAGGCCATGCGCCTGCTGGGCGGCCATTTCGTCTTCGGCGAAACCATTCAAGCGGCTTTGGCCCGCGCGGAAACGGCGGCGGGACGCAAATATCTCTATTCCTTCGACATGCTCGGCGAGGCGGCGCGCACGCGCGACGATGCGGACAAATATTTCGACGCCTATGCGACAGCAATCCGCGCGGTCGGCGCGGCGGCGAACGGGAAGACGCCGCGCCGGCGCGCGGGAATCTCGGTCAAGTTGTCCGCGCTTCATCCGCGCTACGAGGCCATTTCGGAAAAACGCGTCCTCGCCGAACTGGCGCCGAAACTGCTCGAACTTGCGCGCCTCGCCAAAGACAACGATCTCGCCTTCACCGTCGATGCGGAAGAGGCGGACCGGCTCGAATTGTCGCTCAAAGTCATCGCCCGCGTCGTCGCCGATCCCAGCTTGCGCGATTGGGAAGGGTTCGGCCTCGCGGTCCAGGCCTACCAGAAACGCGCCGCAGCCGTCATCGATCATGTCGCCCTGCTGGCCCAGGCTCATCGCCGGCGCTTCATGGTCCGTCTGGTGAAGGGCGCCTATTGGGACAGTGAAATCAAGCGGGCGCAGGAGCGCGGCCTTGCCGATTATCCCGTCTTCACCCGCAAGGCGATGACCGACCTCAACTACCTCGACTGCGCAGAGCGCCTCCTCGAGCAATCGCGTCTCTATCCGCAATTCGCCACCCATAACGCGCTGACCGCCGCGGCCATCGTCACGCGCGCCGCAGGAAGCAAGGATTATGAATTCCAGCGCCTGCACGGCATGGGCGAGGCCCTGCACGAAAAGCTCATGGCCCTTTCCGGCGTCGCCTGCCGCGTCTATGCGCCGGTCGGTCCGCATCGTGATCTCCTCGCCTATCTGGTGCGGCGACTGATCGAAAACGGCGCCAACGCCTCCTTCGTCGCGCGCGCCGCCGATCCGGCGACGCCGGAAGAGACGCTTCTCGCCGATCCTTTCGCCGCGCTCGGCGCGCCGCCGCGCGCGCGCCACGCCCACCTGCCCTTGCCGGCGGAAATTTTCGCGCCCGAGCGCAAAAATTCCGCAGGAATCGAATTCGGCTGCCGCGCGGCGCTCGAAGCGCTGCTTGCCGAAATCGCGCCGCATCGCCAGACGCGATTTTCCGCGCGGTCGTCGCGGGGCGGCGATTTTCCCCTGCGCAAGATTATCTCGCCTATCGACGGCGCCGTCATCGGCGAGGTCCGCGACGCCGATGAAAAGGCGGCGGCGGCGGCGATGAGCGCGGCGCAGCAAGTCTTCTCCGATTGGACGGCGACGCCTGTCGAGAGCCGCGCGCAAATTCTTGTGAGCGCCGCCGATGCGATCGAGGCGCGACGCGGCAAGCTTATCGCCCTGCTGCAAAGCGAAGCGGGCAAGACCCTCGACGATTCTTTGGCGGAAATTCGCGAGGCGGCCGATCTCTGCCGCTATTATGCGGCGCAGGCGCGAAAAATTTTCGCCGAGACGCGCCTGCCCGGCGTCACCGGCGAGGACAACTTTCTGCGCCGCGAGGGACGCGGCGTATTCGTCTGCATTTCACCGTGGAATTTTCCCCTGGCGATTTTCATCGGCCAGGTCGCGGCGGCGCTGGTCGCCGGCAATTGCGTCGTCGCCAAGCCGGCCGAACAGACGCCGCTTATCGCCCAAGAAGCCATCGATCTTTTGCATGAAGCCGGCTGCCCCAGAGAGGCGCTGCAATTCGTCCCTGGCGATGGCGCCATCGGCGCGGCGCTTGTCGGCGACGCCCGAACAGCCGGCGTCGTATTCACCGGATCGGTCGCGACCGCCCATTCCATCTCGCAAACGCTTTCCGCGCGCGACGGCCCGATCGCGACGCTGATCGCGGAGACCGGCGGCGTCAATGCGATGATCGTCGATTCCACCGCCCTCCTCGAACAGGTCGTGGACGACGTTCTCACCTCCGCCTTTCGCTCGGCCGGCCAGCGCTGCTCGGCGCTGCGGCTTTTGTGCCTGCAGGAGGATATTTCAGCGCCGGCGCTGAAAATGCTCGTCGGCGCGGCGCGGGAATTGCGCCTCGGCGATCCGCGCGAGGTTTCGACCCATATCGGTCCGCTGATCGACGCCGAGGCCAAACGGGGGATCGAGAGCTATCTCGACGAATGTGCGGCGTCGGACCGCATCCTTTTCGCCGGCGATGCGCCGCAGGAGGGTTGTTTCGTCGCGCCGCATATCGTGCGGCTCGACCGCGCCGGCGCGCTCCGCGAAGAAATTTTCGGACCGGTCCTCCATGTGACGAGCTGGCGCGCGCCGGAATTTTCAAGGCTCATCGACGAGATCGCGGCGAGCGGCTACGGCCTCACCTTCGGGCTGCACACGCGCATCGAAAGCCGCATCGCGGAACTGGCGCGCAAGGCGCCGGCCGGCAATATTTATGTCAATCGCAATATGATCGGCGCCGTCGTCGGCAGCCAGCCCTTTGGCGGATTCGGCCTCAGCGGCACGGGCCCGAAAGCCGGCGGCCCCGATTATCTGCGCCGCCTGATGCGCGAGACCGCCGTGACCGTCAACAGGACTTCCTTCGGCGGCGACGCCGGTCTGCTCGCCATGGACGATTGACCGTTTTCAGCGTCGCGTGGGCGCGAAAACCTGATTGCTGAAAGGCGAAGAGGTCGGCGCCCGAATCCTGATGAATTGCAACCCCACCGCCTTGTGGCAGTCGTTGCACGCCTTGGTGAGCGCGCCGAAAGCCTTATAGAACTTAGCGCTATTCTCGGCCTCGATCGCCTCGTTGATCTTGTCGAGCGCAGGCTTGGTGAATTCGTTGATCATCTTGGAAATCGAAACATTTCCGTACTGCGGATAATATTTCGACACGACATCGAAACTGTCCCGAATTCGCGCCGCTTCAAACAAGGCGAGATCCCAATTTTTCAAGCTGCCCGCATAGGACAGTTTCAAATGGCGGAACTGCGTCGTGGTCATCATGTCGGCGAGATCGGGGACATAAGCGCCCGCCTGCGTCGGCGCCGGCGCGGATCGGACCGCCTCCTGCGCGCAAGCGCCGCCAAGAACGACGCAACAAAGAAATGCGCTGATCGTGAGCCGCATGTCCAGCCTCCCCTTTAACCCCGCCCCGGCGCGACCGCGGCGACGGCCGCAAGGGCGATTGTTTCTAGGCCCTTCCGCGATGTCAATGAGTGGAAATCACGCCTGGCCCAAGGCCAGGGCCGCGGCGCCGCGCTCCCGTGCAAGCGTTAACCGTTTTTAACGGTTTTTAACGAAGCGCATTTACTTCTCGTTAACCTCGGGTACCCTGTTCCTATTCACCGCCAAGTTCCTGTTTGGGAACCCGTAAGAGAGTGAAGAAAATGCTTCACACGCCGCTTGAAGCCGCCGCCAAGCCTGCGTCATTCGACATTTACGACGAGGTCATCGGCCAGATTCGCTTCAAGACCGGCGAGATTCCGCAGATTGATCTTGCCTATAATCCCGATATCAAGACGCTTTGGCTCACCATCAAGCCGAAACCGAAGCCGTTTTTTTCTCTCACTCTTCTCACCAGCATCAACAAGGTCCAGCGCGCCATTCACGACATCTGGGGCGCGGGCCGCTGCGCAGATTCGCCGGTGCGCTTTCTTGCCTATCGCGGCGCCGATCCGGTCTTCACCCTCGGCGGCGATCTCGAATTCTACCTCGATTGCGTCGCCAAGAACGATCGCGCCGCGATGGAGGAATATGCGCGCGTATCGAAAGAAGGCGCAATCTGGAACGCCTCCAGCCTGCAAGGCGCCGCCATCACCGTCGCGACCGTCCACGCCAAGGCGCTCGGCGGCGGCATTGACGCGGCCCGCTCCTGCAACGTGCTGATCGCCGAACGCCAGGCGAGCTTCTGCTATCCGGAAGTCAAATTCAATCACTTCCCGGTCACGGCGGTGGCGGTGCTTTCGCAGCATACTGGCCCGCTCAATGCACTGAAAATCCTTACCGACGGCGACGAATACAGCGCCGAGCAATTCGCCGCCCTCGGCGGGCTGGAGGCAGTGGTGGATCAAGGACAGGGACAGGCCTGGATCGAAAAATACGCCAAAGACAGCCTGCCGATCCACAACGCCCGCCTGACGCTTTTCTCCGCCTTCTATCGTCAGGCGGCCGCGGCTTTCGAGTCGGAGTTGAACTATCTGGCGCAAAACTGGGTCGATTGCATGATGCGCATGAGCACGGTCGAAATCGCGCGCCTGCAGAGGATCGTCGCGGCGCAAAACCGCATGATCGCGCGCGCCAGGCAGACGCCCGAGACGCTTGCCGGCTGAACTGGATTTTTCTCCCGAGGGCGAAGCGCGATTGACGTCGTGTTATCCGCCGGGTTCCGCCGACCGAGGCCTGCGGAATCCGGCGGCGCTCCTTTTGGGATCATGCGCGCGCGGGAGAGTCGGGTTATTTCAAAATCTCTTTCGACTCGACGGTCGAGTCCGTCTTGAGGCGGTAGACGAGAGGCACGCCGGTCGCCAGCTCCAGGCTCGGTATTGTTTTGGAGGTCATGCGGTCAAGCACCATGACCAGGGCGCGCAGGGAATTGCCATGCGCCGAGACCAGGGTTCGTTCGCCGCGCAGCACCGCCGGCAGGATTTCCTGATTATAATAGGGCAGCACGCGCGCCACCGTATCCTTCAGGCTTTCGCCGCCGGGCGGCTGCACGTCATAGGAGCGCCGCCACAAATGGACCTGTTCGTCGCCCCATTTCTTGCGCGCGTCGTCCTTGTTCAGCCCGCACAGGTCGCCGTAATGGCGTTCGTTGAGCGCCTCGTCCTCGGCGACCGGAAGCGACGTCTGGCCCAGTTGCTCCTGCATCAACCGCATCGTGTGCTGCGCCCGGATCAGCGCCGAAGTGAAGCCCGTGTCGAAAACAAGGCCCTTATCCCGCAGACGCCGGCCCGCCTCTTTCGCTTCTTCCACCCCCAATTCGGTGAGATCGGGATCGCGCCAGCCGGTGAAAAGATTTTTCAGGTTCCATTCGCTCTGGCCGTGCCGCACCAGCACGAGAAGACGTTCTGACAATTTGCTTCTCCTTGTCTAGAAATCGATCACAATCCCAGCACGTCGGCCATGGAATAGAGACCGGGCTTGCGCCCGCGTCCCCAAAACGCCGCTTTGACGGCGCCGCGGGCGAAAATGCCGCGGTCCTCGGCCCTGTGGGTCAATTCGATACGTTCGCCGGGACCGGCGAAAATCACGCTATGATCGCCGACGACCGTGCCGCCGCGCAAGCTGGCAAAGCCGATGTCGCCGCTCCTGCGGGCGCCGGTATGGCCGTCCCGGCCGCGCGCGCTATGGTCGGCAAGCGCGATCTCGCGGCCCTTGGCCGCCGCTTCGCCGAGCAGCAGCGCGGTGCCCGAGGGCGCGTCCACCTTCATCCGATGATGCATTTCGACGATTTCAACGTCCCAGTCCCCCAATGCCTTGGAGACTTTTTCGACCAGGCTGGCGAGAAGATTGACGCCGAGGCTCATATTGCCGGAGCGCACCACCACAGCGTGGCGGGCGGCGGCGGCGATCTTGTCGAGATCGGCGGCGGAAAGCCCCGTCGTGCCGATCACATGGACGATGCGCGCCTGCGCCGCCAGGGCCGCTATCTCCACCGTCGCCGCCGGGGCGGTAAAATCTATGACGCCATCGGCTTTGAGCAGCGCGCTGAGCGGATCGTCGCCGATCGCCACATTCAGCGGCCCAACGCCGGCGACAATCCCGGCGTCCTGTCCGAGCGCCGGCGAACCCTGCCGCTCCAGCGCGGCGGCGAGAACGACGCCCGAGGCGGCGGCGATTTCCTTGATCAGCATCTGCCCCATGCGCCCAGCGGCGCCGACCACGACCAGGCGCATGTCGTCCATTGCCAAACCTCCGGCGCGCTCATGTTTAATCGCCGCTCTATAAGCTTTTTTGCGCCGCGGCAAAAGGCGCCGCGGCGATCGAATCGCCCCGACAAAGGTCATAGGAACGTGGCGGCGACAAGAATTCCGGCGCTTTTTCGCTTTTTCACCTTCCTGTCGGACGAATGTCACGCCAGGTTCACGATCGCCGGTTAGGTTTCATGGGTCCGAGGCGCTGTCCCCCAGTACTCCGGACATCGCGCCGGGCCGGAGGTACGCCCGGCGTTTTTTATTTTTTTCCCGCCAAAGCGGCCGCAATTTCCTTCTGAATGGCCTCGGCCGCCCTGCGCGGATCGGGCGCCTGCAGAATCGGCCGGCCGACGACAATGTAATCGGCGCCGCACTTGAAAGCTTCGGCCGGCGTCGCGACCCGCTTCTGGTCGCCCAGCGCGCTGCCCGCCGGCCGCACGCCCGGCGTCACCAGCAGCATGGAGCGCCCCACCAGGGCGCGCGCCGCGGTCAGTTCCCGCGGCGACAGAATCAGACCGTCGATCCGCGCCTTCATCGCATGCATCGCCTGCAGGGCGACCATTTCGCGCACAGTGAGGCGAAAACCGGCGGCCTCCAGATCGGAATCGTCATAGGAGGTCAGCACGGTCACGCCGAGCAGCTTCAATCGCGACCCCTGCGCGCCGCGCTTGGCGGCGGCCATGGTCTGGGGAAAGGCGTGGATGGTGAGGAAACGCGCGCCGAGTCTGGCGATCTGCGCGGTCGCCTTTTCCACCGTATTACCGATGTCGTGCAATTTCAGATCGACAAAGACCTGCTTGCCCTGACCCGCCAATTCCTCGACCAGAGCGAGACCGCCGCCATAGGCCAATTCCATGCCGATTTTGTAAAACGTGACGCTGTCGCCAAGAACCGCCGCCATTTCCCGCGCCTGCGCGACGTCGGGCAGGTCCAGCGCGACGATCAGCCGATCCTTGGCCTCCGGGGCGCTCACGGGCGGCGCGATTTGGCGCCGCCCATAGCCAGGCGGGCGCGGGCTTCTTCGATTTCGCCGCGGATTTCGCGGCCGAAACGGCGGGATTGGCGCCGCAACATGTCGAGGGCGTCGGGCGGACGCACGAAGGCCTGCCGGCTTTCGATGGGTCGATAGACGAAAATGCGCGCCGGCGGGAGGTTGAGCCAGATGGGCGCGAGACTGTGGGTCTTGAAATGCAGGCTTTCGCCGAGATGGGTCGGGACCGGCGATTTCACCCCATAGGTGAACTGAATGAGGCGCCCTTCCGGCCCCATCAACGCAAAAGCCTGGCGCAAAAGCGCGATCCGCGCCGCCTCGGGTTTGGTCAGCAGCGGCAGGCTTGAGACGATGGCCGAGGGCGGGCGGGCCACATGGCCGGCCAGCGTGTCGGCGAGATGGTAGGCGTCGCCGCGCACGATTTTCACGCCGGGAAATTTTTTCGCCAGCAAGTTGCAGAATGAAGGTTCGTATTCAACCAGAACCAGGCGTTCCGGGGCAATCCCGCGCGCAAGCAGAGCCTGGGTGACGGGGCCGGTGCCGGGGCCGAGTTCAACGATGGGCCCGTCGCCCCTGCGATCGACGCATTGCGCCATGGCGCGCGCGAGAAAACGCCCCGAAGGGGTGATCGCTCCGGCCAACCGCGGATTTTCCAGCCAGGTGCGAATAAAGCGCGCCTCGTCGCTGAGCCGCTCCTCTTTCGCCTCTTTCGGGTCGAGCAGGATTTTCGACGCCAAATGCTTTTGCGCGTTCAATTTTTCGCTATCGCCCCCACAAACTCAAGCATTAAGAATCGCTCAGATTGAATAGCGCGTCAAGAAAGCCTGTGGTCCAACCGATTCGGCCTGCGCGGACCCTATTCACGTCAGGTCAAAAAATTCTTTCATTTTGGCGAAAAAACCTGTCGACTCGGGGTGGGTCCGGTTGGTCGACTCGCTGTCGAATTCGGCCAGAAGCTCCTTCTGCCTTTTGGTCAGGTTCTGCGGCGTCTCGACATTGGCCTGGATATAGAGGTCGCCATAGTCGCGCGAGCGCAGGACCGGCATGCCGTGGCCCTTGATCCTGAACTGCTTGCCCGATTGCGTGCCTTCCTCGACCTTGACCTTGATCTCCTCGCCATCCACCCCATGCACCTGGATTTCGCCGCCGAGCGCCGCCTGCACCATCGAAATCGGCACGCGGCAATAGAGATCGGCGCCCTCGCGCTGGAAGAAGGGATGCGGCTTGACCGAGAGGAAAATGTAAAGATCGCCCGGCGGACCGCCACGCAAGCCCGCCTCGCCCTCGCCCGAAAGCCGAATGCGCGTGCCATCCTCGATGCCGGCGGGAATATTGACCGACAGAGACCTGTCGCGGGTGACGCGGCCGGCGCCGGCGCAATTGGGGCAGGGGTTGTCGATGACTTCGCCGCGCCCGTGGCAGGACGGACAGGCGCGCTCGACGGCGAAGAAGCCCTGCTGGGCGCGCACCCGGCCGGCGCCGCCGCAGGTGGAGCAGGTTTTCGGCTTGGAGCCCGCCTTGGCGCCGGAGCCGGCGCAGACTTCGCAGGTGACGGAGGTGGGAATTTTCAGCGCCGCCGATTTGCCGCGAAACGCCTCCTCCAGGGTGATTTCCATATTGTAGCGCAGATCCGAGCCGCGGGCCCTGGCGCTGGCGCGCCCGCGCCTCCCGCCCATGACGTCGCCGAACAGATCGTCGAAAATATCGGCCATGGAGGCGGCGAAACCCTCGCCCATGCCGAAGCCGCCGAATCCGCCCGGGCCGCCGCCATGTTCGAATGCGGCGTGTCCGTGCCGATCGTAGGCGGCGCGTTTGTCGCCGTCGGACAGGACCTGATAGGCCTCGTTGAGTTCCTTGAATTTGGCTTCGGCGGACTTATCCCCCGGATTGCGGTCGGGATGATATTGCATCGCCTGTTTGCGGAAGGCGCTCTTCAGTTCGCCGTCGGAGCAGGCGCGGGAAACGCCGAGAACCTCGTAATAGCAGCGTTTGGCCATCGACCTTGAGATCCCGGTTAGGCGAAATTCCGCTTAACGATAGGGCTGAAGACGCGGAAGAAAAAGGCTGTTGCGATCCGAGGAGCTAGACTCTGCGCGCCAAACACGCAACCTCTTTTTCGCGACTCCTTACGTAAAGCCGCCGGCGCGACGGGGCCGCGCCGGCGCAGGACAGCGCTCAGGCGTCCTTCTTGTCGTCCTTGACTTCCTTGAAGTCGGCGTCGATCACGTCCTCTTCCGGCTTGGCCTCGGCGCCGCCGGCGGCGGCGCCAGCCTGTTCAGCCTTGTACATGGCCTCGCCGAGCTTCATCGACGCCTGCGCGAGTTCGTTGGAGCGGGCGTTGATGGCCTCGACGTCCTCGCCCTCGATCGCGGTTTTCAAAGCGGCGACGGCCGCCTCGATCGCGCTCTTGTCGGATTCCGAAACCTTGTCGCCGAACTCCTTCAGCGATTTTTCCGCCGAATGGACCATGGCCTCGCCCTGGTTGCGGGCGTCGACCAGAGCGCGGCGCTGTTTGTCCTCGGCGGCGTGGGCTTCCGCGTCCTTGACCATTTTCTCGATATCGGTCTCGGACAGGCCGCCGGACGCCTGGATGCGGATCTGCTGCTCCTTGCCCGTCGCCTTGTCCTTGGCGGTCACAGAGACGATGCCGTTGGCGTCGATGTCGAATGTGACCTCGACCTGGGGCATGCCTCGCGGCGCCGGCGGAATGCCGACAAGATCGAACTGGCCGAGCGCCTTGTTGTCCGCCGCCATTTCGCGCTCGCCCTGGAAGACGCGGATGGTCACCGCGGTCTGGTTGTCTTCCGCGGTCGAGAACACCTGGCTCTTCTTGGTCGGGATCGTGGTGTTGCGGTCGATCAGGCGGGTGAAGACGCCGCCGAGCGTCTCGATGCCGAGCGACAGGGGCGTGACGTCGAGCAGCAGAACGTCCTTGACGTCGCCCTGCAAAACGCCGGCCTGCACCGCCGCGCCGATCGCCACCACTTCATCCGGGTTGACGCCCTTGTGCGGCTCCTTGCCGAAGAACTGCTTCACCACCTCCTGCACTTTGGGCATGCGGGTCATGCCGCCAACCAGAACGACCTCGTTGATCTCGCCGGCGGAAAGGCCGGCGTCCTTGAGGGCCTTGCGGCAGGGCTCGACCGTGCGCTGGATGAGATCGTCGACCAAAGCCTCGAATTTGGCGCGGGTGAGTTTTAGGGTCAGATGTTTCGGGCCGGAAGCGTCGGCGGTGATATAGGGCAGGTTGATCTCGGTCTGGGTCGCGGAGGACAATTCGATCTTAGCCTTTTCCGCCGCCTCTTTCAGGCGCTGCAGGGCCAGCTTGTCCTTGCGCAGATCGATGCCATTTTCCTTGCGGAACTCCTCGGCGAGATATTCGACCAGGCGCATATCGAAGTCCTCGCCGCCGAGGAAAGTATCGCCATTGGTCGATTTCACCTCGAACACGCCATCGCCGATTTCGAGAACCGACACGTCGAAGGTGCCGCCGCCGAGGTCGTAAACGGCGATGGTGCCAGAGCCCTTCTTGTCGAGGCCGTAAGCGAGCGCCGCGGCCGTCGGCTCGTTGATGATGCGCAGCACTTCGAGGCCGGCGATCTTGCCGGCGTCCTTAGTGGCCTGGCGCTGGGCGTCGTTGAAATAGGCGGGAACGGTGATCACCGCCTGCGTGACGGTCTGGCCGAGATTGGCCTCCGCCGTCTCCTTCATCTTCTGCAGGATGAAGGCGGAAATCTGCGACGGAGAATATTGCTTGCCGCCCGCCTCCACCCAGGCGTCGCCATTGTTGGCCTTGACGATCTTATAGGGAACGAGGCCGACGTCCTTCTGGGTCATGGGATCGGCGAAGGAGCGGCCGATCAGGCGCTTGATGGCGAAAAAGGTCTTTTCCGGATTGGTGACCGCCTGGCGCTTGGCCGGCTGGCCGGTGAGACGCTCGCCGTCCTCGGTGAAAGCGACGATCGAGGGCGTGGTGCGGGCGCCTTCCGCATTTTCGATAACCTTGGGCGTAGAGCCTTCCATCACGGCGACGCAGGAATTGGTGGTGCCGAGATCGATGCCGATGACTTTAGTCATGAGTTCGTCTTCCTTTCTTCGCAGAACCGCCAGGCCCCGAAGCGGCCCGGCCCTGGGCGGACGATCGTCTCGCCCGGTCCCCGACTAGCGTTCAAATTGGGTTTAGGGCGCATCCATGCAAGTGCGCGCCTGATATAGGGGCGGCCTTTTTTGACCGCAAGCGGCGCAGCGGCTCAAGCCTTTGACCAATTAAGACGTCTGACGCGCCGCAGGCGCCGCCGAAACGCCGGAAATTCACCCTTCGTAAACCATAAGCGCCGCCAGCCAAGGCAAAGCAGGCGCGCGACGCCCGCAGAACGCCCCATTTTAGGCTTTCAGCCCGTCGACGGTCATGATTTATTCCCCCTCGCAAATCACGGCGAGGGGGGCGAATCGGCATGTACACTTTAATCGTCGGCCTGATCCTTTTCCTCGCGACTCACCTGTCGCCAACCATTCCCGGCTTTCGCGACCGTCTCGTCGCCAAGCTCGGCCTGAACCGCTACAAACTGGTCTTTTCAGTCCCCGCCCTGGTCGGACTGGTGCTGATCGTCCATGGAGTCGCCGAATTCCGCGGCGCGGCGGCGGATGCGCAATTTTGGTCGCCGCCGCTGTGGACGCGGCATATCGCCTTCGCCCTCATGCTGCCGGCCTTTGTCCTTCTGGCCGCCGCCTACATCCCGTCAAAGATTCGCGATCGTGTCGGTCATCCAATGCTGGCGGCGATCATGCTCTGGGCGATCGCCCATCTCGCCGCCAACGGCAATCTGCTCGCCTTTCTTCTGTTTGGCTCGTTCCTGGCTTTCGCCCTTTACGACCGCCTGTCCATGCGGTGGCGACCGGCGGCGACGAGGACGCCGGCGCGAGGCTGGCTAGGCGACGCCGCTTCCGTGGCGGTCGGGGCGGGCTTCTGGGCGGCGACCCTGTTCTGGCTGCACGCCCACTACGGCGTTCCGCTGCTTCCCGCCTGAGACAAATTCAAGTGGTCTGCGGCGCCACGACGCCGCCCGGCCGCACCTGGACGCCCGCGGGGTGAAAGGCGGCGAGCGTCGTCCTGTGGCCGATCGACACCAGCGTGGTGTGCGGCAGGCGTTGGGAAAGCATTTTGTAGATCGCCGCCTCCATATCCTCGTCAAGCGCCGAGGTCGCCTCGTCGAGCAGCAGCCAGTCGGGCATGGCCAGTAGCGCGCGGGCGATGGCGAGCCTCTGCTGTTCGCCGCCGGACAGGCGCAACGTCCAGTTGTCGGATTCGTCGAGCTTGTCGGCGAACTGGGGCAATTGCGCGTCGACCAGGGCGGCGGCGATCTCGTTGTCGGGATAGACGTGCGGCTCGGCCGGATAGATCACGGCCTCGCGCAATGTGCCGATGGGAATATAGGGCTTTTGCGGCAGCAGCATC
>CAYRNB010000032.1:20605-35725 GCA_964425315.1 uncultured Rhodoblastus sp.
CACGGCCTCGCGCAATGTGCCGATGGGAATATAGGGCTTTTGCGGCAGCAGCATCATCTTTGCGGGGGGCGGCGTGGCGACTTCGCCCGCGCCGAACGGCCAGACGCCGGAAAAGGCCCGGAAAAGGGTCGATTTGCCGACGCCCGACGGGCCGGTGACGAGCAGATTGCGCCCTGGCGTAAGCGACAGATCGACCTCTTTGAGCAGGGGCGCGCCATTCGGCAGGGCGACGGTGGCGTGATGCAGGGCGGGCGCCGGCGCGCCGACGGTCACCTTCATGCCGCCCTCCGCCTGCGACGCCTCGATCGCCGTGTCGAAGGAGACGAGGCGGTCCAGCACCGCGGCGAAGCCTGCAAGCGAAGTATAATAGTTGATGAAGAAGGTGAGCGCGCCTTCGACCTGGCCGAACGCCTGCGCGGTCTGTGTCATCACGCCCAGCTTGATCTTGCCGAGGAAATAGAAGGGCGCGGAGAAGATGAAGGGAATGATCGGGCTCAACTGGCCATAGAAGCCAGTGAAGGCGGCGAGCTTTTTGCGCAGCTCGACCATGTCGATGTAATTGCTGATGACCGCGGCGAATCGTTCGCCGAGGCTCACCCGCTCGGCCGGCTCGCCGTTCAGCAGCGCGATCTGTTCGCTATATTCGCGCAGGCGCGCCAGCGAGAAGCGGAAATCCGCCTCGACCCTCTGGCGCAGGAAAATGATGCGCGCCAGCGGCCGGCCGATCAGGTGAGTGATCCCCGTGCCGGCCGCGGCATAGATCAGCGCCACCCAGAACAGCAGGCCGGGGAGAGCGAAATTCGTGCCCGGAAAAGTGAAATGGGCGGAAAGGCTCCACAGCAATATGGCGAAGGAGACCAGCGACGACAGGGTCGAGATCAGCATGATGGAATAGTTGTAGACGCCAAATCCGTATGTGTTGCCGTCCGCCGCGCCGCCGTCGATGAAGCGCGCGATGTCCTCGGAAATACGCTGGTCGGGGTTGTCGGAAACCCCGCCGAGGAGGGACATGCGATAATGCGCGTGCCGGCTCATCCAATGCGTAATGTAGAATTCCGTCAGCCAGCGCCGCCAGCGGATGATGAGATAGGAGGCGACGACATATTCGATCACCAGCGCGGCGACATAGACGAAGGCCCAGGGCATGAACACCCAGAGCAGAAGTTGCCAGAACTCCGCGCCGTTTTTCGCCTGGATGGCGTTGAAGAAATCGCGGTTGAAGAAATTCAGCCGCACGGTGATCGCCACTTCCGCCTGGTTGATCAGGACGAGAAAGACCACCATGCCGGTCGCCAGATTCCGCTCGATGGTCCTGAAGCCGAACGGGCCGTAAGAGGCGACGGTCCGGTCGTCGGCGCGGAAATAGCGATCGGCGATGCGGGTCACGGAGCGCACCCACTTGAGATGCGACGCGGCGAAGATCAGGATGGCGAAAACCGCCACCGTCAGCGCCAAAGTCGGAGGAAAGCGCGCCCCTTCCCACATTTTCGGCCAATAGCCGAAGCGCGCGGCGAAATCGCCGAGGCCGAAAACAATGGTCTCGACCGAGAAGAGCGCCAGGAAGATTTTCAGGAACCGCGAAAGCGGCGCGCTGCGTTCGCAGCAATAGGCGACGATCAGCGACGCGCCGGCGAGCAGTTCGATGGTCGCATTGTCAAACCGCCAGCCGACGAAAGCGGCGACAAGGCCAAAAAGCGCGACAGCTACTCCCAGAAGTCTCATGTTTCACCCTCGCGTTCTGCTGTCGTCACGGACCGAGCCTCTGCCTGGCCGCGTCGACGTCGCGGCCGATCTGCTCGACCAGCGCCTCAAGCGAATCGAATTTCTGCTCCGGGCGCAGGAAATCGATGAAGAAGACCTCGATTTCCTTGCCGTAGATATCGCCGGAAAAGTCGAAAATATAGACTTCCAGCAGGGTCGGACCATTGTCGATGGTCGGGCGGCGCCCGAAGCTCGCCACGCCCTTCAGCCTTTGCCCGTCCAGCTCGACTTCGACCGCGTAAATGGCGTGTTTCAGGCGGCACGAGGGATCGACGGCGAGATTGGCGGTGGGATAGCCCAGTTTGCGGCCGAGCCTGGCGCCGTCGATCACACGCCCGGTGAGCGACCAGGGGTGGCCGAGAAAGGTCGCCGCCGCCGCCACGTCGCCGCGCTCCAAAGCCTGACGCGTCGCGGTGGAGGACAAGGCTTCGAGCGAGCCCTTTTCATCGGCGACGACTTTTTCCACGACTTCCGCGGCAAAGCCGTATTTTTCCGCCGCC
This sequence comes from uncultured Rhodoblastus sp., assembly GCA_964425315.1. Classification (GTDB taxonomy): domain Bacteria; phylum Pseudomonadota; class Alphaproteobacteria; order Rhizobiales; family Beijerinckiaceae; genus Rhodoblastus. The sequence continues at coordinate 22,867 of CAYRNB010000032.1, forward strand.
TGCAGCAGAAATTGCGGCGTGCCCGAGCGCTTGGCGCCGAAATGAAAGTCGTAGCCGACCACTGCGCCACGCACGCCCAGGCGGCGCAAAAGTATCTCGCGCACAAAAGCGTCGGCGTCGAGCCGCGCCAGATCGGCGTCGAAGGTCAGGACGATCATGCCGTCGAGGCCGAATTCGGCCAGGCGATGCGCCTTGGCGTCGCGGCTGGTGAGGCGGAAGATTTTTTCGCCGCGGCCGAAAAAATCCGCCGGATGCGGCTCGAAGGTCAGAACCGCGCAGGGAGCGCCAAGCTTTCGCGCCAGATTTTTCGCCCGTGTCAGCACTTCCCGATGGCCGCGATGCACGCCGTCGAAATTGCCGATGGCGACGACCGCGCCCTCAAGCCCCTGCGGCGGGGCGGGCGGATCGAGGCTGAGGATGAATCGCGCGTGCAGCGCCATGTCTTTCATTCCGGGAGCCTTTGGCGAAGACCGCCGCCCCAAACATGAATCCGCTGGCGAGCCAACGCATTCATGTTTGGGCTCCTCTGCTTGAGCAGGGTTTTTGTCGGAAAACCGGCATCCACTTTTCCGAAACCCTGCTTTGGGCGGGCGAGCCGCTGCATCACGTTCCGGCGCCGATCAGCTGGCCGCGACCTCGATGCGCCGCGGCGTCGGGTCGCGCGACGGCACCATGACCACGGCCTCGCCGTCGAGCACGACCTTGCCGTCAACCTTGGCCTCGCAATGCAATTTGCAGCGCCGGCCCTTTTCGACCAGTTCGCTGACTTCGACGCTGACCTCCACCACGTCGCCGATCTTCACCGGCCCCTTGAAATTCAGGGTCTGGTGCAGATAGACGGCGCCGGGACCGGGCAGATACATGCCGAGAACGGCGGATATCAGGCTGGCGGTGTAGAGGCCATGGGCGATCCGCTCACCGAAGCGCGTTTTTTTGGCGAAATGTTCGGAAAGATGGATCGGATTGTGATCGCCCGACAATTCGGCGAAGCCGACGACATCCTCGTTCATGACGGTTTTCATCAAGGATTCGCGCATGCCGACGCTGAGATCCTCGAAATAATAAGTCTTGAACGGTTCGGACATCTTTCTTTTCCTGTCGGCGCTTTCATGGTTGTTGCGGCGCAAAAAACGGGAGCGCGTAAAAAAAGCCTGTCGGCGCGCAAAAGTCCATAGATCAAAACGCCATTGTCGCCAAACGCCATTCTCACCAGGCCAGGCGGTCCATATGGCAAGTGGGCGTCAGGCCGCAGCTCTCGACGAACTGGCGGTAGGCGTCGGCGTCGATCGCCCCGGCCGGGCCGGGATGCAGTTGCTTGCGGTGAATCCCTTGTGTGATCAGCAGGCTGTCGAGGCTCATGTCATGCGCGCCGGCGATGTCGGTGTGCATGGCGTCGCCGATCGCCAGGACCCGGTCGAGATCGAGCGGGCGATCGAGCGCCTGCTCGCAAAGCCCGAGCGCCAGCCGGTAGATCGCCGCATAGGGTTTGCCCGCCTGTTCGACCTCGCCGCCGAGTTCGGCGTAACGTTCCGCCAAAGCGCCGGCGCAATAGACCAGTTGCTCGCCGCGATAGACGACGAGATCGGGATTGGCGCAGAGCATGGGCAGCCGTCTTTTCCGCGCCGCGACCAGGATTTCTTCATAATCGGCGGGCGTTTCGATCGTGTCCTCGTTGAGCCCGGTGCAGACGACGAAATCCGCCTTCTCCATTGGCGCCGGCGCGATTTCCCGCCCCGCCATGACGCCGGCCGCGTCGAAAAGCGACAGGTCGCGCGCGGGGCCGATATGGGCCGGGCGCCGCGGAAAACGGTCGGCGATCGCCTGTGCGCAAACGTCGCCGGAGGTCGCTATGGAGTCGTAGATTTCCGGCGGCGCGCCGAGCGAGGCCAGTTGCGCCGCCACTTCGGCTTTAGGGCGCGGCGCATTGCTGATCAGCGTCACCGCCTTGCCGAGACGGCGCAGGTTGCGCAGGGCCTCGACAGCGGCGGGAAAGGCGCGCTCGCCATTGTGCAGCACGCCCCAGACGTCGCAAAGATAGGCGTCATAGCGCTCATGGATCGCCGCGAGGCCGGCGAGGCCCGCGTCGCCGCATTGGACGCGGCTTTTCGAATTTCCCGTCATGCCCCGCGGCTAAAGGCCGGGAAGGCGGGAGTCAAGCTCAACCTCGAGGCGCCTGCGCCCTTTACTGCGTGCTGTTCAGCACAAGGCGCGGCTGCGACCCGCCGCCATTGATCGCCGCTCCGATATTCGTCAAGGCGTTCGCCGCGTCGCTATTGCTGTTGACCGATGAGGAGCAGGTTCCCGACCCGTTCTGATTGACCGGGAAGAAGGTCTTCGCGCTCGAAGCCATCATCTGCATCGTGGAGCAGGCCGAAACCGCCGGCGATATTGTGTCGGTCGAGCAACTCGCCGTTTGCAGGGCCGTCGGCGAGCCATAGGCCGCCGTATAGACGTCGACGGCGGCGACCGCCGCGGAATCTCGCGGGAAGGCGCCGGCGGAGCGGACGGGGCGCCAGTTCGAAGGTCGAAAATCGCGCACGAAACGCGAGCGCTGCCCAGCAAAAAAATATTGTGCGGTCCGAAACATCTGAAGCCTTTTTCCACGCCTAGAGGCAACGATAAAATGTGCTTATAATTTTTTGTTTTTTCCTTAATGCGGTCGCGAACATTTTAAACGAAGCTATGTAACGGAGCCGTCTAAGACACAAAAACCAATAAAGCCCATAATTTTGTTCAGAACAAAACGTTAATATCTCTTTATATGTTACGGAGATGAAAGTCTTGCTTGCGTCTGCGCCATCGCGCCGCGCGCGATGTCTTGCATTTCCCGTCATGGCTGGATGCTGAGGCCGCGCTGGGGGCGATTCTCTTGGCGCTCATTTGTTAGGCGAGTGATTTCGAGGCTAAAAAACTGATCGACGCGGGCCGGCGCTCCGCTTTTTCCGGCGACCCGGCGCGGCGCTGACGCGAAGGCCGCGTTCCGCCACGAGGCAGCGTCTCGTGAGCAAGCTTTCGCGCCTCAATAAATGCCAAAGGATAGGACGAATTTTGCCGTTGCTTCCGTTGCCAGCCGTTTCTCGTCTCTCGCGGCCGCTATACGTTCGTCGCGCCGCAAAAGTTCGCGACAAAGATATTACTTTTCTTTACCAAAGAGATCGCGCCGGAAGCCGACGGCCGCCGCCTCCGGCCGGATATGGCGGCGCGCGCTTGTCTCACCCCTCTCCCTTGCCTAAGAGAGCTTGTCGCGCAACGGAACCGCACCATGAACGAAGCCAAAGCCAAAGCCGAAGTCAAAGCCTCATTGGTCAAGCCGCGCCTGCCGCGCGGGTTCGCCGACCGCGGCGCGGACGAAATCGCCGCCGTCGAGTCCATGCTCGCCGAGATCAAGCGGATTTATGAGCTTTACGGTTTCGAGGCGGTCGAGACGCCGGTCTTTGAATATACCGAGGCGCTCGGCAAATTCCTGCCCGACCAGGACCGGCCCAACGAGGGGGTGTTCTCGCTCCAGGACGACGACGAGCAGTGGCTGTCGCTGCGCTACGACCTGACCGCGCCGCTCGCCCGCCATTTCGCCGAAAATTTCGAATCTTTGGCCAAACCCTACCGCACCTACCGCAGCGGCGCGGTGTTCCGCAACGAAAAGCCGGGGCCGGGCCGGTTCCGCCAGTTCCTGCAGTTCGACGCCGATACGATCGGCTCGGCCAGTCCCGCCGCCGACGCCGAACTGTGCATGATGGCGGCCGACGCCTTGGAGCAGCTCGGAATCGCCCGCGGCGACTACAGCATCAAGATCAATAACCGCAAAATCCTCGATGGCGTCATGGAGGCGATCGGCCTCGGCGGCGCGGCGGAAGCCGGGCGTCGCCTTGTCGTGCTGCGCGCCATCGACAAGCTCGACCGCTTAGGGCCGGAAGGGGTGCGCGCCCTGCTCGGCCATGGGCGCAAGGACGAATCCGGCGATTTCACCAAGGGCGCGGGGCTGACGTCGGAGGCGATCGAGCAGGTGCTGGCCTTCACCAAGGCGCGGCGGGCCACCAACGCCCAGACGCTCACGGCGCTTGCCGAAATCGTCGCCTCCTCGCCGCGCGGCGAGGAAGGGGTGGACGAATTGCGGGCGATCGACGAACTCGCCAAGGCCGCCGGCTATAACGACAACCGCCTGATGCTCGACCCTTCGGTGGTGCGCGGGCTCGAATATTACACCGGTCCGGTGTTCGAGGCCGATCTCGCGGTGACGGCCCGCGACGAAAAGGGCCAGCTGATCCGCTTCGGCTCGGTCGGCGGCGGCGGCCGCTATGACGGGCTGGTCGGCCGCTTTCGAGGCGAGGACGCGCCCGCCACAGGCTTTTCCATCGGCGTGTCGCGGCTTTACGCGGCGTTAAGAGCGATCGATTCGCCCATTGTCGCCGCCGCGCCGCATAATGGGCCGGTGGTGGTGCTGGTCATGGATCGCGACCGGTTCGCCGATTACCAGTCCCTGGCGGCGCGCCTGCGCGAGGCCGGAATCAAGGCCGAACTCTATCTCGGCGCGTCGGGGATGAAGGCGCAGATGAAATACGCCGACCGCCGCAAGAGCCCCTGCGTCATTATCCAGGGCTCGAACGAGCGGGCGTGCTGCGAAGTGCAGATCAAGGACCTGATCGAAGGAGCGAAGGCCGCCGACGCCATCGCCTCGAACAAGGAATGGAAGGAGGCGCGCCCGGCCCAGGTCTCGGCCCCGGAAAGCGACATGGTCGCGGTCGTGCGGGAGATTTTGCAGCGTCACGGGCTGGGCTAGCCCGGACTTCCCGCCTGGCGCGGGGACCGGGCCGACAAGGCCTCGCGCGCAAAGCGGCTGCCGCCCGCCGAACGGCCGTAGGCGGGTTTTTGGGAAAATACTGAACGATTCCCGTCGCTTGGCGTTCCCATAGGACGAGGATGAGCGGCCTTTTCGGCCGCGCGAAAAGGATTTCAGCGATGGCGCGCATAGAGGATTACGCCCTCATAGGAGATTGCCGCTCGGCGGCGCTGGTGTCCCGTGGCGGCTCGATCGACTGGCTTTGCTGGCCACGCTTCGATTCAGCCGCCTGTTTTGCGGCGCTTCTCGGCGGCGATGAAAACGGTCGCTGGATCATTGCGCCGGCGAACGGGAACGCCCGAACAAGCCGATCCTATATCGACTCGACCATGGTTCTGGCGACCCGTTTCGAAACCGAAAGCGGAACTGCGGAAGTCGTCGATTTTCTTGCGCCGGACGCGCCCGAGCAGACTCTCGTTCGCATCGTGCGCGGGATCAAGGGCGCGGTGGACATGGCCTCGGAACTGGTGATCCGGTTCGATTACGGCCTGACGGTGCCCTGGGTGTCTCGCGGCCCTCACGGCGAGCTTCTCGCCGTCGCCGGCCCGCTCATGCTGGCGCTACGCACGCCGGCCAAACTGGTCGGACGCGACATGCGGACTCATGCGCGCTTTCAGGTGAAGGCCGGTGAGCAAATCCCGTTCGTGCTGCAATGCGCCCCGTCGACGGCGGCCGTTCCCGAGCCCTTCAACGCCTCCGACGCGCTCGAGCGGACCTTGGAGCATTGGCGCAAATGGGCGGATGCGTGCCGCGACGATAATCCCTGGCGCCGTCAGGTCCAGCGCTCGCTCCTCACGCTCAAGGCGCTGACTTTCGCCGAAACGGGCGGAATCGTCGCGGCGCCGACGACCTCGCTGCCGGAATTGATCGGCGGCGTTCGCAACTGGGATTACCGTTTTTGCTGGCTTCGCGACTCGAGCTTCACTTTGGAGGCCCTGATGACGGCCGGCTATTACGACGAAGCCATGGCCTGGCGCGACTGGCTTATCCGCGCGGCGGCCGGCGCGCCGAACCAGGTGCGGATCATGTATGGCGTCGCCGGCGAAAAACTCCTCGACGAACGCGAATTGCCCTGGCTTGCCGGTTACGAGGCGTCCCGTCCCGTGCGGGTCGGCAACGCCGCCTCGACCCAGTTGCAGCTCGACATATTCGGGGAAGTGGTCGACGCTCTGTATCGCTCGCGCGCGCATCTCGAATCCGTTGACGAGCCCGTTCGTCGCCGCACGCCGCGCAAGATGGACGTCGCCGTGGTTGCGCTCCAGCATCTCGAGAAAATCTGGCGCCAGCCCGATGACGGAATCTGGGAGGTGCGCGGGCCGCGGCGCCATTTCGTCTATTCCAAGATCATGGCCTGGGTCGCCTTCGACCGGGCGGTGCGCGCCCTGGAGCGCTTTGGCGCCAATCACCCGGTCGAGCGCTGGCGGCAAATCCGCGACGAGATCCACGCGGAAATTTGCGACAAGGGATTTAACAAGGATATTGGCGCCTTCGTGCAGTATTACGGCGCCGACATCGTCGATGCGAGCCTGCTGCTGGCGCCGAAAGTGGGATTTCTGCCGGCGAATGACTCGCGCATTCGCGGGACGGTGGAAGCGATCGAGCGGCGGCTGCTCAAGAACGGATTCATCATGCGCTACGAACAGCCGGATTCGAGCGTTGACGGCCTTCCCGTTGGCGAGGGCGCGTTTCTGGCCTGCAGTTTCTGGTATGCCGACGCCCTCGTGCTGCAGGGCCGGCTTGACGAAGCGCGCGCCGTGTTCGAGCGGCTGGCGGGAATAGCCAATGACGTCGGGCTGCTCGCCGAAGAATACGATGCGCGGCAAAAGCGCATGCTCGGGAATTTTCCCCAGGCGTTCAGCCATGTCGCCCTGGTGAACACGGCCTATTTGCTCGGCTCGGCCCTGAGCGCCGGCAGTCACGCCGACCAGGGGAGCAAAGCGCTGGTCGACGGAGCCTCCCCAGGCGAAGGCTGACCACCGCCCCCATCTAGCGATCTCGTTCACCCTCCGCCGCGAAAGGGGATGCTTTCGCGCCGCGCTTTTGTTACATCAGGCGCGACTTTCGGGCTTTGGGGTGGTTGATGAACGCCGGTCAGGACCAGCGAGGCGAGGTTTTTCTGCAAAAGCTGCAAGCTGCGGGCTATCGGCTTTGCGATCCCGCCATTTTGCAGCCGGCGAACGTGTTCCTCGATTTCGCCGGCGAAGAAATGCGTGGCGGTCTGTTGCTCACCGCCGTCTGCGCCGAGGAATTCTGCCTGCGGCCGGAATTCACCATTCCTGTTTCGCTGGCCTATCTCGCCTCGCCGGAAGCCGGCGGCCCCGCCGCCTTCTGCTCCTATGGCCCGGTATTTGGCCAGAGGCCCGGCCAGTCCTCGGAATTCATGCAGGCGGGGCTGGAAAATTTCGGCCGCGACGACCGCGAGGCCGCCGACGCCGAAATCCTCGCGCTCGCCCTCGAGACCGCGAGCCAGGCTTTTCTCGGCGGCGTTCCGCGCGACTGGCGCGTCCATATCGGCGACGCCGCGCTGCTCGCCGCGCTCCTCGAAAAGCTGAACCTGCCGCCGGTCTGGCTGCGGCGCATTCGCGGCGGCCTCGCCAAGGGCCAAGACATCGCCGAAATCCTCAATCCGGCGGTCGAGCCGGGCGGCGATCACGCCGGCGTGCTGGCGGCGCTCGACGGCGCCGACGCCAAGGGCGCGCGCGCCCTCGTCGAGGACCTGTTGAAAATCGCCGGCATTTCGGCGCTCGGCGGACGCACGCCGGGCGAAATCGCCGACCGCTTCCTCGAACAGGCCTCCCTGCGCTCCAGCGCCGGGCTCGACGCCGACAAGCGCGCCCTGCTGCAGAAATTCTTCGCCATCGACGGCCATCCAGACAAGGCCTCGGCGCAATTGCGCGCGCTTTTCGCCACGGCCAATATCGACCTCGGCGCGGAAATGGATTCCTTCGACCAGCGCCTCAATTTCCTGGCGGCGCGCGGGGTGGACATGGACTCGATCCGCTTTTCGGCCGGCTTCGCCCGCAATCTCGATTATTACACCGGCTTCGTCTTCGAGGCGGCGGAGGCCTCCGCTCCCGAGGCGCCGCCGGCCATAGGCGGCGGGCGCTACGACCGGCTGCTGTCCACTCTCGGCGCCAAGGCGGATATTCCCGCCGTCGGCGCGGCGATCTGGATCGAGCGGCTCGCTTCGTCGCTGGGAGACCGGCCATGAGCGCGGAAAAGCTTGTGCTGGCGGTCCCTTCCAAGGGCAGGCTGCAGGAAAACGCCAACGCCTTTTTCGCCCGCGCCGGACTGACGGTGACGCAGGGACGCGGCGCGCGCGATTATCGCGGCGTCCTCGCCGGCGTCGACAATGTCGAAGTGGCTTTTCTCTCCGCGTCGGAAATCGTCAAGAATCTTGCGGCCGGCGCCGCGCATTTCGGCATCACCGGCGAGGATCTGGTGCGCGAGGCACAGGCCGAAAGCAAGGTCGAACTGCTGGCGAAGCTCGGTTTCGGCCACGCCAATGTCATCGTCGCCGTTCCGCAGGCCTGGATCGACGTGCGAACCATGGCCGATGTCGAGGACGTGGCTTTGTCTTTTCGGGCCCGGCGCGGCGAGCGCATGCGGGTCGCCACCAAATATGTGAATACGACCCGCGCCTTTTTCCGCGACAAGGGCGTGACCGATTATCGCATCGTCGAAAGCCTCGGGGCGACCGAGGGCGCGCCCGCCGCGGGCCTGGCCGAGCTGATCGTCGACATCACCTCGACCGGCGCGACGCTCGCCGCCAATGGCTTAAAAGTTCTCGACGACGGGCTGATCCTGCGCTCGCAGGCCAATCTCGTCGCGTCGCTCGCCGCGGACTGGTCGCCTGAAATACGGGAGACGGCGCGAAAAATCCTGTCGCGCATTGCGGCGGAAGAGGAAGCGCGCTCAAGCCGCGAGATCGCCGGCGCGCTGCCCAATGCGCCGGACGATCTGGCGGAAACCTGCGAAAAACTGTTTTCCGCCAAAATCCGCCGGCGGGGCCACGGCGGGCTTTTTGTCTTCGCCGCGCCCAGGGCGCAGGCGCCCGCGCTTGCCGACTGGCTCATCGGCCAGGGCGGCGAGGAGGTGACGGTGCGCGCCCTCGATTATGTCTTTTCCGCCAAAAACCCGCTCTATGAGCGGCTGATCGCCCGGCTCGACGACGTCAGCGCGGCCTGACGCAGGAGAGCGGCGCGGCGTTGCGCGCCATTCGCGCGCCGATAACGCCCGCGACCCGCAAATAGAACGGCGAGGGATGTCGGGGATCGCGCTGGTCAGGATTGGCCAGCGAGGCGGCAAGCAAAAGGGCCTCGCGCGGCGTGAGTTCGGAGGCGTGTTTGTGGAAATAAAGCTCTGACGCCGCCTCCGCGCCGTAAACGCCCTTCCCCCATTCGGCGATATTGAGATAGGTCTGCAGAATCCGCCGCTTCGACCACAAAAGGTCGAGAGAGAGCGCGAGGGGAACCTCGATCGCCTTGCGGATGATGAAACGGCCGGGGAAAAGAAACAGATTCTTGACCGTCTGCATGTCGATGGTCGAAGCGCCGCGCGGCCGATCCCCCGCCGCCGCCTCGATCAGCACGATGCGCACGGCGCGCCAGTCGACGCCGTGATGCAGGCAGAAACGCGTGTCTTCGGAGGTGATCACCGCCTTGATCAGATTGGGCGAAATCTCATTGAGCGGCACGGCGATGCGCACAAACTTCTCGCCGGTCAGCCAGCGCGCCATCATCAGGGTCGAGACCGGCGGCGCGAAAGTGTCATAAATCAACAGAATAAGGAAAACCGAAAGCACGGCGGCGGCAACGCGCCGAGGCCAGCGCCAAATGGAGAGCGAAGCCGGCGACTCGGCGCGCGTCGCCGGCCTCGATTCGGACCAGGGGATGCTTTCGGGGTCGAGCGGATGCAAAGCCATGGACGGATAGCCTTGACCGAAAGCGGCCGATCGGGCAAGCGAGGCGGCGCATTTTTTTCGTTTTCGATGGCTGGGGTGTGGCTGAAATGACAGGGCAGGTCGTCGCCGATCAATTCTCTTCGCGGCTGGTCGCCGTCGCCGAGGCGACCGAGGCCATGCTGGAAAAGCTGCTGCAGTCCCATTGCCTGCCCGGCGAAAAGGAGCGCCCTCCCCGCCTGCTCGAGGCCATGCGCTATGGCGCTTTGGGCGGCGGCAAAAGGCTGCGCCCCTTTCTCCTGGTCGAGACGGCGCGGCTTTTCGGCCGCGAGGGCGAGGGCGTGATGCGGGCCGCCTGCGCCCTGGAAATGATCCATTGCTATTCCCTGATCCATGACGACCTGCCGGCCATGGACGACGACGACCTGCGCCGCGGCCGCCCCACCGTGCACAAGGCTTTCGACGAAGCCGCCGCCATTCTCGCCGGCGACGGCCTCCTGACCTACGCCTTCGACGTCGTGGCCGACGCGCCGACCCACGAGGACCCGGCGGTGCGCGCCGATCTCGCCGTCATGCTGGCGCGGGCCGCCGGTCTCGGCGGCATGGTCGGCGGCCAGGCCCTCGATCTCGAAGCGGAAAAGAGCCAGGCGCCGCACAGCGAGGGCTTTGTCGCCCTGATGCAGTCGATGAAGACCGGCGCGCTGCTGCTTTACGCGGTCGAGGCCGGCGCCCGCATGGGCGGCGCCGACGAGAGGCAGAAGGCGGCGCTCAGCCGTTACGGCGCGGCGCTCGGCGCGGCTTTTCAGGTCGCCGACGACATTCTCGACGCCGAAGGCGACGAACAGGCGCTCGGCAAGCGCGCCGGCAAGGACGCCGAGCGCAACAAGGCGACGCTCGTCGCCATCCTCGGCCTCGCCAAGGCGCGCAAAAGGCGCGACGCCCTGGCGCGGGAAGCGATCGACGCGCTCGATGAGGGCGGTTTCGGCGCCAAGGCCGCCGTTTTGGCCGAAGCCGCCCGTTTCACCGTGGCGCGCAAGTCGTGATTCCATGAAAGCTCCCGCGCCCCGCCTGCCCAAGCTCCTGCGGGTCATCAAGGCGCGGCCACGCCTGTTCACGTCTTCCCTGATCGGGATCGCCGTCGGCCTCGTCCTGCCGCGCGCCTGGCCTCCGATCACCCGCAGCCTGATCGGCTGGAACGTGGCGATCTGGCTCTATCTCCTCGCCGCCGGCGTCATGATGCTGCGCTCGGAGCACGAGGACATTCACCACCGCGCCGCCGCCCAGGACGAGGGGCGCTACGCCATTCTCGCCCTCGCCGCCCTGGTTTCGGCCGTCTCCTTCGGCGCCATTTTCGCTCAGCTCGCCGCTGTCAGGAGCCTGCCTCTCGCCGAAAAGAGCCTGCATATCGGCCTGGCGATCGCGACGCTCCTCGGCTCCTGGTTCTTCGTTCACATGACCTTCGCCCTGCATTACGCCCATGAATTTTTTCGCGTCGCCGCCCGCGACGCGGAGGGCAAATGGAGCGGCGGCATCAATTTTCCCGGCGTGGACCGGCCGGACTATTCCGATTTCCTCTATTTTTCCTATGTGATCGGCGTCTCCTGCGCCACGTCGGACTCCTCCATTCCCAGCCGGGACCTGCGGCGGCTGGCCCTGGTCCATTGCATCCTGGCGTTTTTTTACAACAACGCCGTGCTGGCCCTGGCGATCAATATCGGCGCGGGGTTTATCGGGTGACGAACCCCTACTCCGCCGCCACGGGAGGCAGGCCGGCGAGCGCCATGGCGAGTTCGGCCGCATCATAGTCCTGGTCGACCAGATCGCCGGCGAAATAGCTGATGTAGGCGCCCATGTCGAAATGACCGTGGCCCGACAGGTTGAAGAGAATGGTCTCGGCCTTCCCCTCTTCCTTGCAGCGCAAAGCCTCGTCAATGGCGCAGCGAACCGCATGGGTCGCCTCCGGCGCCACCACGATTCCCTCCGTGCGGGCAAACTCGACGCCGGCCTCGAAACAGGGGATCTGCTGGTAGGCCCTTGCCTCGACCAGGCCCAGGTCCAGCACGTGCGACACGAGCGGCGCCATGCCGTGATAACGAAGTCCCCCGGCGTGGAAGCCCGGCGGAATGAAGGTCGAGCCCAATGTATGCATCTTGACCAACGGCGTCAGATGCGAGGTGTCGCCGAAATCATAAGCATATTTGCCGCGCGTCATCGTGGGACAGGCCGCCGGTTCGACCGCTATGACGCGGCGTTTGCGCCCGCCGCGCAATTGCAGGCCGAGGAAAGGAAAGGCGAGGCCGGCGAAATTCGAGCCGCCGCCGGCGCAGGCGATGATGACGTCCGGGTCATCGCCCGCCATTTCGAATTGTTTGATCGCCTCCTGGCCGATGATCGTCTGGTGCATCAGGACATGGTTGAGCACCGAACCCAGCGCATATTTCACGTCCGGATTCTTCGCCGCCATTTCGACCGCCTCGGAAATGGCGATGCCGAGCGAGCCGGGGCTGTCGGGATGTTCTTTTAGCACCGCGCGACCGGATTCAGTCTCGTTTGACGGCGACGGAAAGCAGCGCGCGCCATAGGTTTCCATCAGAGCCCGGCGATAGGGCTTCTGGTCGAAGGAGACGCGCACCTGAAAAACGGTCACGTCAATGTCGAACAGCGAACCGGCGAAGGCGAGCGAGGAGCCCCACTGGCCGGCGCCGGTCTCGGTCGTGAGCCTCTTGATCCCCGCCTGCTTGTTGTACCAGGCCTGCGGCACGGCGGTATTGGGCTTGTGCGAGCCGGCCGGGGACACGCCCTCATATTTGTAATAGATCTTGGCCGGAGTGCCGAGCCTCTGTTCGAGGCGGCGGGCGCGCATCAGCGGGGAAGGCCGCCACATGCGGAAGACGTCGCGCACCGGCTCGGGAATGTCGATATGCCGCTCGGCCGAGACTTCCTGAAGAATCAGTTCCATCGGGAAAAGCGGCTCGAGGTCGGCCGGGCCGACCGGCTGCCCCGTGCCGGGATGCAGGACGGGATGCGGCGGCGTCGGGAGGTCGGCGACAATATTGTACCAGCTCTTCGGAATCTGGGTTTCGTCGAGCGTATATTTGACCTGTCCAGACATGGCGCCCCCC
>CAYRNB010000033.1:0-8269 GCA_964425315.1 uncultured Rhodoblastus sp.
GCTGCGGATATTGTTGACGCCTGGGAGTTTTACGCATGAATCTTCGCCGCCTCGGCCGCACCGAAATTTTTGTTTCGGAAATCTGCCTCGGCACCATGACTTTCGGCCAGCAGACCGATGAGGCGGAAGCGTTCCGGCAGATGGATTACGCCGTCGAAAAAGGCGTGAATTTCTTCGACACGGCCGAGCTCTACGCCATTCCTCCTCGCGCGGAGACCTATGGCGCGACGGAGACGATCATCGGCCGCTGGCTCAAGGCGCGCGGCGCGCGCGAAAAAATCGTTCTCGCCACCAAAATCGTCGGCCGCAGCACGTCGCATTGGTATCGCAACGGCGCGCCGGCGCGGCTCGACCGCAAGAATATTTTCTACGCGATCGAAGGCTCGCTCCGGCGTCTCCAGACCGATTACATCGATCTCTATCAGCTTCACTGGCCCGACCGGCCGATGGACCTGTTCGACTCCAATTCAAATATCTACCGCGACCGCGGCGGGCCGGATGGCGTGAGTTTTGAAGAAACGGTTTCGGCGCTGGCGGAACTCGTGCAGCAAGGCAAAATCCGCCATTTCGGCGTGTCGAACGAGACCGCCTGGGGCGTCAGCCAGTTCTTGCGCGCCGCCGAGGCCGGGGCGGGGCCGCGCCTGGTCTCGATCCAGAACGCCTATCACCTCGTCAACCGCCAGTTCGAAATCGGCCTGGCCGAATTCGCCTTTCGCGAACAGGTCGGCCTGCTCGCCTATTCGCCGCTCGCTCAAGGCTATCTCACCGGCAAATATCTCGACGGCGCGCGTCCGCCCGGCTCGCGCAGCGTCCTGTTCGGGCGCGGCCAGCGCTATGAAAAGCCAGGAGTGGAAGAGGCGATCAGAGACTATCTCGCCTTGGCGCGCGAATTTTCCCTGGACCCGGTCCATCTCGCGCTCGCCTTCGTCACCTCGCGGCCATTCGTGACCGCGAACATCATCGGCGCGACGACGTTGGATCAGTTGCGGCTCATTCTCGCCGCGCCGACGAAACTTTCGCCGGAGCTGGAGAAGCGCATCGACGCCATTCACCAGATTCGCGGCAATCCCGCGCCGTGATTTTCGATCGTCCCCGCGGAGAAACGATCATGCGCCTGCCTCAACTGAAAAAGGACCAACTCGATCCGATCCAGAAGCGCCTCTATGACGACATGAAGGAGGGGATCGAAACGAGCTTCAAAGGCGTCACCGCCATCGACAAGGAAGGCGATCTGATCGGTCCGTGGAATCCCTGGCTGACCTATCCGCAGATCGGCGGCCCGATGTGGGATCTGGTCAAGGCCCTCGCCAACAATCCGAAACTGCCGAAGCCGCTGCGCGAAATCGCCATTCTCGTCACCGGGGCGAAATTCCACTCGGCCTACGAAATCTACGCCCATGTTCTGATCGGCGAGGCGCGCGGCCTTTCCGACGACAAGATCGCCACCATCGTTTCCGGCCAGCGCCCGGCCGATCTGACGCGGGAGGAGATTGTCGCCTATGACATGGCCTCTGCGCTCGCCGCGGGTCCGGTTCCCGCCATTGTGTACAAGCGCGCGGTGGATGCGTTCGGCGTGGAGGCGGCGGCCGAGCTGATCTATCTCGTCGGCCTCTATTGCATGGTTTCGACCACGCTCAACGGTTTCGACGTCCCGCTGCCCGAAGGCGAGGATTTCTGACTATTTCGCCTTGGTCGGCCCATTGGGGGCGAGCGAGCGGATATAGGCGACGAGATCGGCGATCTCGTGGCGCGACAGATGCATGTCGGGCATTTTCGGATGCGGGTCGGTGAGAAAGGCCGCCAGCTCCTTGTCGGTCTTGCTGCGCGCCACCTCGACGAAAGGCGCGACGTCGGCGCTGCCTTGTTTCTGTTCGGGCGCGACCAGGTGGCAGGAGGCGCACCAATGCTTGGCGATCTTTTCGCCCTGCGCGACGTTGCCGACATATTTCGGTTGCTGCAGCGCCCAGGCCGCCGTCGCAGCCGAAGCCGACAAGGCGAAAGCCAAAATGCGCGTGATCGAACGAATCTGCATGGCGAGCTCCCTACGGCGAATCCAGTTCATTATCCGCGATTCCCGATCCGGCAGCCTTGCTGCAAATCACATTTCGCGCAAGCGCCGGCGACTATTTGGCCAGAACTTCGATGTCGCGGTCCTGGTTCGAAACCACTTTGAACGTCGCCTGATAGGTCTTGTTGTCATGGCGGGCGATGGCGACATATTGGCCTTCCGCCAGCACCAGGGAGGGAAAGGCCCCGATCATTTCGCGGATCACGTCGCCGCCGGGGGTCAGCACCGAAAAACTGGTGTTGGCGAGCGCCTCGCCGCCGGGCGCATTGACGAGTTTCAAGGTCATGGTGGCGGCGCGATGGCGCAAGGTCGCGGATGTGAGCTTGCCCGCCTGCACACGCAGATCGGCGTTGACGACGGAATTGGTCGACGTGGTCGCGGCCGGGGTCACGTCCATCAAGCGCGATTCGACGTGATAGGCGCCTTCCGGCAGGCATACGGGCTCGCCGGCCTTGAGATTGGGGATGACCAGCTTGGCTTCGGCGTCTCGGGCGTCGGGCAGAAAGACCTTGATGCTGAGGTGTGACGGCGCGATGGGTTCGGCGCCGAGCACGCCGGAGATCTTCAACCCGCCGGCGTTCATCACGATCCTCTCCGTCACCGGCGCGCCATTGACAACGATCTTCCTGGCGACGCCCGCGAGGCCGCAGGCGACATGAACAATATAATCGCCGTTGGGCAGCGAAAAGGACGGGGCCGCTTCCTTAGACTGGGCGATCAGGGCGTGGCCGCCATGGGAGTCGGGCTGGGCGTTGAACACCCGCCAGTTCAGGCCGGCGCCGATCGGCTGCTCCTCGCCCGGCGTATAAACGGCGCTGAGAGAAACAAGCGCGTTGGGCCTGTCCGCATTGACTGAGGGGGGCGCCACCGCCGGGACGGTGGGCGGGCGCACAAAGGACTCCGGCCCGATCCCTTGCGCAAAAGCGGGCGTGACGAAGCCCAAGCCCAACAGGACCGCGCCCAGCGCGCCGATCGCCATTCCCGCTCCCGTCCTCGCGCGCCGCAAGCCGATCCTCCCTGTCTCTTCCCCGCATCGGTTTACAAAGCGACATTTTTAGGGCTTTGTCGCCGAAAAAATTCCGGATGAAAAGATGAACGACACGATCAAACTTCTCTCGGCCCGCCGCTCCGCGCCTCCCGTCCTGATGAAAGGTCCGGGGCCGGACGAAGCGCAATTGCAGACCATTCTCAGCCTCGCCGCCCGCGTTCCCGACCATGGCAAACTCGCCCCCTGGCGCTTCATCGTCTTCGAAGGGGAGGGCCGCTTTAGGGCGGGCGAAGCGATCGCCGAAGTTTTCCAGATGCGCGAGAAGGACGCGGACGCCGAGCGCGTCGCCTTCGAGCGCAATCGCCTGGCGCGCGCGCCGCTCGTCGTCGCCGTGGTGTCGCGCGCCGCGCCGCATGTCAAGATCCCGCTGTGGGAGCAGCAATTATCGGCCGGCGCCGCCTGCATGAACCTGACCATCGCCGCTGTGGCGTTAGGCTTTCGCTCCGCCTGGATGACCGAATGGTACGCCTATGATCGCGAGGTTCTCACGCGCCTCGGCCTCGCCGAGCATGAGGTCATCGCCGGCTTCGTTCATATCGGCCGCGTCGAGACGGCGGTCGAAGACCGTGCGCGGCCCAATCTCGCCGATCTCATCACGCGGTTTTAGGGGCCGGACCCCAGGCTTGGAGTTGGCGTTGCTTCTCTTGGCGTCAAGAGCCGCATTGACGATCCTCGCCTGCTCCCTGGCGCGCAGCAAAGCCCAACCCCTGCGGCCCGCGCACGCCTGCTGGCGCCTGCTTCTGCTCCATGGCCCCGATTCATATCCGGGCGAGTTGATGCATGTCTTTACGTTATTGTTAATTATATGAAAAACGCGCAAACGTTAATTACTCTTTCTTAATCGCACAAGTTGTAAACACGTAAAGCAATATTAGCATTAATTTAGCGCGCCTGTGAGCTGTCAGATGGATGAGTCAAGCCAAAAGCGGTGGAGACGAAGCGAGCTTTTTGAAGTTCTAAGCTTCATGATGATTGGTTACTGTATATGGTTCATCGGCAAACAGTTTGGCGCGTTCGATTACTTGTTAGGCTTCGCGACGAAGCACGGTCTCATGGACATCGTGATGATGAGCGGCTTCGTCGGCATGGGGGCGGTCGTCGCGACCATTCGCAAATCCTTTCTGCTGCGCAAGGCCATAACGGGCCGCGCCGAGGCGGAAAGGCAAACCGAATCGCTTGCTCGCCATGACGCGCTGACCGGGCTCGGCAACCGGAGTTTTTTCGTATTGAGCTTGGAGGGGCTTGCGAAGTCGCGGCCGCGCGGCGATCAGTTCGCCGTCATGGTCATTGATCTCGACCGGTTCAAGCCGGTCAACGATCTCCATGGCCATGCCGCCGGCAATGCGGTGATCTGCGCCGTCGCGAACAGGTTGCGCCAGGTCGCTCCGCCGAAGAGCATTGTCGCCCGCCTGGGCGGCGACGAATTCGGTCTGGTCGCGCCTAGCGGCGAGGGGCCGGACAGCTCCGTCGCCCTGGCGGAACGACTCATCGCCGCGATCCGCGATCCCATTCACTGGGGTCAAAACCAGCTTTATGTGGACGCTACGATCGGGGTCGTCATGGTGACGCCGGAAAACGTCGATCCCGAAGCCCTCCTGCATGCGGCGGATCTCGCCATGTATCAGGGCAAGCGGGAGGGTCGAGGGACCGTCCGGGTCTTCGCGGCCGAGATGGGCGCCGCCGTGCAAGCGCGCGCCGAGATGGAGAATGATCTGCGGTCGGGTATCACCCGTGGCGAATTCGAACCGTTTTTTCAGCCGATCGTCCGGCTGCCTTCCGAAGAGCTCGTGGGTTTCGAGGTGTTGGCCCGCTGGAACCATCCCACCAAGGGTCTGATCGCTCCCGACGACTTCATCCCCGTCGCCGAACAGACGGGAATGATCGCGGAAATTTTTTACAGCCTTCTCCGTCAGGCTTGTGTTGCGGCGCAGAACTGGCCGCCGCGCCTTCTGATCTCCGTCAATGTCGCGCCCCAGCAAATTCAGGACCCGAGGCTGCCGCAACGGGTCCTCGCCATCCTCACCGAAAGCGGCTTCGCGCCGAGTCGGCTCGAAATCGAGGTGACCGAAACGGCGATCATCAATGATCTCGTGGCGGCCCGAACGGCGTTGATGTCGATGCAGAACATTGGCGTGAAAATCGCCCTCGACGATTTCGGTACGGGGTATTCGAGCCTTTACCATCTCAGGGAGCTGAAGTTCGATAAGCTCAAGATCGACAGAAGCTACGTGACGACCCTGATGCAGGGCAGCGAGGGCGCCAAGCTCGTCGACGCGATCATTCAGCTCGGCGCGAGCCTCGGCATGGAGACCACGGCCGAGGGGATCGAAACCGCGTCAAGTCTCGATTGGTTGTCCAAGCAAGGCTGCACCTTCGGCCAGGGGTTTCTGTTCGGGCGCCCGATGCGTAAAGATGACGCCACCGGCTTCCTCGAATCTTCGCAGGATATGAAAACCGGGAATGGGCCGCTAAAGGCCGCCGCCTCCTGAGCCGGATATGCTCTCGGCCTTTGATTTCGAAGCGTAGAAAGCAAGCGCGGCCGTCGGCGCTGAATTCCTTCCCATTCGTTGCCGGCGTCAGCCGGCGAAGGCGGCGTTGACGATTTCCGCCTGCTTCGGGGTCAGGGCGAACTTGCCGGCGAAACCGTCGCGCGCGGCGTAAGCGCAGGCGCGGGCGAAGGCGTCGCCCTCGCCGGATTCGGCGCAATCGAAGGCCGGAACATGGGCTGCCGCCGCGGCGAAAAGGCATAAATTGCGGGCGAGATCGAGCGGCGCCGCCCGCGCCTTGCCCCGCGCTTCGACGTTTAGGATTTGCGCCAGCCGCGCCTCGTCGCGCCCGAGGCCGATCAGCCGGCGCGTCGCGCGCACGAAGGCGCCAAGTTCGAACAGGGCCGCGGGCGAGTCGGCGCCGAGCGCAAGAATTTTGGTCGAGCCGTCTTCGAAGGAATTTTCCGCCTCGCGCACCGCCAGTTTGGCGCCGAGATGCTGGACGTCGCGGCCGCCGCAGGCCTCGGGCAGGATGATGGCGTCGGGGCGCGCCGCCATGACCGCGTCGAGATCGGCGTCGGCGAGGTCGGAGGCGAGTGGATGAATTTGCGCCAGGCAGACTCGGCCTTTTTCGCGCGCTTTGGCGATCAGCGCCGTCGCTTTTTTGCGCGCGCCTTCCGCCTGGCGCGGCGCGGCGTAAGCGAGATCGACCGCCAAAGCGTCGGCCTCGCTCGCCAACGCCGCGTCGAAGGCGGCGCGGGAGGCGGCGGAGACGAGCAGGATCGAACGCATGGCTTCTTCTCCGGCATCTTACTGGCGAATCGTCATTAAATGAAACTTTACCTTGCTTCCTCACACTGCGTTAACCACGGCGCCTTTTGCGCCTCCACCAACGCCCGAGTCGTCCATGCTGGTTCGCAAATTCATCCAATGGTCCGAAAACGCGCCTGCCGCCGCGCGCGCCGATGGGGTAGGCGCCCTGGCGCGAGCCTATTTATACAGCGATATGAGCGAGACCGAACGGGCCGAGGCCGAACAGACCCTGTTCGCCATGCTCGACGATCCCTCGCCGCTGGCGCGCCGCGCCCTTGCGGAAAGTTTCGCCAGCGCCGTCGACGCGCCGCCGGCCATCGTGCTCGGGCTCGCTTGCGACCAGTCGGACATTTCGACGATCGTGTTGTCGCGCTCGCCGCTTCTGACCGATTCGGAACTGATCGATTGCGCCGCCATCAGCGATTCCGCCGCGCAGGCGGCGATTGCGCTGCGCCCCGATCTCTCGGCCGCCGTCTCCGCGGCTCTGGCGGAAATCGGCGCGCGCGAGGCGCTGATCGCGCTCGCCGTCAACGACGGCGCCAATCTGCCCGAATTCGCCATGCGCCGCATGATCGAGCGCTTCGGCCACGACGGCGAAATGCGCGAGGCGCTGCTCGGCCGGCCCAATCTGCCCGGCGCGATACGCGCGGCTTTGGCCGCCGCCGCCGCCCGCCAACTGACCGATTTCGTCAGCGAACGCAAATGGCTGTCGCGCGCCCGCTCCGAGCGGCTGGCCAAGGATTCCTGCGACCGCGCGACCATGATCGTCGCCGCCGGCTGCGCCGAATATTCCGGCGAGACCGTGGCGCTCGCCGCTTATTTGCGCCAGAGCGGCCAATTGACCGCCGGACTTGCCCTGCGCGCCCTTCTTTGTGGCCAGACCGGCCTGTTCGAAGCGGCGCTCGCCGAATTGACGGGGCTGGGGCCGCGCCGCGTCGCCGGCCTCAGGCGCGATCCGGCCTCCCACGCTTTCGCGGCGCTTTACGCCAAGGCTGGCCTGCCGCCGGCGCTCTTCCTCGCCTTCCGCACGGCGCTCGAAGCCCTGGCGCGCCATGGCCGCGACCAGGACGAAATCGACGACGGCGCTTTGCGCCTGCCGATCGTGCAGGCCGTGCTCGACCGCTGCGAGGCGGCGGACGACGAAAATCTCGGGCGGCTGATCGCGCTGCTGCGCCGTTTCGAGGCGGATGCGGCGCGCGACACGGGCAAGCGCGGCCTGGAGCGGCTGAGGCGTGAGGGGACGCCGGCCGAGCCGCAGACGGCGGCCGAGATTGCGCCGGAGACGGGCGACGCCGCGCCGTTGGCGGCTTACGCCGAGCCGCGGCTCGCCGACCAAAGCGCGCCGCCGGCGCCGGAAATCGAGATCTTTGTCGATCTCGAAGCCCTGGAAAAAGAATTGATGGCGGCCTGAGGCCAAATCCGGCGCTTCGGCGGTTGAAAAGGACTCTTTATCGCTTGCGCCGCCGCCTGAGCGGCGCGAGAGACCGCGCCGCCGTATAATCCCGAACCTTGACCAGAAATATCGCCGGCGTCATGGTCCTTTTCGACTGACGCTTGCCTCGGCGTGACCCGCGAAAGGTTCCGCCGAACAATCATCCCGGTCGTATTGGGGAGGTCCCGCATGAAGGCTGAAGCCAAGATCGGCGCCGAAGGCGCTGCTTTTCCGACAGTTCAAAGCATTCTCGCCCGCTCAGTGGTGGCGGTGAGCATGTTCCTGACATTGTCGACGGTCCAGTTGGGCGGTCCGCAGGCTGCGGGCGTCGAGACGCCGGCGCTCGGGTTCCTCTCCAGCGCCGAAGCGCAGCCGCGAAGGGGCGGCGCTCGCGTGCGTCACGGGCGTCCGGCGCATCGCCC
>CAYRNB010000033.1:8369-23958 GCA_964425315.1 uncultured Rhodoblastus sp.
GCGCATCGCCCAGCCCATCGTCCCGCGCATCGTCCGGTCCGACCGGCCCACCCGGTTCATCGTCCCGTTCATCGTCCGATCCATCGGCCGCCGGTCGTCGTCCGGCCGATCCGTCCCATCCCGGCGGTGCGGCCGTGGTATTGGGGCCGCGTCGTCGCCGGCGTGACCATCGGGACGATCATCGTCGTTACGACCGCCGGCATGGTTCCTCCTCCTCCGTCCTCGGACCTCTGCTGGTATTGGACGAATTCGAGCAAGACCAAGGGCTACTGGACCTATTGCAATCCTCCGCCCCAGCCCTGATCCGTTCCGCCGATCAGGACATCGCGCCATAGGCTTTTGCTTCCGACCCCTCGGGAGCAAAGGCGGCGCGCGTGTCAGTCCATCAGGCCCGACGCTTTCAGCCAATAGAGCAGGGTGAGGGTCTTGGCGTCGCGAATGGCGCCTGCTTCCGCCTCGCGCAAAATTTCCTCGAAAGAGGCTTCCACCGTTTCGATTTCTTCGCCTTCTTCCTCCATGCCGCCGCCGTCGCCGACGCGCGCCGAAGGTCCGTAGGGCGCGACGAAGAAATAGAGTTTTTCGGTGGTCGCGGCAGGGCTGACGAAAGCCTCGAAGAGAAAGCGCAAGTCATCGACGCGAAGGCCGATTTCCTCCATGGCTTCGCGCCGTATGCAGGCGCCCGGGCTTTCGCCGGGATCGAGCGTGCCGGCGCAGGCTTCGAGTAGGCCGGGGCTGGAATCGTTCATATAGGCGCCGAGCCGGAACTGCCGTGTCAGCAGCACCATCTTGCGGTCGGGGTCGTAGGGCAGGAGGGTTGCGGCGTCGGGCCGGCGGAACAGGCTGCGCTGATGCTTTTCCCAGCGCCCGTCGGCGCGGCGCAATTCATAGGTGAGGGTGGAAAAGGAATATTTCTCGCGGGCCAGCAACTTTTCGTCCAGGCCGCGCAAGGCGTTTTCCCGTTTTTCGCTCCGCCGCATGGGTCCCTAACCTGTGGAACAGGCGTCTTTCGACGCCCTAAGGCCTGAATTGTTCGCGCAAAATGCGCTCTTCCATGGAATGGCCGGGGTCGTGCAAAATCTCCAGGCCGGTCGAATGGTCGGTCACCACTTTGACGCGCAGGACGCGGCGGATTTCCGTATGGTCCGCCGTGGCGGCGACAGGGCGCTTTTCCGGCTCCAGCACTTCCACCAGAACTTCCGCCGTGTTGGACAGGAGCGCGCCGCGCCAGCGGCGGGGCCGGAAGGCGGAAATGGGCGTCAGCGCCATCAGCGGCGCGCCGAGGGGCACGATCGGGCCATTGGCCGAGAGATTATAGGCGGTGGAGCCGGCCGGCGTGGCGACCAGCACCCCGTCGGCGATCAATTCCTCGAGCCGGATCTTGCCGTCGACAAAGACGCGCAATTTGGCGGCTTGGGCGCATTGGCGCAGCAGCGAGACCTCGTTGATCGCCCACGCCTCGGCCGTTTCGCCGGTCACTTTTTCGGCCGTCATCAGCAGGGGGCGGATGGTCGAACTTTGCGCATGGGCGAGACGCTTGCGCAGGCCCGTCTCGCGGAATTCGTTCATCAGGAAGCCGACCGAACCCCGGTTCATGCCGTAGATCGGCACGTTGCGGCCCATGAATCGGTGCAGGGTCTGCAGCATGAAACCGTCGCCGCCGAGCGCGACCACCACGTCGGCCCGGTCGGAATGGACGTCGCCGTAGCGGCCGACCAGTCGCGCGCGCGCGTCCTTCGCCTCCGGGCTGGCCGAAGAGAGGAAGTGAATCCGTTCGAACCGGGGCGGGGTGTCCAGGGAAGCTTTCATTTCGGCGTCGCGCCTGTGCGCCAGGATTTGCTGCAAAGCATTAGGCGATGCCGCCCGCCGCGGCAAGAAGCGCGGCGCCGCAGGGAACTTCTTCATAACATGGAATTTCCGTAGAAATACGTAGAAAAAACGACGGCAAAACCTCCGTGGCGCGGCGAAACGGCGCGGAAGCCTTGAAACGCAGGCGTTAGAGCTTGTCGAAGGAAAGGAGCAAGTAGCGAAAAAGCGGCGCCTTTCTACAATGTCCATGATACGGATCAAAAACTTTCTTGGTCCAAACTTGCGTGATATGGTCAAGCGTCACATTTTTGAAAAAAGAGCCGGACGGGCCGAGATTCGGGGGAGTTGAGTTTGGAAACTTTGGCCGAAAAGGTTCTCGTCGACACGATTTTCGGTCGTATAGACACCAATACGCGGAATCTGTTTTGCGGTCCGAACAAGGCCGCTTCCGCGACCGGCCTCGACTGCTGCGATTGCGACATCAAGGGTCTGAGCGTCTGCTCCTCGCTGGAGCCGGACGAATTCGACGCCTTGGAGCGGATCGGCCGCACCATTTCCGTCCCGGCCAAATCGACGGTTTTCGAACAGGGGCGCGACGCCGCCTTCGTCTTCAACCTGACCGCCGGCGCCTTGCGCCTGTCGAAGCTCCTGCCGGACGGGCGCCGCCAGGTCGTCGGCTTCGCCATGCCGGGCGATTTTCTCGGCCTCGCTTTCGAACCCAGTCACATGTTCACCGCCGACGCCCTCACGCCGGCGAAAATGTGCCAGTTTGCGCGACTCGGCTTTTCCGAACTGCTCGACGAAAAGCCGCGCCTGTTGCGGGCGCTGATGAATATGGCCTCGCATGAGCTGACCATGGCGCAGGACCAGATGGTCGTTCTCGGCCGCCGCACGGCGGAGGAAAAGATCGCCTCCTTCCTGATCGGCATGCGCAATCGTTACGCCCGCATCTATGGGCCGTCCGTCCATGTGCCTTTGCCGATGACCCGGCTCGACATTGGCGATTATCTCGGCCTGACGGTGGAGACGGTCAGCCGGATGCTGACGCGCATGGCGCGCGAAAAGATCATAGTGATCGTGCCGGACGGCGTGCGCCTCCTCGACGTGGCGCGGCTGGAGCTGCTGGCCGAAGTATGAGCCTTGCCGATGCGGCGGAAGGGGCAGCCGGCGGCCGGCCCGGCCGCTGGATGCTGAAGGGCGCGCGTCAGGCGCTGACCGGCCCGGCCTTCTATGTCGCGCTTTCCCTTATGGGCGTCGGCGGCCTCGCGCGCGCGGCGGGCTTTCCGCTCGGCGTCGCCATGCTCTCGACCGTCCTGGTCTGGGCCGGTCCCGGTCAATTGCTGTTTTTTGGCGCGCTGGCGGCGAAAACCGCGCCCGTCGCCGTCGCTTTAGCGGTCAGCCTCTCCTCCCTGCGGCTGCTCCCCATGTGCCTTTCGGTTCTGCCGCTGCTGCGACGGAAAAAGACCCGCCTGGCCGGCCAACTCGCCGCCGCTCATTTCATCGCCGTCACCGTCTGGGCGGAATCGCTGCGGCATCTGCCCGAAATGGCCAAGGAAGCGCGCGCGCCGTTCTTTTTCGGCCTGGCCTTGGCCTGCATGGGACTGGCCGCGCTTTCGACCGGCCTTGGCTATGTGCTGATCTTCACGCTGCCGGCGCCGCTCGGCGCGGGACTGGTGGCTTTGTCGCCGATTTATTTTCTCGCGACCACGGCGCGCGCGTCGCGCGACGGCGTCGATTGGCTGGCCATGGGAGTGGGGGTCTTTCTCGCGCCTTTGGCGCAAGAAACGATCGGCGGGCGCTTCGATCTGCCGGTTCTGGCGCTCGTCGGCGGCGGCTTCGCCTGGTTCGTGGGATTTCTGGCGAGGCGGGCGAAATGAGCTTTTTGCCTGGCGATCCCAATTTCGCGCCTTATCTCGCCTTGCTCGTGGTCGGCTTCCTGCCGAGCGAGATCTGGCGGGTCCTGTCCGTTTTCGTCGCCCGGCGCATCGACGAGGACTCCGAATTCTTCCATTTCGTGCGCAGCGTCGCCACGGTTCTGGTCGCCGGGGTGGCGGCGAAAATCCTGATGCTGCCCGCCCGCGAACTGGCGGTCGCGCCGCTCTGGGCGCGCGGCGTCGCGGTGGGCGCGGCGGCTCTCGGCTTTTTTGTCACGCGCCGCTCGGTCTTCGCCGCCGTTCTGGCCGGCGAGGCGGCGATCCTGTTTTTCGCTTGGCGTTTCCCGGCGTTTTGACGCCGCTCCGGACTCCGGGCGGCGAAGACGACAGGGCCGCGAAGGCTGGCGCCGCCGAAAAAACCTCAGCCCTCGGCGGCGAGCGCGGCGCGAATCTTGTCGGCGTGGCTTTTCAGCGCGGCGGCGTCGGCCATTTTGCCGAGATGCGGGCGAAGCGGCTCGCCGTCCCAGCGCGGAATCACATGAAAGTGGATGTGATAGACGCTTTGGCCGCCGGCCGGCTCGTTGAACTGGTGCAGGGTCAGGCCGTCCGCGCCCATGCCCTTCTTCACGGCGCGGGAAAGTTTCTGCACCCGCAGGATCAGGGCGGACAGGTCTTCCGGCGTGACGTCGAAAATATTGCGCGCCGGCGTTTTCGGCACGACCAGCACATGGCCGTCGGCGCGCGGCATGACGTCCATGAAGGCGATGACCGCCTCGTCCTCGTAAACTTTTTCGCAGGGAATTTCGCCGCGCAAAATCTTGGCGAAAATATTGTTGGGATCATAGGCGGCGGACATCTGGCTCTCCCGCAAGAAGCAATTTGGGCGACCGTGCCGAACGGCGCTGCTCCGGTCAAGGGCCGCTTTTCCTGAAAGGCGCGTGATCGGCGTAATCCTCGATCAAACCGTCGATGGCGCGCGCCTCGCGGACGAAAAAATCGCCCGCGGCGCGGGCGAGGCGCGGATCGGCGAATTCATGGGCGGAAAAAGTCTCCACCGCTTCATAGCCGCGCGAAAGCTTGTGCTCGCCCTGGGCGCCGGCCTCGACGCGTTTGAGGCCGCGCTGAATGGCGAATTCGATCGCCTGGTAATAGCAGAGCTCGAAATGCAGAAAGGGCCAGTTTTCCAGCGCGCCCCAATTGCGGCCATAGAGCGCGTCGTCGCCGATGAGGTTGAGCGCCCCGGCGATCAGCCTTCCGTCGCGGCGCGCCAGGACGAGCAGGATGCGGTCGGAGAGTTTTTCGTTGAGGGCCGAGAAAAAGGCGCGGCTGAGATAGGGCCGGCCCCATTTGCGCGCGCCCGTGTCCATGTAGAAGTCGAAAAAGGCGTCCCAATGGGTTTCGGTGATCTCCGCGCCGCTCGCCCATTCGATCTTCAGCCCGGCCGCCGCGACTTCGGCGCGCTCCTTGCGGATCGCCTTGCGCTTGCGCGAGGCGAGCTGGCCGAGAAATTCGTCGAAGCTCGCATAGCCGCGGTTGAAGAAATGGAATTGCTGGCCCTTGCGCGGCAGGAATCCGGATCGTTCCAGAAAAGCCGCGTCGGCCGCGTCGGGAAAGGTGACATGCAGCGACGAGGCGTTCGATCTTTGGCGCAAGTTTCGCAAGCCGGCGATCAGGGATTCGGCCGCGCCCGCCGGCGCGTCGGCGGCGACCAAAAGCCGGCGGCCCGGAACCGGGGTGAAGGGAATGGCGACCTGGAGCTTCGGATAGTAGCGCCCGCCCGCCCGGTGAAAGGCGTCGGCGATGGCGTGGTCGAAGACATATTCACCGAGCGAATGGGTCTTGAAATAGGCCGGCGCGCAGGCGGCGAGCCTTCCTTCCGCCGTTTCGACGAGGATATGGGCCGGCAGCCAGCCGGTCGCGCCGCCGACGCAGCCGGTCGTCTCCAGCGCGCCGAGGAAAGCGTGGGTCAGGAAAGGATTGAATCGTTCCCCGCCCGAGGCGAAGGCGGCGCCGGGCGGATTGGCGCAGGCGTCCCAATCGGCGGCCTGGACCGCGGCGATCGATTCGACGGAACGGATGCGAAAGGGGGAGGCGCTCATCGGCGCGCATCATCGCCCGAATTTGCGTCGCGATCCAGACTTCACTCCGCGGCCTTGCGTCAGGCGGCCGTGGCGGTGACCCGGTTGCGGCCGCCGTTCTTCGACAGATAGAGCGCCTGGTCGGCGCGCTTCATCAAGCCGTCCGGCGTGTCGTCGCCATTGCTGTCGGCGACGCCGATCGACACGGTGACCGGAATGGAGCGCGCGCCCTTGTCGATGGGAAACTGGGTGGCGGCGACGGTGGCGCGGATTCGTTCGGCGACGATCTGGGCGACGGACAGTTTGGCGTCGGGCATGATGATGACGAATTCCTCGCCTCCATAGCGGCACATCAGATCGGCGCCGCGCACCACGCGCCGCACCCGCGCAGCGAAGTGCCGCAGCACCTCGTCGCCGGCTTCATGGCCGTAGCTGTCGTTGACCCGCTTGAAGTGGTCGATATCGAGGATCATGGCCGAAATCGGACGGCCCTTCTGCGCCGCCTGTTCCAGCATCGAATAAAGATGCGTTTCGAGATAGCGCCGGTTGTTCAACCCGGTCAGCGGATCGACCACCGCCATTTCCATCGCCGCGCGCACATTGCTGCGCAGCGCGTCGGTATAGCGCTTGCGCCGCACCTGGGTGCGTACGCGGGAGTAGAGCTCGTTGGCGTCGATCGGCCGGACGATATAATCGTTCACGCCGAGGTCGAGGCCGCGCAGGATGCGCTGGCGGTCTTCGATATCTGCGAGCAGCAGCAATGGCGTGTGCCGGGTGCGGTCGAGCGAGCGCAATTGGCTGCACAGGCGCAGGCCGTCGAAATTGTTCAGGCCGAGGCTGATGACGACCAGTTCGTAATCCTTGTCGGCGGCGCGAAACAGGGCCTGCTGCGGGTCGGCCTCGACATCGACATCGTACCTGCCGCGCAGCGCCGCGACGATGCGGTCGGAGGAATTGAACCGGTCGTCCACCAGGAGGATGGCGCCGCCGAGGCCCCCGTCGAGCTTGTGCTCCACCGCGGAAGTGACGCCGAGATTGGCCGAAGTGGCGGCGCGCGACCGCAATTCGTCGATCGCCACCTTGAGCCGCGCCAAAGAGCGGACGCGGGCGATCAGCGCGATCTCGTCAATCGGCTTGGTGAGGAAGTCGTCGGCCCCGGCCTCCAGCCCCTTGACGCGGTCGGAGGCTTGGTCGAGCGCCGTGACCATGATCACCGGCAAATGCAGGGTGTCGGGATTGGCCTTCAGTCGCCGGCAGACTTCAAAACCGTCGATACCGGGCATCATGACGTCGAGCAGGACGATGTCGCATTCGCCCTTGCCGCAGATCTTCAGCGCCTCAAAGCCATTCGTGGCGGTCACGACGTCGAAATATTCGGCCGTCAGCCGCGCCTCGAGCAATTTGAGATTGGGCACGACATCGTCGACCACCAGCACGCGAGCCGTCATGGGACGGGCCTTTCACATAATTTGGACCGGAAACGCCGCACTCACTTGTCCCCCAAATATTTGCGGACCGTCTCCAGGAATTTCACCACGGAAATGGGTTTCGACAGATAGGCTTCGCAACCGCCCTGGCGGATTTTCTCCTCGTCGCCCTTCATGGCGAAGGCGGTGATGGCGACCACCGGAATATGGGCGAGCGCCGGATCGTCCTTGAGCCATTGCGTCACTTGCAGGCCGGAGACTTCCGGCAGCTGGATGTCCATCAAAATCAGATTGGGCATATGCTCGCGCGCCAGCGCCACGGCCTCGACCCCGCTCTTGGTCAGAACGGTGGCGTAGCCATGGGCTTCGAGAAGGTCGTTGAAGAGCTTCATATTCAGCTCATTGTCTTCAACGATCAAAACCGTCTTCTTCATTGCGCTCCGCCGAAAACCAGCGCCGGCCGAATCCGTCGCAGCCGATCGCTCCCAACCTATGCGATATAAATTGACGAAATGAAAATTCGCGCCAGATTGGTTGCGGTAAATTTAGCTTAATGGAGCCATCGTCCTGGCTGTTCCCCCCGCCGCAAAGCCGCGCCAGAGCGGGTTTGACGAAGCCGAGGCCGTTGCAATCGCGGCGCTCGGCTTTCTTGCCGCCGACGCCGAGCGCCTGTCCCGCTTTCTCGCGCTCACCGGGCTCGACCCCGCCCATTTGCGCGCCGCCGCCGCCAAAAAGGGCTTTCTCGCTGGCGTCATGGCCCATGTCGCCAGCGATGAGACGCTGCTCATGGAATTTTCCGCCGCCAGCGGCCGCGCGCCGGAAGAGATCGCCGCCGCTTTCCGCAGGCTCAACCCGGATGAGGCTGAACCCTGATAATGTGACCTAATTTTCCCCGCAGGCTAGCGGATTGGGTTAATCCCGATTAGAAACGCGACGGGCGCCGCGCGTTCATTTGGAGAATCGGGAATTTTCTATGGTCAAGATCATTTACGTCAATTCGGCCGGCGAAAGACGCGAGGTCGAGGCCGAGCCGGGCCAGACGGTGATGGAGGTCGCACAAAAGGCCGGAATCGATGAAATCGTCGCCGAATGCGGCGGCGCCTGCGCCTGCGCCACCTGCCACGTCTATGTCGCGCCGGAATGGGCCGGCAAATTGCCGCCGCAAAGTCCGATGGAAAGCGACATGCTGGATTTCGCCATCGATCCGCGCCCGACTTCGCGCCTTTCCTGCCAAATCAAGATCACCGAAGAGCTGGACGGCCTGACCGTCGAAACCCCGTCGCGTCAGGGCTGAGATTTCTCCTTTTCGCCGCCGGCCTTCTTGCCGCCGTCGCCGAGCAGGAAGGGGGCGACGTCGCCGATCGCGGGCGGCTTGTGCGCCAAGAACGGCATGGGCCGGCAGACCGCCATGGCGGAGAGACCGATGCGCGCGGTCAACATGCCGTTGAGCACGCCTTCGCCCAGTCGCGCGGAAATTTTCGCCGCCACGCCATGGCCGACGATTTGCTGCACCAGGGCGTCACCCGCCGCCATGCCCCCGGTGATGGCGAGATGGGCGCCGACGGCGCGGGCGAGCCGCCAGGCTCCGAGCAGGCCGGGCCGGCCGCCGTAGATTTCGGCGATCTTTCTGACCAGCCGCAGGGCCTGTGCGGCGACGAAGACCATGTCGAACAAGGCGCGCGGAAAAAAGGTCGCGACCAGCGACACGCGCTTGGCGGCGGCGGCGATTTCCCGCCGCGCGGCAGCATCGAGCGGCGGCATGAGCTCGCGTTCGGCGATTTCGATCAGGTCGCGCGCGTCGATGATGTCGTCGCGCAGATCGGCGAGCTTTTTCCGGCCGCCGGCCGTATCGGGACGCTTTTCATAAAGCGCGACAAGCTCCACGACTTTTTTCCGCGCCGTCGCGCTGTCGTCGTCCTGATGCGCCCGCGCCAGCTCCCGATGCATCAAGGCTATGGCCCGCTGGCGGATAAGGACGATGAGTTCGCGCATCGCCAGCACCGCCAGCGCCAGAAGGGCGAGCGCCGCCAGGCCGAGCGCCGCATATCCGAGCGCCGTTGAGCGGGCGAACAGGGCCTCGATCAGTCCGTCGATCCACAGTCCGAGGGCGAAAGTCGCAAGGCCGCCGAGCGTCGAAAACAGCAGGCCGCCCCAACTGAAGCGGCCGACGCGCCAGAAGACGCGGCCGAGCGCCGATTCGACCGCCAGTTCCTCAGGATCGCCGGCCAGTTTCGAGGCTTCGGCTTCATAGGCGTCGGGCCGCTCCTCGACGACGAAACGATCGTCTCCCGCGCCAGCGTCGAGGCGAAAGGCGCGCGGGCGCTGTTTGCCGGTTTCGCTCATGACAGCCGGTCTCCGAACAGGAACTGGCAGGCGCGGTCGAGCCTGATGTGCGGCGGCGGCAGGGCGGCGCCGTCTGGTCCCAGCGCGGGGGCGGGCGGCCGGAAGCGCAGGAAGCGATAATCGGCCTCGCCGTCCGACAGCGCCAGGGCGTCGCCGCGAAAGGCGGCGCGCGGATCGACCGGCAATTGGCCGGGAAATATTGCCGCTTCAATGTCGCCGTCGAATGTCTCGCCGCCGAGCGTCTCGCCGGCGAGCGGCGTTCCCACCACCGCGTCCAGCGTCTCGCGCCCCCGCCGCACCGCGACTTCGCGCGTCGCCCTCACGGCGGCCAGAGCGATGACGTCCACGGCGGCGCCGGAAAAGGACGAGCGCTCGATGGCGCGCTCGGTCAACAGCCGCAGAATCGCCTCCAGGCGGTCGTGGCTCAGATGGTGCAGATGGTCGGCCTTGGTCGCCGCCACCAGAATCTTGTCGATCCTCGGCCGGAACAGATTGGTCAGAGGATTGGCGGCGCCGACGCGGAAGGCGGCCAGAACCTCGTTGAGGGCCCGCTGCAGGTCGCGCAGCGCCACCGGCCCGGAATTGAGCGCCGCCAGCGCGTCCACCAGCACGATCTGTCGGTCGAGCCGGGCGAAATGGTCGCGGAAGAACGGACGCACGACATGCGTCTTATAGGATTCGTAGCGCCGCTCCATCATGGCCGCCAGCGACCCCGGCTTGATTTCGAAACCGGAAGGCAGCGGCAGCGGGCAGAAGGTGAGGGCGGGCGAGCCTTCGAGATCGCCGGGCATGAGAAAGCGGCCGGGCGGCAGGGTCGAAAGCGCATAGGCGTCGGCGCGCGCGGCGCGCAGGTAAGCGGTAAAGATTTCCGCCGCCTTGCGGGCGATGTTTTCATCTTCGGCGCCGGCGGGATCGAGGCTTTGGGCGAAAGCCCGCCAGTCGGCGGCTACGGCTGCGCCCGCGGCGGCGGCGCCGTCGTCGAAAGTCTCGCGCGACCAGTCAGCGTAGCTCTTGGTCAGCAGCGGCAGATCGAGCAGCCATTCACCGGGATAATCGACGATGTCGATGGCGAAATGCGACTGGCCCTTGGGAAAGCCCCGCTCGCGGAGGAAATCGAGCCTCAAGCGCAATTCCGAAATTCTTTTGGTCGATTGCGGCCAATGCCGGTCGTCGCCGGTCAGGGCGGCGAGGTGATCCTCATAGGCGAAACGGGCGATTTGGTCGTCGGGCTGCGGCTCGAGCCGGCCGCCAAAAATCCGCCCTTCCGCCGCGACGCGGAAAACGGGCAGGAGGTTTTTTTGCCCGGAGACCAGCGGAAAGGCGGTCAGATGGCGCACGAGCGCGGTGATGAAGACGGTCTTGCCGGCGCGCGACAAGCCGGTGACGCCCAGCCGCACCCCGCGTCCCCGGGCGAAAAGCTCGGAAATATTGGCGGCGCTGTTGCGCGCTTCATTGAAGAGATCGGCGAAGAGGGGCAAAGCGGAATTTTTCGGGTGCGACAAGCTGAACCATGGCCAATGATTTAGGCGATGGAAGGAAAAGCGAAAGCTCATTGTGCAAATTTTCGCGCGTGAGACGAGTGCGCCGAGGAAGCTAGATCGAAAACAGCTGCTTACGCCGCACAGTTCAAATGGCGCGCGAAGCTGCTCACGTACATTATCAATTATATGTAATATCCGTCTGAATTATAATGATAATTGTCCATAGGAATAGCTTCAGCCGCTCCCGCCACAGGGCTTGGCGACGATTTTCGGCGCCTTTCAGGTAAAGAAAAAGTCGAGTTTGCCATCGCCCCAGCGCAGATCGCGCCACTGCGCGACATCCGCCTCGAAGATCGCCAGCCCGCCGGTGGGAAAGCCGTGCGCCAGGCGTTTCAGGGCGTGGTGGTCGCCGCCGCCGGCCAATTTGTTGGCGAATTCGGCCATGGCGGGATTGTGGCCGACGATCGCCGCCGTCTCCGCCTCGTCGGGCAGATCGCGGGCGATGTCCAGGAGGTCTCGGCGCTCGGCCCGGTAAAGGCGGGGGTCGATTTCAGCTGGCGGCTGCGCGCCATAGGCCTCCTGCGCCAGATCCCAGCTTTCGCGGGTGCGAATCGAATCCGAAAGGCGGACAAGATCGATTTTTTCGCGCTTTTCGGCGAGAAAGTCGCCGACCCGCGCCGCCTCGCGCCGCCCGGCCTGGGTCAATGGCCTGTCGCGGTCGCTATATTTGGCGGAATGAACGGCTTCGGCGTGGCGGAAGAGGAGCAGGCGGCGCATGCCGGCAAAATAACATGATTCCCTCGCGCCGCCAGATCGTGTCCGTCGCGGGTGGGGGCGCAGGAAGGTAAGATGCGCCGCCGCCTTACCGTCGCCGCAAATTTTCGGCTTTTGCCATGTCGCGGGATGGGCTAACGCTGGCGGGCGGCGCGAAAATTGTTGCGGGAGGACGGTAATGAAATCTTTGTGGCCGGTTGCGATCGTGCTTGGCGCGGCTTTGGCTGGGACGCCGGCCGCCGCCGAAAACGACCTGAACCTCAGCATTCCGGGTTATGTTCCCGGCATGGCGCCGCGCGTCGTTCCGCAGGTCGGTGGGAAAAAGGCGCAGTCGCCTGTGGCCGAGCTCTGCGCCAATCCCGTCGCCCCTTCGCAAGCCAAGCGCGCCGCCGCCTGCTCGAAACTGATCGGTTCCCACCGTTGGAAGGGCAAGGACATCGCTTGGGCCTACGCCAATCGCTGCATCGCCTATGAATTGCAAGGCGAACGCGACAAGGCGCTGGCCGATTGCGCCAAGGCGGTTACGCTCGATCCGCAGAACGCCGCCGCCTATCAAATTCGCGGCAAGATATTCCAAAGCCAGGGCGAATCCGACAAGGCGCTGGCCGACTACAACAAGGCGATCCAATACGGCGCCAAGAACGCCGCCATCTTTTCCGATCGCGGCACGCTGCTGCTTGCCAAGGGCGAGGCCGACAAAGCCTTGGCCGATTACAACAAGGCGATCGCCGCCGACGCTCAGAAACCCTCCGCTTACCTCGATCGCGGCTCCGCCTGGCTCGCTATGGGCGAAGCCGACAAAGCGGTCGCCGATTTCGGCAAGGCTGCGGCGATGGACCCGAAAAACGACCTCGCCTTGTTCGACCGTGGCGCCGCCTATCTTGCGGCCGGCGACAGCGATAAGGCGGCGTCGGATTTCCGCCAATCGCTCAAAATGAATCCCGCCAACGCCTATGCCGGACTTTGGCTGTTCATGGCTCGCGGCGGCGGCGCCGCCGCCAAAAAGGAATTGCAGACATACGCCGCGCATTTTTCCAAGAGCGCCTGGCCCTGGCCGGTGATGCAGTCCTATCTCGGGGAGGGGAGCGGCCGGCAGGCGCTCGCCGCGGCCAGATCGGCGGGCGAACGTTGCGAGGCGCAGTTCTATATCGGCGAGGAGCGCCTGACGCAAAACGCCAATGACGAGGCCTTGCCCTATCTTCGCAAGGCGGTGGCGATCTGCCCGAAAAACTACGCCGAATATTTCCGGGCCGTCGCCGAACTCAAAAAGCTCGATCCGACTGCGGCTTTGAGGAAGTGAGGGCCTGAGCTACCGCGCCAGTTCCCGCATGGCCGCCTCGATTCCTTCGAGCGTCAGCGGGAACATG
This sequence comes from uncultured Rhodoblastus sp., assembly GCA_964425315.1. Classification (GTDB taxonomy): domain Bacteria; phylum Pseudomonadota; class Alphaproteobacteria; order Rhizobiales; family Beijerinckiaceae; genus Rhodoblastus. The sequence continues at coordinate 21,520 of CAYRNB010000033.1, forward strand.
CGATTTTCCATGATGCGCTGGATCATGCCGATCGACTGGGTATAGCGCCAATGCTCCTGCGGCGCGGGGTTGAGCCAGACGGCGTGCGGCCAGCACGCGAGCGCGCGCTCCAGCCACACTTTTCCGGCCTCGTCGTTCATATATTCGACCGCGCCGCCTTCAAGCAGGATTTCGTATGGGCTCATGGAAGCGTCGCCGACGAAGATCAGCTTGTAGTCATGCGGGAACGTGTGCAGGAGGTCCCAGGTGGCGAACTTGTCGGAATGACGACGCTCATTGGACTTCCACACGCTCTCGTAGAGGCAGTTGTGGAAGTAGAAATGTTCCATATGCTTGAATTCGCAGCGCGCGGCGGCGAAGAGCTGCTCAACCTGATTGACGTGCCAGTCCATCGAGCCGCCGATGTCGAGGAGCAGCAGCACCTTGACCGCATTGCGGCGTTCGGGGCGCAGGCGCAGGTCTAGGAAACCCTGGCGCGCCGTTGCGTCGATGGTGCTTTCGAGATCGAGTTCTTCAGCCGCGCCGGTTCTCGCCAGTTTGCGCAGGCGGCGCAAGGCCAGTTTGATATTGCGCGGCCCGAGCTCCTCGTCGCCGTCCAGATCCTTGAATTCGCGCTTATCCCAGACCTTGACCGCGCGGAAATTACGGTTCGTCTCCTGGCCGATGCGTATGCCTTCGGGATGGTAGCCATAGGCGCCGAAGGGCGAGGTTCCGGCCGTGCCAATCCATTTATTGCCGCCCTGATGGCGTCCTTTCTGCTCTTCGAGCCGCTTTTTCAATGTCTCCATCAGCTTGTCCCAACCCAAAGCCTCGATCTGCTGTTTCTCCTCCTCGGTCAGGTATCTATCCGCCAGCTTTTTCAGCCATTCGGCTGGAATTTCAGTCTTTTGCGCGAGGTCGTCGCCCGATTCGAGTCCCTTGAAGACGGAGGCGAAAACGCGGTCGAACTTGTCGAGATTGCGTTCGTCCTTGATGAGGCAGGCGCGCGACAGGAAGTAGAATTCCTCGACCGACTTTTCGGCCAGGTCTTCGGCCATTGCCCCGCAAAGGGTGAGATATTCCCGCAAGGATACGGGGATCTGCGACTCGCGCAGCGCGGTGAAGAAATTCGTCAGCATGGGGCAAGTGTGCCACGGGCGGCTGAAGCGGTCACGGCAAAAAAAGCCGACGATGGCGGACCATCGTCGGCGAAAGGTGCGGTCAGCCCGGAGGCTGACCGATTTGAGATGAAATCTCAGTACTTGGCGGTGACGACCTTGGGAGCCGGCGGATTCCACAGCGGGACGATCACGTGCAGCGTGCCACGGGTGTCGTAGGAGTCGAGGTTCTGGATGTAGACGTCCGACGAGACGATCAGCTGAGTGATGACCGGGCCGAAGTTATAGCCGACCAGACCACCGAGAGCGAACTCCGATTGCTCGCCGCAGCCGACATGATTGTGGAACCCGCCGCCGGCGGCGCAAGCCGCCGTACCGACGAGGCCGCTGTTGACGAACGTGGCGGTCGTATCGACCGAACCAAAGCCGACCATGCCGACTTCCCACTTGCCGAGGGTCTTGGTCAGGGCGAGGTCATAGTTGAAGTAGTCGCCGAACAGGGCCTGACCATAGTTGACACCGTTAGCTCCCGTGTACGGGCTGCCGGAGGTATTGTCGACGATGCCGTACTGGAAATTCGAGGTGAAGTTCCACCCGTTCATATGGTACGAAAACGCCAACATCTGATGGAAGGTGTTGTGATTGAAGAACGGATCGAAGCCGGCGGTGCCGCTCATCGGCAGATAGTCGCCGGCCCAGTAACCGACGGCGAAGCCGTTGCCGAACGAATAGTTCAGCGAGATGCCGAGGTAGGGATTATAGATGCCGTAGGAGTAGCTGCTGTTGCCGTTGTGGTAGGTGCCGACTTCCGCAAACGGCCCGGCGACGAGGAATTCGACGTGGACGCCGCCGATGCTCCAGGGGGTCGACCAGGCGATGACCGGGACGTCGTAGTTGAACGCCGTGGCGCCGTTGCCGGAACCGCCGGCAAGGGTGAATCCGCCCAGCGAAGCGACGTCAACGAAATAGATGCCTTCCGGCAGCGGGCTGGCGAGGTCGAGGCCGATGCGCTCGCTGGGCGGGGTGACGGAAATGGCGTAGGCGGCGGTGGTGGCGCCGACCATGCCGAGCGCGCCAATGGCTGCGCCGAGGATTTTGGTCTTGAGGTTCATTTGAATACCCCTCCCGAGGGCTTCAGTTTGCAAGGTAAAACAAGTGTTAACTTCGATCCCGTGGTCCCTATCCGGCCGGAGCCGCAATATCGTCTGCACGGGACACCCGAGAGCTTCACATTAATCGAAGGCCCCACCCGTTAGAAGGGGAGGGAAGGGCAAAGTGGCGCAACTTTGGCCGTTTGGGGTCATTCCGTGACCGTGAGTTGTAGAAATGTCACATTTTTTCG
>CAYRNB010000033.1:24058-31177 GCA_964425315.1 uncultured Rhodoblastus sp.
TGGCCGTTTGGGGTCATTCCGTGACCGTGAGTTGTAGAAATGTCACATTTTTTCGGCCTGGCGACGCGGCGCCGACGGGCGTCCGACGTGGGGGAGGGCGTCGCGGCTGCATCGGCGGTGGAACGAGGCGGCTGGAACGCCGAATCGCGCGCCGCGCTTGCCCGGCGCGCGCTGCGGCGCCAAATTGCCGGGGGCTCTGAATTGATAAGGAAAAATCATGCGTTTTGCCGGATCGAGCACTTATGTTGCGACGCGGGATTTGCAGGTGGCCGTCAATGCGGCCATCGCTTTGGAGCGCCCGCTGCTGGTCAAAGGCGAGCCGGGAACCGGCAAGACCGTTCTGGCCGAGGAGGTCGCCGCCGCTCTGTCGGCGCGCCTTCTGACCTGGGGAATCAAATCGACCACCAAGGCGCAGCAGGGACTTTATGAATATGACGCCGTCTCGCGCCTCAGGGATTCGCAATTGGGCGATCCGCGCGTCTCCGACATCGCCCATTACATCAAGCGCGGAAAACTTTGGGACGCTTTCGCGGCGGAAGAGCGCGTCGTGCTGCTGATCGACGAAATCGACAAGGCCGACATCGAATTTCCCAACGATCTCCTGCTCGAACTCGACCGCATGGAATTTCATGTCTACGAGACCGGCGAAACGGTGCGCGCCAAGAAACGGCCGCTGGTCATCATCACGTCCAATAATGAAAAGGAGTTGCCGGACGCCTTTTTGCGCCGCTGCTTCTTCCACTACATCAAATTTCCCGACCGGCCGACCATGGAGGCCATCGTCGCGACCCATTTCCCCGATCTCAAGAAGAACCTGGTCGAAGAGGCTTTGCGTCTGTTTTTCCAGATGCGCGATGTTCCGGGATTGAAGAAGAAACCCTCGACCTCCGAATTGCTCGACTGGCTGAAGCTCCTCTTGAGCGAGGATATTACGCCGGAGCAATTGCGCGAAAGCGACACGTCGAAGCTGATTCCGCCGCTCTATGGCGCGTTGCTCAAGAACGAGCAGGACGTGCATATGTTCGAAAGGTTGGCCTTTCTGCACCGTCGCGAACGGCGGTAAGGCTCAGGCGGAGGCGCGCTGCTCCAGCGCGTCCGCCACCGCGGCGAGCGCGGCTTGCGCCGCCGCCCCGTCCGGGCCGCCGGCCTGCGCCATGTCCGGTCGTCCGCCGCCGCCTTTGCCGCCGAGCTTTTCCGAAGCCAGGCGGACGAAATCGACGGCGTTGAATTTCTGCGTCAGATCTGGCGTGACCGCCACGACGACGCCGGCGCGGCCGTCCTCCGCCACGCCGACGATGGCGACGACGCCCGAGCCGATCGTCTGTTTGGCTTCGTCGGCAAGCGATTTCAGATCTTTCATTTCGACGCCCGCGACTTCGCGCGAGAAGAAATTCACCCCGGCGATCTGGCGCGTCGGCTGCTGCGTTGCGCCGCCGCCGCCCATGGCCAGTTTCCGCCGCGCCTCGGCAAGCTCGCGCTCCATTTTCTTGCGTTCGTCCAGCAGCGCGGCGAGCCGTTCTGCTGCGCCCTCGACCGGGGCGCGCAACAGGCCGGAAAGATCGCGCAGAACCCGCGCTTCGGCGTTGAGATGACGGCGCGCCGCCATGCCGGTTTTCGCCTCGATGCGCTGGACGCCCGCCGCCACTGCGCTGCGGCCGACGATCGAAAGCAAGCCGATGTCGCCGGTGCGCGCGACATGAGTGCCGCCGCAGAGCTCGACGGAAAAGGTGCGACGGCCGGCCTGATGCGCCCCTTGGCCCATGGAGACGACCCGCACTTCCTCGCCGTATTTTTCGCCGAACAGGGCGCGCGCGCCCGATTCGATCGCCTGGTCGACCTCCATCAGGCGGGTGACGACTGGCGCGTTCTGCAACACCACCGCATTGGCGATGTCCTCGACCTGGGCCAGTTCCTGATCGGTGACGGGCTTAGGATGGGCGAAGTCGAAACGCAAACGGTCGGGCGCGACCAGCGAGCCTTTTTGCGCGACATGATCGCCGAGCACCTCGCGCAGCGCCTCATGCAGCAGGTGGGTGGCGGAATGATTGGCGCGAATCGCGGCGCGGCGCTCGCCCTCGACTTCGAGCTGCAAGGCGGCGCCGATGGCGATCTCGCCTTCCTCGACTGAAACCTCGTGGACGAAAAGGTCGCCGACCTTTTTGGCGGTGTTCTCGACGCGCAGGCGCGCGCCCGGCGCGTGCATGACGCCGGTGTCGCCGACCTGGCCGCCGGATTCGGCGTAAAACGGCGTCTGGTTCAGGACGACAAAGCCCTTGTCGCCCGCCTTCAGCCGATCGACCTCAGCGCCGTCGCGAATGAGCGCGACCACCACGCCTTCCGCGACTTCCGTCTCGTAGCCGAGGAATTCGGTGGCGCCGACTTTGTCCTTGACCGCGAACCAGACGGCTTCGGTCGCCGCCTCGCCCGAACCGGCCCAGGCCTTGCGCGCTTCCTCGCGCTGGCGCTGCATGGCGGCGTCGAACCCCTGCTTGTCCACGCCGATCTTTCGCGCGCGCAACGCCTCCTGGGTCAGGTCGAAAGGGAAGCCGTAAGTGTCGTATAGCTTGAAGGCGACACCGCCGGAAAGATGATCGCCGGCGCGAAGCTCGCGCGATTCGTCGTCGAGAATGGCGAGGCCGCGGGCAAGCGTGACGCGGAAGCGCGTCTCCTCGAGTTTCAGGGTCTCCTCGATCAGCGCCTGGGCGCGGGCGAGTTCGGGATAGGCGGCGCCCATTTCGCGCACCAAAACCGGAACCAGCCGCCACATCAAAGGGTCCTTGGCGCCGAGCATCTGGGCGTGGCGCATGGCGCGGCGCATGATGCGGCGCAGGACGTAGCCGCGCCCCTCGTTGGCGGGGAGGACGCCGTCGGCGACAAGAAAGGCGGAAGCGCGCAAATGGTCGGCGATGATGCGATGGCTCGCCTGCATCTTGCCATCGGGATCGACGCCGGTCGCGTCGGCGACGGCGCGGATCAGGGCGCGGAAAAGATCGATGTCGTAATTGGAATGCACGCCCTGCATGAGGGCGGCGATGCGCTCCAGCCCCATGCCGGTGTCGATCGACGGCCGGGGCAAGGGAATGCGTTGGCCGGGCGCAACCTGGTCATATTGCATGAAGACCAGGTTCCAGAATTCCAGAAAACGGTCGCCGTCCTCGTCGGGACTGCCGGGCGGACCGCCCGCCAGACTCTCGCCCTGGTCGAAGAAAATTTCCGAACAGGGGCCGCAAGGGCCGGTGTCGCCCATGGACCAGAAATTGTCGCTTGAGGCGATGCGGATGATGCGCTTGTCGGCAAAGCCGGCGATTTTCTTCCACAGGCCGAAAGCCTCGTCGTCGTCGTGATAGACGGTGACGAGGAGCTTGCTCTTCGGCAAGCCGAAATCCTTGACGATCAGCTCCCAGGCGAAAGCAATGGCCTCCTCCTTGAAATAATCGCCGAAGGAGAAATTGCCGAGCATTTCGAAAAAGGTGTGATGGCGCGCGGTATAGCCGACGTTGTCGAGGTCGTTGTGCTTGCCGCCGGCGCGCACACATTTTTGCGCCGAGGCGGCGCGGACGTAGTCGCGCTTCTCCGCGCCGGTAAACACGTTCTTGAAGGGAACCATGCCGGCGTTGGTGAACATCAAAGTGGGATCGTTGCGCGGCACGAGCGATGAGGACTCGACCTTGGCGTGGCCGTTCCTGGCGAAGAAATCGAGAAATGTGGACCTGATCTCGTTGACGCCGCTCATGGAATGTCTCGATTCTCCGCCTCGTTCCGACGCGCCGCCGATGCAAAAGCCAAAGCCGGCCGCGCGGCCAAGCGGCCCTATCTACCGACAGGCCGAGGACCTGTCGAGAGCGGCCGGCGCATTATCTTGTCGCCGCAGGCGTTTCTACGGAAAACGACCGGCCGGCCGCTGGCGCAACCGTTTATTTAGGGCGCAGGAGAGGCGAGGGAAGGGCGGCGTCCGGGCTCTTTCTCAGTCGTCGTGGCTTTCGTCCCCGACCTCATCGAGAATGCGATCGGCGATCAGACCGGCGTTTTCGCGAATCGTCTGCTCGATGCGCGCGGCGATTTCCGGATTGGCCTTTAGAAACGCTTTGGCGTTTTCGCGTCCCTGGCCGAGCCGCTGGCTGTCATGGGAGAACCATGAGCCGGATTTCTCCACGACGCCCGCCTTGACGCCCAGATCTATCAATTCGCCGGTCTTGGACACGCCCTCGCCATACATAATGTCGAACTCGACCTGCTTGAACGGCGGCGCCACCTTGTTCTTGACGACCTTGACGCGCGTCTGGTTGCCGGTGACCTCGTCGCGGTCCTTGACCGAGCCGACGCGGCGGATGTCGAGACGGACGGAAGCATAGAATTTAAGGGCGTTGCCGCCGGTGGTGGTTTCCGGCGAGCCATACATCACGCCGATCTTCATGCGGATCTGGTTGATGAAAATCACCATGGTCCGCGATTTGGAAATGGAGGCGGTGAGCTTGCGCAGCGCCTGGCTCATCAAGCGGGCTTGGAGGCCGGGCTGGACGTCGCCCATTTCGCCCTCGATTTCCGCGCGAGGCACAAGCGCCGCGACGGAATCGATCACCAGAACGTCAACGGCCCCGGAGCGCACCAGAGTGTCGGTGATCTCCAGAGCCTGTTCGCCGGTGTCGGGCTGGGAAATGAGCAGGTCGTCGAGCTGTACGCCAAGCTTGCGCGCATAAATGGGGTCGAGCGCATGTTCGGCGTCGACAAAGGCGCAGACGCCGCCTTTCCTTTGGGCTTCGGCGACCGTGTGCAAGGCGAGGGTGGTCTTGCCGGACGATTCGGGCCCGTAAATCTCGATAATGCGGCCGCGTGGCAGGCCGCCGACGCCGAGCGCGATGTCGAGTCCAAGCGAACCCGTGGAAATGGTCTCGATTTCCGTCGCGGGCTGGTTCTTGCCCATGCGCATGATCGAGCCCTTGCCGAAGGCGCGCTCGATCTGAGTGAGGGCGGCGTCGAGGGCCTTGGTCTTGTCCACAGAAGTTCCTTCCACGAGGCGGAGATTGGCTTGCGACATGGCGCCTGATCCTTTTGGCATGGGTGATCGAGGGTGGCAATCAGCTTGTCGGTTGTAAATGTACTTGTTTTGTTCTGTTCTGCAAGCTCTTTTTTGCGACGCCAGACTCGGTCTTGAAATTGGCGCGCCAGTCGATCGGGCTGCTGGTCTTTTCCCAGGTTGAGCAGTAGCGGATCGATTTTGGCCTCGGAAGGCAGCATGGGCGCGATGGCGCGACGCGCCAGCCTCCCGCGAGGCCCTAAGGATACCGGGTGTCGAGGACGCCGCCCCAACCCTCGCCGTTGAGGATATTCGCCCCCGTCGGCGCGAAGCTGCGGCCCCCCGGCGTTCAGGCGACGCTCCCGCGCCTCACCAGAGATAGCGCAGAATTCCGGTTCCGGCGTAGGTTTGCGAACCCGAGGCGAACTCGCCGTCGAACCGCGCCATCAGCGACCAGTGGAGCGCAAGACGCAGTTCGGCGCTGGCGCTGGTCAGGGCGGAATCATGCGGGAACGGCGCGCCGTTGACGATGAAATTCGTCCCCGGGAGCGCCTGGAACGCCGCGACCAGCGAGGGATTGCTCACCCAGTCGTGCGCCCAGGCGAACCGCGCCCGCAACACCACCGGCATGGCGCCGAGCGACGTCATGTCGGCGAAGCGCGCGCCAAGCTCGCCGCGCGTGTCGGAGGCGTTCATGGCGTTGTAGGCCAGCCCGAAGCCGCCGCCGCCCAGATCCGTCTCGGCATAGGCCGGCGTGGAAAAATCCTGCGCCTGCAAGGCGGCGTAGGGGATGATGGCGAAAGACGGCGTCAGCGCGAAATTGTCGCCCGCCTCGATGCGGCCGCCATAGCTCTGCGCGACGAAATTCGCCCTCAGCGGATCGCCGAGCGCGGTGCGGCTCGTCGTCATCCAGTGATTGGCGAAGGCGAGCGCGCCCTCGACATAGGCCGAGCCGAAAAAGCTCTTGCCATAGAGGCCGAAGTTGAAACTGTCGCTGCGGCCGGAGCCGAGACCCTGCGCCAGGCTCCAGTTGAGGCCGCCGCCGGCGATGGCGAAGCCCAGATAGCTGTCCGGCGTCAGATGATAGTCCGAGCCCACCGCATAGCCGTAAACGCTGGAGTCGACCGTATGCGAGCCCGCCGCAGCATTGCCGAGGGTCTGGTTGTAGCCGCCAAAGCCCGCGCCCCACACCGTCCAGCCGCCATAGGCCGGCGCCGGCTCCTTGAGCACGCCCGCATAGGCCTGGGCAAGCCGCGGCGGCAGCGCCGCCTCAGGCGCCTGCGCGAAGCCGAGCGCGTTCCCGTTGGCGCCGCCGAAGCCGTCGTTGCGGCCATCGACGAAGGGATCGAGCATCACGCCCAAAAAGCCGTTCATCATGGCGAAGGCGCCCCGTTCAGCGCCCGTCGCCGCCTCGCCGTCGACCTGGCCGAGCGCGTTGGAGAGGTTGGAGCCGGTCAGGGAGTAAAGCGGCAGGAAACCCGCCGGCAGCGTCCCGCCGCCGTTGAAGTAAGCGTTCAGCGCGGTCGCGACATTCTGCTGATTGCCGCCGAGATTGCCGCCGAGGCCGAGCGCCGATTGCAGGTTGAGGTAGAGGTCGGTGGAGGTGGCGTTCAGCGAGGCGGAAAAGCCCACCGGCAGACCCAAAGCCGACGCGTCGACCGAAGCCGACGAGCTGACGCTTCCCGCCGTCAGGATCAAATATTGCTGCGCATGAGTGAATGAGTAGCCGGGCGCGAAAACGGCTTCTACGGTGCTGCCGGATTCTAAAGTCGCGCCGCCGGTCACATTGGCCATCGTCGCCGTCGAAGAGCCGAGTTCGGTGAGATAGACGCCGCCGGACTGCACCGTCAAATCGCCGTTGATGGTCATGGAAGTTCCGGGCGCGCCGGCCGCTCCCGGCGCCAGAGTCCCGCCCGAATTAACCTCAACCCCGCTCACCGTTCCCGAGCCGGTCAGGACGCCGCCGTTGTTGACGGCGACACCGCTCGACGAAGCGATAGAGCCCATGACGTTCAGCGTTCCGCCGTCGATCGTCGTGCCGCCGCTGTAAGTGTTGGCGCCGGAAAGCGCCACCGTCCCCGATGTCGTTTTGGAGACTCCGCCCG
>CAYRNB010000034.1:0-30899 GCA_964425315.1 uncultured Rhodoblastus sp.
ACGTCCAGTGATCCGTAATGGCGTATTCGAAGCCGCCGCCGACGGTCCAGCCGGTGGGCGTCGTGTCCTTGGAATAGGAAGTGCTGCTCAACGGGCCTATCGGGGCTCCATTGACGTTAGCGTTGAAGTAGGTGTGCACGCCGCCATAAGCGAAGCCGCCTGTAACATAAAGCAGCCCGCGGTTGTCGAGCATCGCATAGCCGAGCCGGCCGCGCACCGTTCCGAGGTAATCAAGCTGCGAGCCCGTCTTCAGTCCGATGGTCGTCGCGGTGTTGTTGCCGATGGCGCCGGCGGCGATCGTGCCATTGAGGCCAACCTCGCCCGTGATCGACGTTCCCATGATGTCGGCCTCGGCGCCGATGACGAAAGGCCCATTGAACTGATAATTATAGCCGATCTGGCCGCCGCCGATGAAACCGCCAGAGGTCAGATGGCCCGTTCCGGTAAAGGCGGTGACGCCTCGGGGGCCGGTGATGGCGATCGGATAGCGGAATTCGTCGCCGCCATAGCCGACGTTGGCGCCGACATAGAAGCCGGTCCAGGTGAAGACGGGAGGCGGGGCCACGAAGACGGGCGCTTCCTTGGTCGAGGGGAGGTCGCCTGCCATCGCGTAGCCCGTCAGGGCCGCAAGGGCGACGGTTGAGAGCAGGATCTTACGCATTTTGGTTTTCCTTCCCAGTTTTGGCCGCCAATTCGGCGCAAAACGCTGAGGAAGGACATTAATGAGACTCATGATTTCATAAAACCTAATTCGGCCCGTCTTTTGCAGTTATTCTTGTGATGTTGTAAAATTACATCATTCATGTACGTATTCACGCCTACGTAATTCTACTTACGCGGCCGTCTCCCACAGCGTGAGCTTTGCTTTAGTTAAGTTACTGAAACTCCGTAAGAAAATAGCGGCTGGCTGTTGTCGGCACGTCTTTCGAGACACCTTTTTTATCGGGCGTCGCAAGATTCAGCAGTGCAACGGAGACTGGACGGCGCATCCGGAAAATCATTGCGATTGGCGCCCAATTTTTTCGCTGAAATGCTTTCTGCCTGCTCGGCCAGCAGTCGCACCTGGGCGCGGCCGTGGATCGCGGCTGCGATCGCCAGGCTTTGCCCGGAGCCCGGCTGTTCAGGGCTCGTTCGCGGTTAATGGCGACGAGGATTTTGCGCGGCGGAAACCGCCGCCGCCCGAGTGGCGACAAACAAGCTCAAAGAAGCAGCACAGTCTTTTTGTTATTTCAGTGAGATTAACGATGGCGCCCCGGCGAACTACAGAATATCCAAGTCGAGCGCGGTCCTGCAGCTCTTTGTCGCCGCTTATATTCTTGCGCGGAACGACCGAAGGCTTTACGCGAAAGCGCCGGCTCGGATTTCTCGCGCGGGACGCAGGCCGCAGCACGCGTGAGAAATCGGCGCTAGGGCCGTGGGCAGAGAACCTCGACGATCCGGCAGGCGCGGAAATCCTGGTCGAAGCAATGTTCGAGCGCGTTTTCGGCGGCGGCGCGCTCGTTCGGCCGGATGGACGACACCCAGTAGGGACCGCGGGGCGGCCGCGCCACGGCGATACAGCCGCCGACCGGCGCGAAATTGAACTTGCAATTGTTTCCGCCAATCTTTCTGCAGTCGGCTATGGCCTTAGCCCGCGCCGCCAAAAGATTTTCGAAACGTCCGCCGCTGACCTTGTAGCCGAAGCCGCCGTTTTTCTCGTACCGATAAACATAGGCGTAAAGCGTCGGCCGCGGCGGCGGCTTTGGCTGAGCCTGTTCCTCCGCCCGCGGCTTCGCCGGCTGAGGCTCTTGCGCGGCTTGCGGCGTTTCCTCGGCGGTGGGGGCCGGCCGCGACGGGGGCGGCGATGGTTTCGCCTCCACAGTTTTTGAAGGGGGCGCCGGCGGTTTTGGCCGCGCCGCTTCCGATGGCGTCGGGGCGGGCGCCTTGGCCTCGATCTGAGTCCTGTTTTCGGGCGTCTTGGCTTCGGGCTTCGGCGCCTCGGCCGCAGGGCTTGGCTCGGCTTTCTCCGCCGCGGGCGCCGGGGCGGGCGCGGGCGCGCTTGGCGGCGACTCTGCTTTCGGCGCTTCGGGCTCCGGCGCGCGCTTCTGTTCGCTCGCCGATGGCGCCGGCGGCGACGCGGCTTCCCGGCCCGACTCAAAGCTGACCCCCATGCCGAATCCGATCAGCAGGGTGAGCGCCAGCGTCGAAACCACCACGCCGGGGCTCAAGGAACTCTTGGGCGCTCCGCTATGCAAGAGCGGGGAATCAGGCTTCTTCTCGGACGGGTTGGGAGCGCTCAAACTTCTTCCTCCCTTGCGGCTCGGCTGATCTTATCGTCGTCTGCTTATTTACGGCAACCTGAACGGAGCATGAGCGCTGCGCGGCGATTGATTGTGGCGACAAGGCAAGCAATGACGGCGCGACGGAGCGGCGAGAGATTTCCAATGATCGGCGCGCAGCTTTCGGTCGAATTTTTCCAAAACCGCGACTGGCCTCTCGCTTCCGCCGTCGCTTTGCTGCTGCTGGCGATTCTGGTCCTTCCCATTCTGCTGTTCGAAAGGATCGAGCATAAGCGGGAGGCGGCGCCGTGAATCCGCGCGGACTCTTCCGCCGCTCCATGCTGGCGCTTGGGCTGGTCTTTCTCTATGCGCCGCTCGTGCTGGTGGTGATCTATTCCTTCACCGCCTCGAAACTCGCTACCGTCTGGGCTGGATTTTCGACGCGCTGGTACGCCGCGCTTTTCGCCGACCACGCCATGCTTTCCGCCGCCTGGCTCAGCGTCAAACTGGCCATGGTTTCGGCGAGCCTCGCCTTGGCGCTCGGAACGCTCGCCGGATTTGCGCTCGCGCGCTTTTCCGTCTTTCGCGGACGCCTGCTTTTCTGGGGGCTGATCCTGGCGCCGCTGGTCATGCCGGAAATCGTCATGGCCATTTCGCTGCTGCTGCTTTTCGTCAATCTCGGGCGTCTGACCGGCTGGCCGTCCGAACGCGGTTTCGATACTCTGGTCATCGGCCATGTGAGCTTCGCTCTCTCCTATGTCGCGGTCATCGTCGCCGCCCGCCTGTCCGACATGGATCGCTCATACGAAGAAGCGGCGATGGACCTTGGCGCGACGCATCTGAAGACTTTTTTCGTCATCACTCTGCCGATGATCGCGCCGGCTTTGGCCGCCGGCTGGCTGCTCAGCTTTTCGCTGAGCTTCGACGATGTCGTGACCAGCCAGTTTCTCTCGGCGCCGGGTTCGACGCCTTTGCCGGTCGTGGTCTTCAGCAGCGTCAAGCTCGGCGTCAGCCCGGAGATCAACGCCATAGGCGCGATCGGCGTCGCTCTGGTCGCGCTGGCGACTTTCGCCGCCCTGCTATTCCAGAGGCGGCGGGCGGCAGCGATTGGCTAGAGCCTGTGGACACGCGTCTCACGGCCTGCGACAGGTTTGTCAAAGGGCGCTGACTTGGTCGGCGCCTGATGTATTGAATGAAAAGTAAGAAGGGACGAGCGCCGTGAAAAATGTTCTGATAACGGGCGGTAGTCGAGGGATTGGGCGCGCTACGGCAATCAAATGTGGCGAGAGGGGATGGTCCGTTGCAGTCAATTACCGTGACAACCGGAAAGCCGCCGATGAGACTCTCGCCGCAGTGCGCGCTTCAGGCGGTCGCGCGATAGCTTTGACGGGAGACGTGTCCGTTGAAACCGATGTTATCGCCATGTTTGAACGGGCGGCGAAAGAGTTCGGTCATTTGGATGGCGTTGTCATCAATGCGGGGATTATCGCGCAAGCGGCGCCGCTCGCCGAAATGACCGCAGACCGGTTACGCCGCATGTTCGAAATCAACACTCTGGGCGCTTATCTTTGCGCACGGGAAGCAGCGAGGCGTTTGCCGAGAGATCGGGGAGGGCGGGGCGGCTCCATTGTGATAATGTCCTCGGCCGCCGCGCGCCTTGGTTCTCCATTTGAGTTCGTGGATTATGCTGGATCGAAGGCGGCGCTCGATACATTGGCCCTCGGTTTGGGCAAGGAGTTAGGCCCACAGGGCGTGCGCGTGAATTCGGTGCGACCTGGCCTCATCGATACGGACATCCATGCCGCGAGCGGGCAGCCCGACCGGGCTCGAAAACTCGGCGGGGCCACCCCGCTTGGTCGAGCCGGTCGCCCCGAAGAAGTCGCCGAGGCCGTCCTCTGGCTGCTCAGCGACGCCTCGTCCTACACGACCGGCGCGACGCTCGACGTGGCCGGCGGACGTTGACGTTTTGCGACCGTAAACAATGCGATTGGTCGTCGCCATCTCGTGCTGCTACGGAAGGCTGGCTTACAGGTTATGCTCCCAAGAAGGAGCGGACTTCAAGCCGTTGGCCGGCGCCGCCTTTCCGACTCCGCGCTAATCCTAAGTCTCAACTTTTTTCTCATCGTCGGACGCCAGGCCGAAGCGCGAGCATTCCCTGAATACGCGCAATGGGCACTTGGCGCAGATATTATAGTCGAGCCGCTCGTAGATTTCGCTCAGCGCCTGGCCCTTCGTCGCGAAGATGTTGGAGCGCCCGATCTGGTCGGTATAGCCGCCGCGCTCGAGATATTCGAGCGGCCGCTCTTTTGGGTTGATGAGGAAGAGATTGCCGCCGTTCGCCCGCAGCCGCCGCGCCTCGATCGCCAGCGCCTCGGCGCCGGCGAGATCAATGAAATTCACGCCGCGCATGATGACGCCGAAATTCTTGCAGTCGGGGGTCTCCTCCTCGAATCCGGCGAGCGCGTCGCGGAAGGAGTTGACCGCGCCGAAATAGAGCGAGCCGTCAAGCCGGACGAGGCGGAACTGCGGGCATTCCGGCAGGCCCGGCCCGGCATCGACGAATTTGCGGCTCTCATCGTTGGGATCGGGCACGCGCGGCCGCAATTGCGGATTGGACGTGCGATAGAGATAGGCGATGAGCGATAAAGCGACGCCGGCGAGAATCGCGGCCTGAATCTGGATGAACAAAGCGACGCCGATGGTCGCCAGCAGCACGCCGCGCTCGGCCCAGCCGCTGCGCCAGATGCCGCGCAGGCTTTTTCTGTCGATCAGGCCCCAGCCGACCAGTTCGAGCGAGGCGGCCATGGCGGCGTGCGGCAGATAGGCGGCGAGCGGCGCGGCGAAAACCAGGATCCCGGCGAGCATGAGGCCGGCGAACATCGCCGACATCTGGCTCTTCGCCCCCGATTCGTAATTGAGCGCGCTGCGGTTGAACGAGCCCGAGACCACATAGGCCGAGAAGAACGAGCCGATAAGATTGGCGAGTCCCTGGCCGATGAATTCCTGGTTGATGTCGACCCTCTGCTCGGAACGGATGGCCAGGGCGCGGCCGATGGAGACGACTTCGTTGAGCGCCGAGATCGCAATGGCCAGGGCGGTCGGCACCAGCATTTCCCAGGTGTCGATGCTGAAATCCGGCGCCGACAGCGGCGGCAGGCTCTTCGGCAGCGCGCCGACGGTCGAAACCGAATTCGGAGTCATCAGATTGGCCGCGACGCCCACCGCGCAACCGGCGAGGATCGCCGGAATCATGTAGGGAACCTTGTTCACATATTTGCGCGACAGGATGCCGGCCGCGACCGTCGCGACCGAAACCAGCGTCATCGCGATCGAGGCGTGCGGCAGGGCGAGAAAGGTGTTGCGCAGCGCGTCCCAGAACACGCTGGTGTGCGGAATTTTCAGGCCGAAGAAATTGCGCAATTGCGTCGTCATGATGAGAACGCCGACGCCCGCCGTATAGCCGACCACGACCGTATGCGAGATGAAATTGACCAGCGCGCCGAGGCGAAAAAGGCCGAGCGACAGTTCGATGACGCCCGCCATGGCGGCAAGCGTCAGCGCCAGTCCGATATATTGGTCGGAGCCGACATGCGCGAATTCCGTCAGAGATGCGAAAAGGACCAGCGAGGCCGTGGTGCTCGGCCCGGCGACAAGATGCCATGACGAGCCGAACAGGGCGGCGATAATGGTCGGGACGATGCTGGCGTAAAGCCCGTATTGCGGCGGCATGCCGGCGATGCTGGCGAAGGCGACGCCCTGCGGCAGCACGACCAGCGCGCCGGTGAGGCCGGCGAGCAGGTCGGAGCGCAGCTGTTCGCCGCTGATGCGCCGCCGCCAGGCGAGAAACGGAAATATCGTCTCCGGGTTCAGACGTCGCCCGGCGGGTGTTGCGGCGTCGGACATGTTTTCCCCCCAACGCGGCCGCTGCATTTTCCGCGACTTTATTCAATTATTCGATGTTCCGCAATTTTTCGTGAGGTCTGAGGCGGCCGGCGCAATAGCGAAAAGTCGCCGGCGAGCAGTTTTGCAGCGCGCCCGGCGAATTCAGAAGTCGAAGAGGCTAATTTAACAGTTTGTTTTCACGATAAATTCTTGTTGGCGTTTTGGTTCAACTTTTTTAAAGCGCTCTGAGCCGGAGCATTGCGGATTCTTACGCCGCGCGACGCCGG
The DNA here is from genome assembly GCA_964425315.1 of uncultured Rhodoblastus sp. Taxonomy (GTDB): domain Bacteria; phylum Pseudomonadota; class Alphaproteobacteria; order Rhizobiales; family Beijerinckiaceae; genus Rhodoblastus. The sequence continues at coordinate 6,428 of CAYRNB010000034.1, forward strand.
CGAAGGCCACGCTCCATGCGAAAAATCCGGGCGAGGCCCGTGACGGCGGGCCTCAGCGTTTGCGAAACGCCATATTCGCGCCCCAGCCCAAAAGCCCCGCGAGCGCAATGGTGAAGACGCCGTACCAGAGCGCGGCCTGCCGGGAGAAGCGGTACAGAGCCGAGGTCATGCCTTCGCGCGCGACGATGAAGTCGGTGGAGCTCTGGCCGACGACGTGGCGATCGCGAAGCTCGAAGACGCGCACATGGTAACGGCCGAGCGGCGCGTCGCCGGGAAGGTGCAGTTTGGCGCGGAACAACAAGTTTCCCAGCAGAGCGACGCGACCCTCCTGCGAATACTTGCCCCTGCGGATTTCATCGTGGATCAGCGCCTCGCGATATCTGCGGGCGGTCGGCGGGTCGACGAACGTCGCCGCCATAACCGGCAAGGCCAGGGAGGCGAGCCCAATGCCGTGGCTGGTTTCTTCAGGGGCCGGCGCAAGGCTTTTCAAGGGAGCGCTGGAGCCGAGCCAGAAGAACGAGGGAACCCCGGAAAAGGACAGCTGGTCGCGGTCGACCCACATGCCGAACACGCGCTCCTTGCGGCTCACGACGGTCTTGCTCGCCGGGCCGGTCACTTCGGCGACCACGTCGCCGCCATGTTCGATGGCGCCGAACAGAACGAGATTGGCGCCGGAGAACCCGATGGTCACCGGGACGTTATGGCGCGAGAGATCGACCGCCATCGGCGCATCCGCCAGGGCCATTCCCCCCGGCCAGAGGACGACCAGCGCGCAGAGATTTCGTATCAGTCCCACGACGTTCTTCCCCCTATTCGATCTCGATTCAGACAGCATTAAATCCGACCGCGGCTCAGTGGGCGTGCAGGGTCGCGATGGTGAAGAAATGCGCCGGCGTCGCGAAAAGTTCGTAAGCGAACCGGCCTCCCATGGCGAGGATCATCAGCGCCAGGAGCGCCCGCAGGTGCTCGGCCGGCACTTTGGCGCTCCAGCGCGCGCCGAGCTGGGCGCCGACCACGCCCGAGACGACCATCACCACTGCGAGTTCGATGTCCATCGTGTGGTTCATGATCGATTGCAGCAGGGTCGCGTTGCCGTTGGCGAACAGAACTTGAAGCAGCGACGTTCCGACGACCACAGTGGTCGGCACGCCGACCAGGTAAATCATCGCCGGAACGATCATGAATCCGCCGCCGACGCCGAGCAGGGCGGCGATGAAGCCGACCGTGAACGCCGCTCCGAGCGGCGCGAAGACGCTGACGTAAATGTTCGATCGGTGGAAATGCAACTTCAACGGAAGGGCCGAGGCCCAGGATGGGGCGCGCGTCCTGGCTTCATCGGAGATGCCGCGCCTGCGCCGCATCAGCGCGCCGAAGCTTTCGACCGTCATCAGCGCCCCGACCGAGGTGAGGATGACCAGGAACAGGAACGAGAGGACGAACTGGACCTGGCCGAGCTTGCGAATGATGTGGAAAATCCACACGCCGAGGCTCGATCCGCAAATACTGCCGACGACCAGCACCGCTCCCAGTTTGAAATCGACATTGCCGCGCCGCCAGTGGGCGATCACGCCCGACAAAGCGGAGCCCACCAATTGCGCTGGGGTCGTGGCCACGGCCACCGGCGCCGGAATGCCGATGAACAGCAGCAAGGGCGTCAAGAGAAAGCCGCCGACGCCGAGAAGACCGGACAGGACGCCGATGGCGCCCCCGAGCGCCAGCAGCACCAGAAGATTCGCCGGCATTCCGGCGATCGGCAGATAAATATCGAACAAACGCGCCCCCTTCCTCGCCGGCGCCTCGGGTTGCGACCCCAAGCGCCGTCGCCGGACCCATTGCGTTCCAGTTGAATCGCAAAAGGGTCCAGATCCCCCAAGAATCACGGCTTCTCTCGCGAAAAAACGGGCTCCGCTTTTCCGTATGCCGTTTTAAGTGCAAGTCGCGTTCGGGAAAATAGGATTCGAACGCGCCTGTTTATCTTTTTGCGTTCAGGCGTTTTCTTGTTCGTAAAGTCTATAAACTTTACAGAATAATGCTCTTTGGCGCAAAAAGCGTTTAGTTCTCGCCCTTTACATCAGAGCTGGTCGATCCGCAACAAGCCGTCAATGCGGCGCAACGCCGCGCCGCGGGCCCAAGCGCCCGGGCGTTTCAAATGACTGATAAAATCTGCGTCTAGCAGGCCCTAGCTATAGGCCTTGATCTGGCTCGTGCTCAGATGCGCCGGAACAATGGTCAAGGGCACCGGCAGGGCATGGAGGAGCTTGCCCGACAGAGCCGCGATCAGCGGTCGGGGACCGTCGGGATTCGAACTGGCCCCAAGCACCAGCATGGTGATTTCGCGTTCCGCGTCGAGCAGAGTAAGCAATTCCTCGGTCGCGTCGCCTTCGCGCAGATAGACCTGAGGCCGCTGTCCCAACTCGTCCTCAACATGGTCGGCGAGACGTCGCAGAAGTTCGAGCGCGGCCTGTCGGGCCTCTTCGCGCATCAGCGCCCTGGGGCCGGCGAACATGACCGGCTCGGGCGGCTCCAGGACCCTGAGCAGAGCCACGCGGCCGCCGGTCGCCTTGGCGCGCCGACAGGCGTAATCGAGGGCGGTCCACATTTCGTGCGATTCGTCGGCGACCACCAGGAAGGTCCGCTCCGACTTGGTCGCGACGTCTTCGAGGTCGCGCGGCCGCGCGCTCGATTCGAGCGGCGTCGGCGCCGCCGTGGCCACCAGGACGGGACATTCGATCCGCCCGATGACCTCCAGGCTGTTGGAGCCGACGAGGAGCCGGGAAAGACCTGTCCGTCCCTCGCTGCCCATGACGATCAAATCGGCATGGGCGTCGCCGAGCGCGCCCACGATCTCCTCGGGCGGCGCACCGCGACGGACCATGCCTTCGGCGTCGAGGCCGCGGCTCTTGAAATCGGCCACGGTCTTTTCAACGATCTTGGCGGTCTCGGCCTGGCGCTGGGGCGAATGTTTCGGAACCTCCACCGACAGCACGGTCAAAGGCAGGCCGAAGCAGCCGGCAAGTCCTGCGGCGAAGCCTGCGGCCCGCTCGGCGGCGGCGGAGCCGTCGGTGGCAAGAAGGATCCGTTGGCGCCAGGGCTGGGCCGATTTCGGGACCACCAGCACGGGAGCGCTGGCGCCAGTGATGACCTTGCTGGTGGCGTCGCCCAGCATCTTCTTCGCCAGGCCGCGAACGCCCCGCCGCCCCATGACGATGATATCGGCCAGATCCTCGTCGGCGGCTGCGATTATTGCTCCGGCAAGGGAATCGCCGCGGCGCACCCGCCCGTTGGCCTTGACCCCGGCGGCCTTGGCGGCGGCGACGGCCTGCCCGACAATCGCGGTGGCCTGCTTTTCGGCCGCCGCTGGCGATTTGAACATTTTTTCGTCGGCGTAGAGGGCGCTCAAAGCCAGGAGGCGCGCGTCCATCCGTTGCGCCATGTCGATCGCGACCCGGACCGCTCCGGCGCTGAACTCGGAACCGTCGGTGGCGACCAGGATGGTCGAGAAACATTCAGGCATTTGCTTGGGAGTCTCAAATATTGGCGTTGCGGGCGGTCGCCGGCCTGGAGAAATTAACGGCGCCTTGGTTATGTGACAAGCGGCGACGAAGGCGGCCGGTCTCTCCGCGCATCCGCATCAGGCGGGCTCCGGTCCGGTCGCCTCCGGCGAAGCGTCCTCGTCGTCCTCCGGCGGGCGCTTTGTCGCGGGTCCCACCGTTTTGACCGGCGGCCGCTCTTTCGACCAGGCGTCCCAGACCATCGAATGGGCGATGGCGTGGTAGACCGGGTGTTTGCACACCATGCGCGAGACTGCGTAGGCGAGCAGGCTGGTGGCCATCAGGGGGAGCATCATCTTGCTGTCGTCCGTCATCTCCATGACGATGACGAAAGCGGTGAGTGGCGATTGAACCACGCCGGAGAAATAGGCGACCACGCCGAGAAGCGCGACGGTCGCCGGCGGAACCATCGGCAGGAAATATTCGAGCGTGTGGCCGAATCCCGCGCCGGCGGAGAGCGAAGGGGCGAACAGGCCGCCCGGAATGCCGCACATGCTTGAGAGCAGGGTGACGATCAGTTTGAGCGGCCCGAAATACCAGGGCATATGGCTGGAGACCTGGATGATCGCCTTGGCCTGGTCATAGCCGGTGCCGAAAGTCGCGCCGTTGGTGGCCAGCCCGATCACGCCGACCGCAAGTCCGCAGACCCCGGCGAAGATGGTGATCTTGCGCAGCGACCAGCCGTTCCATACGCGTGGCAGGTTAACAATGCCCCACACCAGAAGCTGACTGAAGACGCCGCCCGCCACCCCTCCGACGATGCCGCAGACGATGACGGCGACAACGTCCGGCCAGCCGCTCAAATTCGCGGTGGACGTGCCGAAATAAGTGTAATTCCCGGCGAGCATGAGCGAGGCGATGCCGGCCAGCAGCACCGTCAGGATCACGGTGCCGTTGGTGCGCGCTTCGTAGCGGCGGCCCAGTTCCTCGATGGCGAAGACCACCCCCGCGAGAGGCGTGTTGAACGCGCCCGCGATCCCGGCCGCGCCGCCGGCCAGCAACAGGGCGCCCTCGCGGCGGATGCCCCCCCACCGGCCCGCGAACAGCATGAGCGCCGCGCCGATCTGAACGGTCGGCCCTTCGCGGCCGATCGAGGCGCCGCCCACCAGCAGCACGACGAGCAGGACCACCTTGCCGATCGCCACCCGCATCGACGACATGTCCGCGCGCGTCTGCGAAGTCGTGGGAAGCTCGTTGCTGGCGATGATCTGGGGAATGCCGGAACCCTGGGCGCCGTCGAACCAGCGCATGGTGGCGTAGGCCGCGATGGCGTAAGTCAGGGGCGTGAGCACCAGCGGCGCGGTCGGCCACCACGCCAGTATATACTGAAGGAGGCGTTCAGCCGCGTCGGCGCTTTTCGCCATCCCGACCGCAATCGCGCCGACCGCCAGTCCGCCGCCGAAAAACACGACCTGCCTGCGCCAATGTCGGCCGGACAGCCACATCAGCAGGCTGATCTTGAGGCGGCGGAGGTCGATTTGGAATTCGTCGCTCATTGTCTATGAAAGCTAGGGATCGAAGGGATCGGTGAAGGGAGTTTCCCGCGCTGGCGGAAGGATCTCCTTAGCCGCCGCAGGATGGTCGCGCCACTCATACGCAAAAAGAGTCGAAAGAGGAAGTACCTGCAATAATGGGATGAATTCCTTCGCGCGGGGCGCAATTCTGGGCGACGCGCCCGAGCGCGTCCGACAGGCGCGGCCCGATTTTATCGCCTTGCTGTAACATTCGCTATAGCGCGCCGGGCCAAATTGGAATAGAAATATTTGCATATTGCGACTTATAAATGTAAAGGCGTCGAAAGCGCCTCGGCGACCCGAGGGCGAGGAACGCGGGCGGCCATAGCAAGGCGGAAAAGCCATGTCGTAGCTTGCCGCATCGCCGCAAGTCCGCGATCAAGAAAGAGGTTCGCGCGCGAACCCTGGGGAGGACGGGAATGGGAGAGGCTTCGAACGCCGGACCGGCGAGCCAAACGATTCTGGTGGTCGGCGGCGGCATAGCGGGCGTGACGGCGGCCCTGGAAGCGGCCGAGGCCGGTCAGGATGTGATCCTGCTGGAGCGCGAAGCGAGCCTCGGCGGTCGCGTGACCAAGCTCAATCGCTATTTCCCCAAGCTGTGCCACCCGACCTGCGGCTTGGAGATCAATTATCAGCGCATTCGCAAGAATCCGCGCCTCAAAGTGATGACCATGTGCGAGGTCGCCGAGATTTCCGGCGGGCGCGGCGCCTATAAGGTCACGGTCCAGCGCCATCCGCGTCATGTGAACGAACGCTGCACCGCCTGCGGCGAATGCGCCAAAGTCACCGAAACCATGGTGGACAATCCCTTCAATTACGGTCTCGACAAGGTCAAGGCGGCCTATCTGCCGCACGAGCACGCCTTCCCCATGCGCTATGTCGTGGCGCCCGAGGCGATCGCCGCCGGCGAAGGCGACAAGCTTAAAAGCGCCTGCGCCTATGGCGCGCTCGATCCAGACGACAAGGGCGAGACTTTCGATCTGCACGTCGGCGCCGTCGTCTGGGCGACCGGCTGGACGCCTTACGATCCCAACAAGCTCGACGTTTACAGCTACAGCCACAGCCCCGACATCATCACCAATGTCGAAATGGAGCGCTTGGCCGCCCACGACGGCCCGACCCACGGCAAGATCCTGCGTCCGTCGAACGGCGAGCCGGCGAAAAAGGTGGCGCTCATCCAATGCGCCGGATCGCGCGACCTCAACCATCTGCCCTATTGCTCGCGCATCTGCTGCCTCGGCTCGCTGAAACATGCGGCCTATCTGCGCGAGCAATATGCCGACGCCGAAGTCCACATCTATTACATCGACATTCGCGCCCACGATAAGCTCGAGGCTTTCTACGATCGCGTGCGCGCCGATCCTCAGGTGACTTTCATCAAGTCGAAACCGGCCCATATCCGCGTCGGCGACGACGGAAAGCCGGTCCTGCACGGCGAGCGCACGATCGAGCGCGAAATCTACGCCGAGCCTTATGACCTCGTGGTGCTGGCGACCGGCATGCAGCCGAGCGCCGTCGCCGGCTACCGGCCGACGATCGACATCGCCGAGGACGAATATGGCTTCCTGGTCGCGAAGGAAGGCGACGGGGAGGGCGGGATATTCTCGGCCGGCGTCGCGTCGGGGCCGCTCGATGTGTCCATGTCGGTCCAATCCGCCACCGCAGCGGCCTTAAAAGCCGTGCAGGCGGTGCGCAGCGCCTGAGAAGAGCGCCGCAAATAGACCGCGGCCTTAAGGAGGGCGCGGTTCAGCCGGGAAACACAGGCGCCGCATTGAACGGCGCGTGACAGGGGAGACGGAAGCGTGTCCGAGAAGAAACCGGGCGTCTATCTTTGCAAGGGCTGCGGCATCGCCGAAGCCGTGGATGTGGACGCGCTCGAAAAGGTCGGCAAGAACGAGTTCCGCATCGGCCATTGCGTGACGAGCGGCGCGCTTTGTTCGCCGGAGAGCGTCGAGGCCATGAAGAAGGACGTGGAAGAGGGCGTGGTGAACCGCATGGTGGTCGCCGCCTGTTCGCCGCGCGTCATGGCCGACAAATTCCGTTTCGACGGGACGCCGGTGGTGCGCGCCAATCTGCGCGAGCAGGTCGCCTGGTCGCAGACGCCGCATGAAGAAGATACGGAAATGCTCGCCGCCGACGCGGTGCGGATGGGCATTGCGCAATTGTCCAGGACGGAGCAGCCCGAGCCTGCCGCTCTCGGCGACGTTTCGCGGGTCGTCCTGGTGGTCGGCGGCGGCGTCACCGGCCTCACCGCCGCGCTCGAGGCGGCGAAATCCGGCTATGACGCGGTGCTGGTGGAGAAGTCCGAGTCGCTCGGCGGCTGGTCGGCGAAATGGTCGGCGCGCGCGCCGCATGCGCCGCCCTATCGCGATCTCTATCCCAACGACATCGGCAAGCTGATCGAAAAGGTCAAGGCGAACGGCCGCATCCGCGTCTTCACCAATGCGACGGTCACGAAGACCTCCGGCCAACCCGGCGCCTTCGACGTCACGATCAACCATGGCGGCCAGGAGGCCGTCGAAAAAATCGGCGCGATTGTCGTCGCCACCGGCTGGCGGCCCTATGACGCGACCAAGCTCGGCCATCTCGGCTACGGCGCCTCGCCCGATGTCGTCACCGGAATCGAATTCGAGGCCATGCTCGCCAATGGCGGCGCCAAGCGTCCGTCGACCGGCGCGCCGGTAAAAAATATCGCCTTCGTGCAATGCGCCGGCAGCCGCGACCCCAATCATCTGCCCTATTGCTCGTCGGTCTGCTGCACGGCCTCAATCAAGCAGGCGCTGCAGGTGGTCAAGGGCGACAAGGACGCCATGGCCTATATCGTCTACGAGGAATTGCGCACGCCGGGCACGGCCGAGGAATTCTATCGCGAAGCCCAGCGCAGCGGCGTCATCTTCATGAAGGGCAAAGTGTCGTCGGTCGACGGCAAGGGCATGAGCATATCCTATGCGGATGAATTGCTCGGCCAGGACGTGCCGCTCGGCGGGCTCGACCTCATCGTGCTGGCGACCGGGATGGTGCCCAATTCCACCAATATCGACGCGCCGGAAGCCGCCGACGCCGAAAAAAATACGGCGCAGCTGACCGACGACATCAATCCGGTCGCGCCCATCGCTGTCGCGGGCTATTCCAATGGCGAAGGTTCGGCCTGGCCGCATATCGACAAGGGGATTCCGCCCGGCGGCCCGATCCTCAACCTGCAATACCGGCAGGGGCCGCATATTCCCATTCTGGCCGACGGCTTTTCCGACAGCCATTACATCTGCTTCCCCTATGAGACGCGCCGGACCGGCATTTACACCGCCGGGCCTCTGCGCCGGCCGATGGATATGGCGGAAAGCGCCGAGGACGCCACCGGCGCCGTGCTCAAGGCGATCCAGGCGATCGAGGGCGGGGCCGCCGGCGCATCCGTTCATCCGCGCGTCGGCGACCTGACCTTCCCCAAGATCGGTCACGAGAAATGCACCAAATGCCGGCGCTGCACGGTCGAATGTCCCTTCGGCGCCATCGACGAGGATGAGCAGGGGCGGCCGACCGTCAATTTCGCCCGCTGCCGGCGCTGCGGCACCTGCATGGGCGCCTGTCCGGTGCAGACGATCACCTTCGACAATTACCATCCGCAGATGGTCAACGAGATGATCGAAGCCAACGAGATTCCCGACGAATTCGAGGAAAAGCCGCGCATTCTCGTGCTCGCCTGCGAAAACGACGCCTATCCCTCGATCGACATGGCCGGCATTGCGCGCTCGCACTGGTCACCCTACGTCCGCATCATCCCGGTGCGCTGCATGGGCTCGGTGACGCTGCAATGGATCTCGACCGCGCTGCAGAAGGGCTATGACGGCATCATGCTGATGGGCTGCAAGTCGGGCGACGACTATCAGTGCCATTTCGTCAAGGGCTCGGCGCTCGCCAAGGAGCGTCTCAGCAAGGTCGGCGAGACTTTGAAGAGCCTGGCGCTGGAACAGGAGCGCGTCTGTTTCGAGGAAATGTCGATCGCCGATTCCTGTCGCGCGCCGACGGTCCTCGACGCTTTCGCCGAACTGATCGGGACTTTGCCTCCCAATCCGATGAAGGGGTTCTAGAATGACGACGCCCGCTCCGGCCGCCGCCAAGACCTACGATCTCACCTTTGCGCGATGGGTCCGCGACAATATCAACGGCGGCGACAAGCTGAACTTGTGCATGCAATGCGGCGCCTGCTCGGGTTCGTGCCCGATCGGCGTGCAGATGGACTATGGTCCGCGCAAATTGTTCATGATGATCCGCGCCGGCATGAAGGAGGAAGTGCTCTCCTCCAATACGCAATGGAATTGCACCAGCTGCTATCGCTGCGTGGTGCGCTGCCCGCGCGGCGTGCCGGTCACCTATATCCTGCAGGACCTGGCGGCGAAATCGGCCGAATTCGGCTACGCCAAGGGACCGCACGAGAACAAAAACTTCGCGAAATCGTTCTGGTGGTCGGCGGAGACTTTCGGCCGCACCGACGAGCGCCTCGTCACCTTGCGCTATTTCCTGTCGCTCGGCCTGGGCGAAGGTTTCAAGCGCGCCATGGCGAACTTCAAGGTCGCGCTCGGCATGGTCAAGACGGGCCGCATGCATATCGGCATGCCGCATAAGACCAAGGGCCGCAAGGAATTGAAGGCGATCCTCGCCAAGGCGCGCGAAATCGAATCGCGGCATTGAGCTTTGGGGAAATGGACATGACCGACAAGAAGACCATGACCTACTACCCCGGCTGCTCGTCGCAAGGCAGCGGCCGGCATCTCGACGAATCCTTGCGCGCCGTCATGCCGGAGGTCGGCATCGGACTGGACGACATCGACGATTGGAACTGCTGCGGCGCCTCGATCGGCCATATCGGCGGCGGTCAATTGCCCAATCTGGCGCTGACGGGACGCAATCTCGCCCAGGCGCAGAAGAAGGGAACGCAAGACGTCGTCACCGGATGCGCCGCCTGCTACCTCAACACCCATGGCGGCAACGAGAAGATCAAGGCCGACGTCAAGAAGCGCGCCGAGGTCAACGAGGCGCTCGCCGCGGGCGGGCTCGAATATAATGGCGATCTGAAAGTGCGCCACGCCTGCGAAGTCTTGGTCAACGACGTCGGCGTCGAGGCGATCGAAAAGCGGGTCACCAATCCGCTGAAAGGGCTGAAAGTCGCCGGCTATGTCGGCTGCCAGACGGTGCGGCCCTTCGCCGGCACCGAGGCCGGCGGCGATTACGACTGCTATGACGATCCGAGTTTCCTCGACGACTTCACCAAGGCCTGCGGCGCCGAGGCGGTGCCGTTCAAGCACAAGACCGCCTGCTGCGGCGGCTCGGTCGCGGTGATGAGCCCCGACCGCACGCTGCATTTGATGAAGGCGATCGTCGAAGAGGCGGTTCGCGAAGGCGCCGACGTGATCTCGACGCCCTGTCCGCTGTGCCAGACCAATGTCGAAATGTACCAGCCGCTCATCAACGAGAAATTCGGCACGGATTATCACATCCCCGTCGTTTTCTATTCTCAGTTGATGGCGGTCGCCTTCGGCATGGACGCGGAAAAAGACGCAGCGCTCCAGCGCAACACGATCCGCTCGGAAAAGCTGGAAGGGATGGCGAAGAAGAAGTGAGGCCGCAGGCGCGGCCTCAGCGGATGCGCCCGCTCACGCATCCCGTGTCGGGGTCGAATGCGAAGGCCGCATTGGCCCCGCGGGGGTGCAAAGTCGCAATTCTTTTCGCGTCGTGAAATGTCGCGCAGACGGAAAATGTGTCGTCATTCTGGCGCGTATAGGCGTAAGGCGCGCCCGTTTCCTTGTCGGTCAGTTGGGCGGCGGTGACCTCGGTTCCGCTGCAATAGGCTCTGAGGCTATCGACGTTGAGCTTTTCCGGCAGGACGGGATGGGCGATTCGCCGGTTGGCGCAAAGCAATGCGCGAGCGATGAAGGCGAGATCGTCATAGCGGTGCAGGTCGAATTTTTCCCGTCGCGCCTCGCGCGGTCCGCCGATCGTGAAAAGACCGGCGACGACGGCGGCGCCCACGGCGGCCAGCACCAAAATCGCATAGGTTCTACCCCGCATCGTCGCTCTCCCCGGCGTCCTTGAGATAGAAGGCCAGGACCGCCCCGGCGACGCCGGCGACGGTCAGCGATTTGAGGGCGAAGCGTAGCGTCAAGCCGCCGGCGAGAAAGCTGTAGATCGCATAAACGGCGTCGCCGACGAGCGTCAACGCCGCTATGAACAGCGCGATATAGAGCGTCCATTTGCGCGCCGGAGACTTGCGCAGACTCGGGTCGGCCTCGATCCTGCGTTCGGTCAGAAGAGTCATCCAGACATAGAGCGGCGCGGTCACCAAAAGGGACGCGATCGCCCATCGCACGCTGGCGATCGCCGACAGCTTTGCGTAGCCGCCTTCGCTCGGATCGGGCAACCAGATATCGAGCAGGGCGTGGACGAGTCCGATGAAGTTGACGGCGGTCAGGAGCAGCGCAGTGAAAAGCACCGCATAGAGGAAAGTCTCGCGCGCCGTTAGCTGAGTCTGCGGACGCGGGATCGGCGGGGTGAAGTCGCGCTCGGCGAAGGCGGCGAGGCCGCGCGCGATTTCTTTTTCGGACCAACCCGCCGAGGCCAGCGCCTCCGATATTTCCCGGCGGGATCGTCCCGCTCGTAGGGCCTCGCTGACAAATTCGCGGACCGGATCGGACTTCGCCATGTCGCGTCTCGCTGCAAGATCGTCGAAATCGCTGCAATGTGCGGCATTCGCCGGCCTCGAAATTCACGCGCGAGTGGATCGCTTTGATCCGCTTGGCGCATTGATTTTCGTCATGGAGAGAGCGTCGCTGCGAAACCGCGAGTCCAAGCTCACTCGGCCGCGGCGCGCGGCTTTGTCGCCCTACGCCCCATGATTTCGACGACTTTGTCCCAGCCGATCGGCGCGAAGGAATGGCTGTCGACGCCGACGTCGAGGCTCAACCCGTGCGGGTCCTTGTCGTATTTGCCGTGCACGTGCCCGAAGAGATGCCAGGCGCCGCGCCAGGCGTTGGGCCATTCGCGCAAGGGATAATGGCAGAGAAAAATCCGCTGCTCGCCGACGGTCAGTTCGCGCAATTCGGCGATCGACTCCCAGCGGCCGGTCGCCTCCATGGCGTCGCGTGCGTCATTATTGCCGAGGATCAGGTGCAGGCGGCCATTGAGCCGTTCGAGCACTTCGGCAAGGCGCCCGTGTTCGAGATGGGCGACGTCGCCGAGATGATAGACCTCGTCTTCCGCGCCCACCGCCTCGTTCCAGCGCGCGATGAGGAATTCGTCCATTTCCGCGGTCGAGGCGAAAGGACGCTTGCGCTTGGTCAGCGCGAACATGTGGCCGAAATGGGTGTCGGAGGTGAAGAAGAGTTTTTTCATGCGAAAGCCGGACCCTGGCGACCAGTCAAAAAGGGAGCGCCGTCATTGCCGTGGGAGGATGCAATGACGGCGCCAAAAAGGCGGATGACCTGCGGGATTAGGTTCCGCCAAGCCCGGCGCGGGCCTTGGCGATGGCGCCATGCAGCACGTCTTCACGAAGCGGCAGCGTCGGCTCATTGAACAGGATCGCGCGCAGCCAGTCGAGCGCCAGGCGGAGCAGCGCCTCGTCGTCGGTGGCGAGCTCGGCATGGGTCTCGGGGTCGACGGCATAGCGCTGCAGGAAACTGGTGTCGAAGACGAAGCGGCGGAACGCGTCGAGATCGGTCGTCGCCATCAAAAACATTTTCTTCATCCGCTCGTCCGGCTCCTTGCCGAACGGCCCGCCGAGCACCTTCCACGAGGCGAGCTTCATCAGGATATGAATCCAGCCGCGATTGTGTTCGTCGTAGGTTTCGACGCCCTGCGATTGGCGGAATTCTGCGACCGTCTGCTCCTTCGACTCTTCATGGCCTTTGCAGTGCGGCTCCTTGACCAGGAAGTAGAAGTCTTCCGGCGTGTCATGGCCCTTCATTTTCACCGAGGCGAGGCCGAGCGGATAATAGCGGCAGGCGGCGGGGCGATGTTCATAGATCGAGCAGCCTTTTTCCGGATCGAGAAAGACGCAGGGACGCTTGGCCTCGCCCTTGTCGACGCGTTTCAGCTTGAGCACCGGCATGCCGGAAGCCTCATGCACGCTCTCGGTTCCGAACAGGCGGCCGGCCTCGCCCGAGGCGATTTTCAGCGCGCGCCCGATGCGGATCAGATCGTAAGGAGTCAGCGTAATGTCAGTGTCGTGGCAACATTCGTTCCAGCATGACACGCCGGGATGGCAATTGAAGCAGAAGGAATTCGAGGCGTTGAGGCGCAAAGGCACGACCGGGCCTTGCGTCGCGCCGCGCAGGGCCGTGACGATCGGCACGTCAAGGTCTTGCTCGGCCTGACGACGGCGCTCTTCCTCGGCCCGGTATTCCTGGTCGGCGTCGGCCAATTTCGACGGCTTGTCTTCGCCCATCTCGTTATCCGGCACTTCTGATCCTTTTTGGTCACGCGCCGCGGCGATCGCGTCGGTTCGACCGTCCGCGGCGTCTTCCTCGTTAGTGGCGCGCGGCGATCACCGCGTCACGCAATACATTGACCTCGTTGCGCGATTCTTGCAACCGCCAGGCCATGATGTCGCGGATGGACAAAAGGCCCACCAGCCTGTCGCCATCGACCACCGGCAGATGCCGGACGCGGCGCTTGTGCATCAGTTCCTCGGCTTCGCTCACATTGGCGTGCTGGTCACAGGTGACGAGTTCGCGCGTCATCAGATCGGCGACGAAACGCTTGGCGAGCTGGGCGCCGTCCCTGGCGAAGGCGCGCATCACGTCGCGTTCGGAAATGACGCCGATCAGCTCGCCGCTGGCGGCGCAGACCGGCATGGCGCCGATATTCAGAGAACTCAAACGCTTCGAAAGTTCGGCGATCGTATCGTCGGGCGCGGCGATCGCGAGCTTTTGCTTATTGGATTTCAATACACTGATCACTTTCATAGGGAACCTCCCAGTTTCCTCTCCCACATCATTAGGCGGCCTACGCCTTCGATGCGTCGAAAGCAAGGACGCCTCCGCGCCCGTTGGCGCGGCTTCCATCGGTCATTTCGGGCCGATGGTATTGCTTGGGCGCAGGGCAGAGACAAATCCGGGGCCGGCAGGAGGCCGGCCCCGAATATTTTCGTCTCAGTGCTTGGCGGCGCCGTAGGTCTTGGGCACCAGATCCTTATGCGGCACTTTCTTGAGCGCCCAGGTCTTGGTTTCCGGATCGAAGCGCGAATTGACGAAAACTTTCCAGTTCGCGTCGTCGAGCTGCGGATAATCCGCGCGATAGTAGAAGCCCGGATAGCGGGTTTCCTCGCGGAAGTGGATGTGGCGCATATGGGCCTCGCCGGTCCACAGGCGGTGGTAGTTTTCCCAGGCGCGCATCAATTCGTGCAGGTCCTTGGCGCGCATGTTGGCGCTATCTTCCTTCAGCAAGGTGAGATAGTGCGTGGCGCGTTTCAGCATCTCGCCATTGGTCTGGTAGTAGGTGGCGACGCCGGCGACATATTCGTCCATGATCTTCTGCAAGCGCATCTGGAACATGCGGGGCGTGATGTAGTAGGGGTTGACGTCCTCGGCGGTCGTCTTGTCCTTGTGCTCGAAATAATTGCGCACCGGACGGTAGATTTCCTCCGTGATCTCCTTGATGTCGCCCTTGAGCGCCGGCTTGTAGTCGGCGTGTTCGAGCACGAACTTGACCATCGACTTGCCGGCGATGCGGCCTTCGGTGTGCGAGCCGGAGGAGAATTTATGGCCGGAGGCGCCGACGCCGTCGCCCGCGGTGAACAGGCCATTGACCGTGGTCATGCGGTTGTAGCCCCATTGCCATTCCGGCGGAGCGACGTCTTCGGGACCCGACACCCAGATGCCGCAACAGCCGGAATGCGAGCCGAGGAGATAGGGCTCGGTCGGGATGAGTTCGGACACCTGCTGTTCGGGACGGATGTTGAGACCCGCCCAGACGCCGGCCTGGCCGATGCACATGTCGAGGAAGTCTTCCCAGGCCTCGGCCTCGAGATGCTTGACTTCCTTGGGCGTCAGCGTTTCGGCGAGCTTCTTCATGGCGGTGGGCGTATCCATCAGGATCGGACCGCGGCCGTCCTTCATCTCCTTCAGCATGGCGTGGTTGCGCAGGCAGGAGGGAACGACGAAGGCCTTGTCGTAGGGCGCGAAATCCTTGAGCATTTCGGCGTTCTTGACGACATAGTCCTCGCCGAAGGCGTTGGTCGCCTTGGACTTGAACAGAAGGAACCAGGCGCCGACCGGACCGTAGCCGTCCTTGAAGCGGGTCGGGACGAAGCGGTTCTCCATCATGGTCAGCTCGGCGCCGACTTCCGCCGCCATGGCGTAGGTCGAGCCGGCGTTCCACACCGGATACCAGACGCGGCCCATGCCTTCGCCCGTGGAGCGCGGACGGAACACGTTGACCGCGCCGCCGGCGACGTTGAGGATCGCCTTGGCCCTGAAGACGTAAAGCTTGTGCTCGCGAACCGAGAAGCCGACTGCGCCGGCGATGCGGTTGGGCTCATTGGCGTCGAGCAGATATTTCACGATGAAGACGCGCTCGTAGATGTTTTCCATCCCCAGCGCCTTCTTGGCGGCTTCGGCGACAATGGTCTTGTAGCCTTCGCCGTTGATCATGATCTGCCAGCGGCCGGAGCGGACCGGCTTGCCGCCGTCCTTCAACGGCAGGCCGCCCTGCTTCTGCCAGCTCGCGCCATCGACGCGTCCGCCTTCCATTTCCTTCCAGATCGGCAGGCCCCATTCCTCGAAGAGATGCACCGTGCCGTCAACGTGACGGCCGACGTCGTAGACCAGGTCGTCGCGGGTGATGCCCATCAGGTCGGCCGAAACGTAGCGGCAATAATCCTCGGGCGTATTCTCGCCGAGATAGGTGTTGATGGCGGAAAGGCCCATCGCCACGGCGCCGGAGCGGTCCATGGCCGCCTTGTCCACCAGGGTGATCTTGAGCTTGTCGCCCGCCCAGCGCTTGGCCTCGTAGGCGGCGCCGCAAGCGGCCATGCCGCCGCCGACCAGCAGGATGTCGGTGTCGATTTCTACGATTTCAGGATTGCCAAAACTCGGTTCGCTCATTTCCCATAACTCCTAGACGCGACTCCAGGCAGAACGCGGCCCGGCCCACGCGTTGAGTGACACGATTATTGTAAAGTTCGGCGGTCGCTTTTTAGGCGGGACGCGGCAGATCCTTGCCATCTTCGGTGAAGAAGCGCTGATCCTTGAGGTCGCCGGCCTGCGGCTTGTTGCCATAAGGGTCGATCGAGCCGACCGGCGTGGTGCGAACGGGGAATTTGAAACGCTTGATTTCGCCGTCGCGGAATTTGATCGTCCACATGATGGCGTTATCCGTGCGCAGCGGAATGGCGGCGCCGCCCATGGGCACCCAATCCTGGAACGCGCGGACCTCGATCGCCTGCTGCGGGCAAGCCTTGACGCAGCATTGGCACTCCCAGCACTGTTCCGGCTCCTGATTGAACGCCTTCATGCGAGTCGTATCGAGCTTCATCAGGTCGTTCGGGCAAATATACATGCAGGCCGTGACCTGTCCGCCCTTGCAGCCGTCACACTTGTCCGTGTGCACGAATGTCGGCATTTTTATCCTCCCTATTCGGATAGGCGTTTATTTTCAGCTGGTTAACTCAACGAGCTTAGGTCAAATCCGTACCGTGCGGCATTCGGCCCGAGTCTCGCGAACATTCTTATATCATGATTATGGTATGTTACAATGTATTAATATCTCCCCTTGTCGCGTTTTGTCGTATTCCCCGGAAATCAAAGGCTTACGGGGCTGGAGCGCCGTTTCAGCGCGCGCCGCGGCGGCGCAGGAAGGCCGCCAGTTCCGACTTGCCGCGGGCCTCGGCCACGGCAAGCGGGGTGCGGCCTTCGGGGTCGGTCGCATTGATGTCGGCGCCGGCGCCAAGCAAAAGCTCGGCTATATCCGTCTCGCCTCGAGCCGCCGCCCAATGCAGAACGGCGCCGCCGCGTCCGTCGCGGGCCTCCGCCGAGGCGCCCTTGGCCAGGAAGGCGTGGACGATTTCCGCCCGCCCCTTCTTCACCGCCTCGATCAGGTCGCGATCGAGCCCGAATCGGCCCGTGTCCCAACCGCCGACCGGCGCGAGCACGAGCTTCAATTCGCCATCGATCGATTCGACGATCTGCAGCATCGGCATATAGGCCTGGGCCAAAGTGTCGATGACCGCGGCTCCGAGGCCATATTCGAATGCGACGGCGTGGGCCGTCGATTCCTTGTCGAAGCCATAGGCCGCGCGCCCGTCCGGTGAGCGGACCCAATAGCGATGGGGCTTGGCCATAATCCTGTCCTCGCCCGATCATCCGATGGAGCGCGCGGACGCTCCGTCGGGCTCCGCCGCCAAGTCAGCTGGCGCGTTTCTCCAGCCCCTGATAATAATCGATCAGGATCGAGGCGACTTCGGGGCGCGAGAATTCGGCCGGCGGCGCGATGCCCTGGCCCAGCATTTCGCGAACCTTGGTGCCGGACAAGGCGATGAAATCCTCCTTGGTGTGGCCGGGCGCCTCGCACATCATCACCACCTTGTGGAGCTTTTTCGAATAGGCGGTGTTGTCGGCGCGGAAGATCTGAATCTTCAGGCTGCCGGCCGGGATTTCGTCGAAAATCGTCTGGGCGTCGAACGGGCCGTAATAATCGCCGACGCCGGCGTGGTCGCGGCCGACGATCAGGTAGGAGGCGCCCATGTTCTGGCGGAAAACCGCGTGCAGCAGCGCCTCGCGCGGCCCGGCGTAGAGCATGTCGAAGCCATAGCCCGTCACCATGGCGGAATTCGGCGGGAAATAGACCTCGACCATCTTGCGGATGGCGGCGTCGCGCACCGGCGCGGGAATGTCGCCTTCCTTGAGCTTGCCGAGCAGCATGTGAATGACCAGACCGTCGGCGTTCAGGCGCTCCATCGCCATGCGGCACAATTCCTCATGGGCGCGATGCATGGGATTGCGGGTCTGGAAGGCGACGACTTTCGACCAGCCGCGCTCGATGATTTCGTGGCGAATCTCGACCGCCGTGCGGAAAGTGTCGGGGAATTCGGAGTGGAAATAGCTGAAATTCAGAACCTTGATCGGGCCCGAGAGCAAGGTGCGCCCCTGCGCGTTGAAGGCGGCGACGCCGGGATGTTTGGGATCGGAAGTGCGATAGACCTTTTCGACGATCAGCGCGGCCTCATCGTCCGACAGGGTTTCGATCGCTTCGACATCCATGATGGCCAGAACCGGATGGCCGTGAACATTGGGATCCTTCAGGGCGATGCGGTCGCCCGCCTTGATTCCCGCCGCGTCCTTGAGGAGGTTGAGCACAGGCACCGGCCAGAACAGGCCGCGCGTGGTCTTCATGTCGCGGGCGACCGAGAGCGCGTCGGCCTTGTTCATATAGCCGGGGAGGGGATTGAAATATCCGCCGCCGAGCATAACCGCATTGGCCGCCGCCGCCGAACTCACCACGACGGAAGGCAGCTTCTCGGCCTCCTCCTGCAGGCGGTCGTTCTCGTCCGGATCGGCGACAAAAAGCGGATTGAGCGTCTTCGAGCCGTGAGGTTCGATAATCGAGGTCACTTTGTTTTCTCCCCAGTTTCAATAGGTTGCCGCCCGTTCTTCGACGCGGACGCGCAACGCTTTTTTCGCTGCAAGCGGGGCTTGCGGCAGATATATTTAACAAACATCATATTCGAATTCTATAAAATATAAAGCCCCGACGTCGTTCGAATCGCCGCGTCGCGATGCGGCTGCGGCGACGCGCCCGGTCCGTGAGGATTCAGCGGGGAGCGGACGCCGAAGGGGGGCGCGGGCCAAAGCCGCGCCGCTCCATCGAGGTCGAGGTTATTCCTGATCCTGTTTATGCGCCTTTTGTGGGGTCGCCTTCTGCTTGGCCGCCTTTTGTTGGGACGGCTTCTGCTGGGGGGACGCCTTTTGTTGCGGCGCCTTTTGTGGGGTCGCCGGCGCGGCGTTTTCATTCAAGCGCGATTCGATCACCGATCCGTCGCGGCCGATCAAGCGGTACTGGTAGGGGTCTTTGTCGCGGAACCAGAGGTCGCGGCTGATGCCGCCGCTCACCTGGTAATGCGTCACGTCCGGCGGCAGGGCCTCTTTGGCGTCCTCGACCTTCTTCACCGTGATCTGGACGATTGCGCCGTTTTTGGGGAGGATGACGGGGCCGGAGCGCGCCAGCGCTTCGTTCCAGAACGTCGCCGGTATGGCGTCGGGCGGCGCGACAACCGTCTTCCCATCCGCCGTGACCGTCAATTTTTTGCCGGAACGCTGGACGACGACGTGATGTTTCGTTCCATTGTCATTGGTGTCGCAGACGAATGACTGGAATTTGCCGCCATTCCAGACTTCCTCCAGCTTGTCCTTGAAACTGTAGGCGTCGAAGAACATGACATGGACGTCGATGTCGGTGTTCATGTCGACGACGGTCTTTTTCTTGTCCGTCGTGATCGTCGTGACATGCGTGCCGATCTTGCTGTCATTGTTGCGGATGACGTCGAATGTAAAGGTTTTGACCGTCGGCGCCGCCGAAGCGGCGCCCTGCGCCAGGACGAAAAAGAGCAGGAAAGCGGGGCTTCCGCGCCAGAGCTTGCCGTGCGTCAATCTTTTGGATGCAAACATCGTCAACCCCCGTGTGACTCGGCGAATTCGCCAAGCGGCAGAGTTATGATCCGAAATAGCGGCGACTTTGCGCGCAAATTTTGCGGACGGCCTCCTGTCCCTTGGACTCATTGCCTGCGGGCGGAAAGCCGCACCGGCAGACCGCCGGCGGGCCGGAGCGTGACGCGCTGCAGGGGCAAGACCTTGTGCCCGGGCAGAAGGTCGAGGCGAAAATCGCGGACAATCGCCGCCAGCGCCAGGGTCGCTTCCTGCAAGGCGAAAGCGGCGCCGATGCAAATGCGCGGCCCGACGCCGAAGGGAAGATAGGAATAGCGCGGGACGCCCGCGCGCGCTTCGGGCAGGAAGCGCGAGGGGTCGAAGACGTCCGGCCGCTCCCAAAGCTGTCGGTGGCGATGCAGGAGATAGGGGGCGATGACCACCATCGCGCCCTTGCCGATGCGCGCGCCCGCCAGTTCGTCGGCCTCGGCGGCCTCACGGCTGATGGCGACCAGCGGCGGATAGAGCCGCAAAGCCTCCTCCATCACGGCGCGCGTGCGGACCAATTCGCTCGCGCCCGCCGCCGCGTCGCGCGCCTCCTCCAGCACAAGAGAGCGCCACTCGTCCGATTGCGACGGCAGGTAGGTCGACCAGGTCAGGGCGTTGGCCGTGGTTTCTTGGCCGGCGCCGGAACCGTCGGGAAATATCGTCCGCGTCAGCACGTCGAGGGTCAACGCCGCCATTTCCGCGGCCATATCGACGACGGCGCCGTCGCCGAGCACCTTCCAGCGCGCGACCATGTCGCCGATCGCGGCGCGCATGGCCGGCGCGAAATCGGTCACCGTCCGTTGGGAAAGGGACGGCGCCAGGACGCGGCGCTGGTCGCGCCATTGCCGGTCTTCCGAAAGCAGCAGGCCATTGCGCAAACCCGGGCCCAGAACGCGATGCTGAAGCGCGCCCTTGCGATAATTTTCGGCATTGTCCGACAGGACGCGGCGAATAGCCTCGGGATCGTTGACGATGGCGATTTCGCCGAAAATGGAGCGGTCGAGGACGATCATCTCCTCGAAATGCGCCCGCGTCCAGGCTTCTAGCGGGTTGCGCCACAGCACGCGGAGGAGTTTCAACAGACCGAGCTTGCGCTCCAGGGGCGATGGGAAAGGCGGAGCCAACTCTGGCGCCGGGTCCTTCGCCGTTGTTCCAGGCTCGGCGCGCGGCAAATCGACCATTAGAGCGCTTGGTCGGTCGCCTGCTATGGTTTCGCGCGGTCCTGACGCCATGATCGAGGCTCAATCAATAACATGCGTCGACAGCAGTTGTGCGCTGGACGCCACGGCCGTGTTCCAGCCGCTTCCGTCGTCGAAACAAAGCCGTATCTAATAGCCGTATCTAGTTGATAAGATAAATTAACTATTGACGGAACGAGTGCGGGCGGGCGGTATTGGCGCACGATCCGCTCCTGCCATGGCGAGGGAGATTTGATCCTCAAATCCGATATTCCGCACCCAGTGACGATTAGCCGCCACATTGCGCCGTTAGAATTTTTGTGATGGCGTTTGCGCCGCAACGACTCCGTATGATTCATGCGGATAGCGCAAGCATCAACGAGCGGCCTTCCGCATGAACAAACCCGAACAAAGGACTGCGCAAGACCGGGAGCCGGGCGGATGCGAGGCAGAGCCGCGGCGCTCCTCCATTGCGTTTGGCGTCGAGCGAATTGGCCTCATTCCTTTGCGCGCACCGCTCCTGTCGCTGGCGATCACCGCGATTCTGGCCGTTGCGGCCCTATTCGGCCTGCAGAAAATCCGCATCGACGATTCATTAAGCCAATTGTTCCGCTCGAATACGCCGGAATTTCGTCTCTTCACAAAAGTGTCGCGTGAATTTCCATCGAGCGAATATGACGTTTTGGTCGTCGTGCAGGGCGAAAAGCTCCTCGAGCGCGACAATGTCGAAAAAATGCGTGTTCTGGTCGAGGATTTGCAGCTGATCGACGGCGCGCGCGGGGCGCTTTCCATGTTTTCGGCGCGCCAGCCGGCCGAAAAGGGCGGATTGCCGGACCCGATCTTTCCCGAGCCCTTGCCCCAGGGGCCGGCCTATAAAGCCTTGATCGCGCGGGTGATGGACAATGATCTTGTGCGCGGCAAATTGCTTTCGGACAAGGGCGATCTGGCTCTGATCGTGCTCTCTCTCGAGCCTTCCGTCGTCGACGGGACAGGTCTCGAACGGGTCATCGACGAAATATCGGCCACGGTGAAACAGGATCTGCGCGGCGGCTCGGTCACGGCGCAATTGTCCGGCGTCCCGGTCATGCAGACCGAAATTCGTGAAGCCCTGCAGCGCGACCGCATCGTCTATAACGCGCTCGGCCTTCTCGCCGGCTGCGCCATCGCCATTCTTTTCTTCCGCCGCGTCTCTTTCATGATCGTGGCGGCGGCGCCGCCGCTCATCGCCATTTTGCTGTCGCTCGGCGCGCTCGGCTGGCTTGGCTTCCAGCTCAATATGTTTCTCAACGTCATGACGCCGCTGATCATGGTGATCAGTTTTTCCGACAGCATGCAGCTTACTTTCGCCGCCCGCGACCGCATGCTGGCGGGCGAGGACCGGAAAGCCGCCTTTCGCGGCGCGCTGACGGTGGTGGGGCCGGCCTGCGTTCTGACACATGCGGCGGCGGGACTGTCGCTGCTCGGCCTGCTCTTTTCCAAGTCCGACATGATTCGCGCCTTCGGCGAGGCGGGGTTTCTTTCCATAGCCATTGCGCTTGTGGCCGTTCTTTCGTTGGTTCCGCTGCTCGGCGCGCTTTTCGCGCCGCGTCGAATGGAGGCGCCGAAGTCGCGCGGCGGCGATGTCGGCGTACGCGCCTTGCGGTTGTTCTGTGGTTGGATCGCGCAGCGAATGTTGCGCCGGCCGGGCGCCAGCGCCGCGGTCGGGCTCGTGGCCGTTATCCTTCTCGGTCTGGTCTATTCCGGTCTGCAGCCGCGCTATCGCCTCGCCGACGAGACGCCGGATCAGGAGCGTTCGGTTCAGGCTAACCAGGCGATCGACGCCAAATTGAACGGCGCCAATCCGATCGACGTTTACATCGGCTTTCCGCGCGGCGCCGGCCTCTTTTCGCCGCGCACCCTCGCGGTCATCGCCGCGACGCATAAGGCGATGGAGACGCAAAAGGGAATCGCCAATGTCTGGTCGCTGCAAACCCTGCGCAATTGGCTCGCCGAGAAATTGCACAAGCCGGATGTCGCGACGCTGAAGCAATATGTCAATCTGCTGCCTCGCTTCCTGGTCGGTCGCTTCGTGGCGCCGGATCATGAAGCGGCCGTGGTCGTCGGGCGCGTGCCCGACAAGGACGCCGGCCGCTTGCTGCCGATTGTTAAGGAACTCAATGCGCGCCTTGACGCCTTGCGCGCCGAATATCCCGGCTATACGATCGCGCCGACCGGCCTGGCGGTGATCGCAGCCCGCAATTCGGCCGGCATGATCAACAAGCTCAATCGCGGCCTGACCGTGGAATTCGCCTTTGTCGCCGCCTTTATCGGCCTCGCCTTCCAATCCGTTCCGGTGGCGCTCGCGTGCCTGCCCTCGGGCGTCTTTCCGGTTTTCGCCGCAGGGTCCCTGCTGCGGCTAAACGGCGACGGGCTGCAATTCGCCAGCGTCGTCGCCCTGCTGGTCTCTTTCGGCCTCGGCCTGAGCGCCGCCATTCATTTCGTCAACCGCATGCAGCGGGAAGATCTGCCCGACGCGGATCCGGCGGTCGCCGTGGCGCGTTCCACCGTGCTGATTGGCCCGGCGCTGATCCTGACCGCTTTCGTTCTCGCCTGCGGCCTCGAAGCCCTGGCCTTTTCCAATCTGCCGATCCTGCGGCTGTTCGGCTGGCTTTCGGCTTTCGCCATGCTCGCGGCCCTTGTCGCCGATCTCCTGATCCTGCGCCCGACCATCGCCTATCTCATGCGCCTGGGGCGCAGGCGGCCGCCTTCGGGCGCCGCGTCTCGCTCCGATCTCCATCCGGTCAGCTAGGGGGGAATTTATGTCCGCATCGCACTTGACTTATATCGGCCACGCGGCTGCCGTCGGCTTCTTCGCCGCCGCCGTTCTCGCCTCTTCGCAGGAGGCCGGCGCGGCGCGGTTGGGGCCGCTCGCGCCTTTCGCCGGCTATTATCGCGGCGGCGGCACGGTGATCGGCTCCGACGGCCATCGCGAAAGGCTGCGCTGCCGCGCTTCCGGTTCGGTCGGGGCGGGCGGCGACGCCATGTCCCAGGAAATCGTCTGCGCCAGCGACAGCTATCGCTTCGACATTCGCAGTCGCGTCGTGGCGCAGGGCGGAGCGGTGCACGGCGTGTGGCAGGAGGCGTCGCGCGGGGTCTCGGGAGAGCTGCACGGTCGGGTGTCCAACGGTTATTTCCGTGGCTATGTCGTCGGGGCTGGCTTCAACGCTGGCGTTTCGCTGCGGGCGCGCGGGCGCCACTTGACCTTCGGCCTCAGGCCGCAGGGCGCGGACGTGGCCTCAGTGGAGGTCTACCTGTCGCGATAAGCGCCTAAGAGCTGGCGCGCCCTTTTTCGGCTTTCGCGTCCGCGCCTGCGCCTGCGCCAAAAGGAGGAACGCGGCGCGCCCGGCAATAAAAATTGCCGCTCTTGCCGGGATTCTCGGCATGGCTATGAAGGAGAGGCCAAGTTTGCGATTTCAAAAAAGCGACAAAATAGGCTAGACGGAGAATCGGGAGCGACGGCCGCGCAAAGCGCGGCGGCGCAATTCGACAGCCGCGGGGGCGGTGCGGCGACGGGA
>CAYRNB010000035.1:0-12862 GCA_964425315.1 uncultured Rhodoblastus sp.
GGTGAAATCCGGCCCAGGACGCATCGGCAATGTGGCGCCTTACGCCGTCGTCGACCGTCGATAAGACGACTGCGCCATCCGCCGCGCCACAGGCGGAATTTCTACCTTGAGGCCGCTTCGCCAGCGGATAGCTCGATGATCTCGTCGGTGATTTCCTCCTGGCGGACACGTCGCTCGTCGGCGCGCAAATTCTTGAGTTTGTCGTCCACTTGCCGGCTTGCCGCCGCCATGGCCTCCATGCGCGCCTGGCTCTCGGCAGCGAAGGAATGAAGGGCCGCCTGGCACAGTTGGGCGTGGAGATAATCGGCGGCAAGATCGCGCAACAGCGCTTCCGGCGCGAGTTGGACGAGTGGCGGCTGGCCCGTCTCCGGCAGGATGAAAAGAGCCGGATCGAGCGGTAACAGCCGATGGCGCTCGACACGAAATCCGCGCCCCGCGGCCCAACTGGTGAAGACCAGGTCGAGGCGAAGGATTTTTTCCGCCGCGACGCGCGCGAACAAGGCCTCGGCGATGCGGTCGGCAAGTTTCGGCGCGCCTGCCGCGTGCGACGCCGCCGCGCTGGTCCAGAAAGGTCTGACGCCGTTTTGGCCGGCGATGTCGGCGCCGCGCGCGCCGATCAGAAGCAGTTCGCTGTCAGCGAAATCGGCGCCGAGCGATTCAAAGACGCGCTCGCTGAACGCGCCGGCGAAACCCTGTTCGGCGACGAAAACCACCATGCCGGCCGGGCCGCGCGCGGGGGCCGCCGCCACCGTTCCTCTCGGCGCCAGGGCGAGCGCCCGGCCAATGGAAAGGGCGATGGTCCGCGCATAAGCGTCCACCGCGACAAGCTGGGCGCGCGCCGCCTGCGCCCGCGCCGCGGCTATGCCGCGCAGGGCGTTGACCACCTGTCCCAATTGGCGCACGCCTTCGATGCGCGCCCTCACTTCGGCCAGTCTTTCGCTCATGGCGCGCCGCCGCAAGCTTCCGCGCAACGGCGCAGCGCGGCGTCGAAGGCCTGTTTCGCAGGGCCTGACAGGCGGCCGGTCGCGTTGAGTTGCACGATTGCCTCCGAGGCGTCGCGGTCGAGCGCGGCGCCCAGGCCGTTGCGGAAGGCGGGGAATTTCTCCAGCGGCAGGGCGTCCAGCAGGCCCAATTGCGCCGCCGCCGCCAGCCCGACCTCTTCCGCAAGGCTGAGCGGCGCATGCTGCGGCTGATTGAGCATGGCGCGGATGCGCGCGCCGCGCGTCAATTGCCCGCGCACGCGGGTGTCCGGCGCGCCGCCGAAACGCGTGAACATTTCCAGCTCCAGAAATTGCGCATAATCGAGCCTCAGCGAGGCCGAAGCCTCGCGCAGGGCCGGCGCCTGTGTCTTGCCGCCGACCCGGCTGACGCTGACGCCAATGTCCACCGCCGGCTTCTGGCCTTCGTGGAACAGGCGCGCGTCGAGCACGATCTGGCCGTCGGTGATGGAGATCAGATTGGTCGGAATATAGGCCGACAGATTGCCTGCGTCGGTTTCCGCGATCGGCAGGGCAGTGAGCGAGCCGCCGCCTTTTTCGCGCGAGAGTTTGGCGGCGCGCTCCAGCAGCCGGGCGTGGACGTGGAAAATATCGCCGGGATAGGCCTCGCGGCCCGGCGGCTGGCGGGTCAGCAGGGCGATCTCGCGATGGCAGGCGGCGTGTTTGGTCAGATCGTCCACCACCACCAGTGCGTCCTCGCCGCGGTCGCGAAAATATTCCGCCATGGCGAAGCCGGCGAAGGGCGCGATCCATTGCAGCCCCGGCGGCGCGGCGGCGCCTGCAACCACGATTATGCAGCGCTCCGGGGCGCCTTGCGCGAAAATCACGTCGATAGCGCGGCGCACCGCCGAACTTTTCTGGCCGACGGCGACATAGACGCAGATCATGTCGCTGTTTTTCTGGGCGACGATCGTATCGATCGCCAGAGTGGTCTTGCCGATGGCGCGGTCGCCGATGATCAGTTCGCGCTGCCCGCGCCCGAGGGCGAAAAGCGCATCGATCACCAGAATTCCGGTCTGGACGGGTTCGACGACGAAATCCCGCTCGACAATGGCCGGCGCCGGCCGGTCGATCGGGTCGAAACGCTCCTCCGGCGCTGGCCCCTTGCCGTCGAGCGGCCGGCCGAATGGATCGACGACGCGGCCGAGCAGTCCAGGTCCAACCGGCGCGCGTAAAACGTCGCCCGTTCCGCGCACGGCGTCCCCGGCCTCGACGAGGTCGGCCGGGTCGGTCAGGACGCAATGGACGCAATCCTCGTCGAGCGAATGGGCGAAACCGTAAATCCCCTTGTCGAAGAGCAGGACTTCGTCGAGGCGCAGGTCCGGCAGGCCGGAAATCTTCGCCACGCCGTCGGCGATTTCCTCGACGCGTCCGATCTCTTCCGCGCGGGGTCCGAGCGCCGCGCGGTCGAGACGCGCCTCCGCTTCCTTGCGCCATTGCGCGGCCCGCGCCTCAATCTCGCCGGTCATCGTTCAACTCCGCGAGAATTTCGTCGAGATCGGCGCGCCAGCTGTTGACGAGGACGAAATGCGGCGTATGCAATTCAAGGCCGGCAATCAGTTGCGGATCGACAGAGAAGTTTGTCGCCGTCGTCGCGCCGAGCGCAGTCGAAAGGGCGGCGGTTACGCGTGCGCGTTCGTCGGCGTCGAGCGGCGCGGCGGAGACGAGTTCGATGGGCCCCCCGCCGCGGACGATGGTTTGGCGGACCTGTTCGGGCTGAGCGGCGATTTTTTCCACCAGCCAGCTCAAAAAGGCCGCGCGCACCGCCTCGCCGTCGAGGCGCGCCGCCAGCTTGCCCGCGATGGTCACGGCGAGCCGTCCAGCCTGCGCCGCCCAAGCCTCTTCCGCCGCGGCGCGCTGGCGCGTCAAATCCGCCTCCGTCTCCGCGCGGGTCTGCGTCGCTTCGGCTTGCGCTTGATCCAACAAGGCGCGCTTGACTTCGCTGGCCTCCTGCCGGGCCCCGGCGAGGATGGCTTCGCGTTCCTCGGCGAAGCCGGCGCTGCGGCTTTGCGCTTCGGCGAGCGCCTGCGCCGCAGCCTCGCGATCCTGCCGCGCCTTGGCAAGCAGGTTCTGAGCCCGCTTCCGTCTTTCTTCGATCATGCCCGCCACTGGCCGCCAGAAGAAGCGCGCCAGAATCCAGACGAGGATGAGAACATTGACGGTCTGGAGGCCGAATGTCCACCAGTCGAAGGTCATGCCAGCAGCGGATTGGCGAAGAGCAGCAGTAGGGCGACGACCAGGCAATAGATCGCCATGGTCTCGATCATCGCCAAACCGACGAAAAGCGTGCGGGTAATGGCGCCCGCCGCTTCGGGCTGACGGGCGATGGCGTCCATCGCCGCCGCCACGGCGCGTCCTTCGGCCAGCGCCGGCCCGATGGCGCCGAAGGAGACAGCGACGGCGGCGCCGATAATGCTTGCGAAATGCAACCAGTTCATGGAGCTCCCCTTTTCGGCTTGTCCGAGGCCTGCGGCTCCAGCCCCTCGGCGATGAAAACCATGGCCAGCATGGCGAAAATATAGGCCTGAACCGCGCCGGTCAGCAGGTGGAGCGCCATTAACGGGATCGGAACGAGAAGACCGGCGAGCGACAGGACGATGCCGATGACGAAAACGCCGCTCATCACATTGCCGAACAGGCGCACCAGAAGCGAAAAAGTTCGGGTGAGGCTTTCGACGAAATTGAGTGGAATGAGCAGCGGGCTCGGCGAGGCGAAAGCTTTCAGATAACCGAGCCAGCCGCCGGCGCGCACGCCGAAGAAGATCACCGCCAGAAAGACCAGAAAGGCCAAAGCCGCGTCGGTTTCGAGATGAGCTGTCGGCGGCTCGGCGCCGGGAACGAGGCCCGACCAATTGGCGGCGAGGATGAAAAGGAACAGGGAGCCGATGAAAGCGCGATAGGGCGCGGGCTCGACGCGCATGGTGTCGAGGATCTGGCTATCGACGCTTTCGACCAGCAATTCGAAAAAAGCTTGGGGCCCGTTCGGGACAAAACGCAACCGGCGCGTCGCGAGATAGCCGCCGAGACCCAACGCCGCCATGATCGCCCAAGTCGCGACGACCGGCTCGCTCACCGCAACCGGGCCTATGTGAAAAACGGCTTCGGTGACGAGCGGCGACTTCATCGGGCGGCCTCCTTCAGGCGGCGCATGGTCGCGGCGCGTGCGAGAAGCAGGCCCGCCGCCGCCGCCAGCAAAGGCCCGCCGCCGCGCATGGCGGCGAAGGCCAGCACGGCGCCGATCAGCGCGAAGCGCCCGGCCAGGAAGATAAAGGTTTTGCTGGCGCCGCCGCCGCGCGCCAGAGCCAGGGCGCTGCGCCAGACGGCGTAAAAATAGAGTGCGCCGCCGAGGGCGCCGAGCGCGAAAAAGCCGGCGAGGCGCAATGTCCAGGACGGATCGAAGCTCATGCCCTTTGCATCCATTTCCATGCGGACCAGCCGCCCAAAGCAAAGCCCGCCACCAACAAGGAAGCTGTCCAAAACATATCGGAATCCAGGATATGGTCGAGCCAACGGCCGACAAGCAAGCCGATCACCGTCGGCGTCACGATCATCCAGCCGAGCACGCCAATCTGCGCCAGGCTGCGGCCGACGGAGGGCTCCTCCATCTCGCGCCCGCGCTCGTCGCGCTCGGCGCCGCGCTTTGCGGCTTTGACCAGCGGGTCGTCTTCGTCTGGCTCACTCATCACGAACCTCCGCGGCGCTCGGGACGCAAAAGACGCATGATCTGCCGGATGGCGGCGAGATGAAGCCGCGTCGTATCGACGCGCTCCGATTTTTCCCTTTCGCTCTCTTCGTGAAAGCGGGCCAGCACCGTCTGGTCGAGCGTCGCGAGATCGTCGCCCGCGACCGCCTCGCGCGTGGCGATCGCCACTTCCCGCCCGCCGGCGACGGAAAAGACGCCGCCGCGCACGGCGCAATAGCCCTGCCGCCCCTCGGCGCCGCGCCAGCTAACCACTGAAACCATTAGCCTCGTCAAAAAGTCGGCGTGGCCGGGCAGGACGCCGAAAGAACCGCTGGCGTCCTCGGCGCGCACCGACAGAACGTCCTCTTTCTCGACGACGACGGAGAGCGGCGTGATGATGCGCAGCCTCATGCGGCGGTCTCCGCTTTGGCCCTGGCTTCCTTCTGGCGCGCTTCTTCCAGGTTTCCGACCATATAGAGCGACGCCTCCGCCCAACGGTCGGCCTCGCCGTCGAGTATGGCGCGGCAGCCTTCAAGCGTGTCGGAAAGCGCCACGCTGCGGCCGGGCGTTCCGGTAAAGGCCTCGGTGACGAAGAACGGCTGGCTGAGGAAACGCTGCAGGCGGCGCGCGCGCCTGACGATCAGGCGGTCGGCCGCGCCCAGCTCCTCGACGCCGAGGAGCGCGATAATGTCCTGCAATTCCTTGAACCGCGCCAGATTTTCGCGCGCCCGCTCGGCGATGCGGTAATGGTCCTCGCCGACGACAAGCGGATCGAGCAGGGCCGATGAAGAGTCGAGCGGATCGACGGCGGGATAGAAGCCTTCGGCGGCGAGCCGGCGCGACAGCATGATCGCGGCGTCCATGTGGCTGGAAATGGCGGTGACGGCGGGGTCGGTGAAATCGTCCGCCGGCACATAGACGGCCTGGATGGCCGTGACGGAGGCGCCGGCCGCCGAGGCAATGCGCTCCTGCAAGGCGGCGACCTCGCTCGCCAGGGTCGGCTGGTAGCCGACGCGCGACGGCAGCCGGCCGAGCAGGCTGGAGACTTCCGCCCCCGCCTGCACGAAGCGGAAAATATTGTCCATCAGAAGCAGGACGTTCCGATGCTTCTGGTCGCGGAAATATTCGGCCATGGTCAGCGCCGTCAGCGGCGCCCGCCAGCGCGCGCCCGGCGGTTCGTTCATCTGGCCATAAACGAGCACCGCATGCGACAGGACGCCGGATTCGCGCATTTCGGTCCACAATTCATGGCCCTCGCGCGAACGCTCGCCGACGCCGGCGAAAATGGAAATGCCGCGATATTTTTCCACCATGGCGTGGATCAACTCCATCACCAGCACGGTCTTGCCGACGCCGGCGCCGCCGAACATCGCCGCCTTGCCGCCCTGGGCGAGAGGGGCCAGGAGGTCGATCACCTTGATCCCGGTCTCGAAAATTTTCGTCGCCGAACTTTCTTCTTCGAGGCGAGGCGGCGGGTTGTGGATCGGGCGGCGCGGCGTATCGGCCGGCAGATCCGGTCCCGAATCCCCGACATGGCCCAGAGCGTCGAACAACCGGCCGAGCACGGCTTCGCCGACCGGCGCGTCTAGCGGCAAGCCGGAGGAGCGCGCCTCCACGCCCCGCGCCAGACCCGAGGTCGCCTGGAGCGCGATTGCCCGCACCCTATGGGCGTCGATATGGCTGTGGACTTCAAGAACGAGGGGGCGCGGCCGGTCCCAGAAAACGGTCACGGCGCTGTTGATCGGCGGCAGGCCGCTCCCGCCGAAGCTTATGTCCACTACCGCGCCGCGGACGGAAACGACGCGGCCTTCGAATTCTTGCCCGATCATATTTCACCCGAGAGCGATTTTCGCGATGCTGCGGCCGTCCAGGACCGTCGCGCCGCGTCGTCGCTCTCATGTGAAGCGATCGGAACGGAATCCGCAACGATTTCGATCAATTCGACTCAAGGCCCTCGATTTGCGCCGCATATGATAAGGTTTCCGCGAGACTGTTTCGCAATCTGCGGAAACGCCATTGCGCGCAATGTTCGCTTGATTGCAATGCTCGGCAGGGATCGGCTCCGCCATGCTGGAAACTGTGAAGACTGCGTTTGCGACGCTCTTCGTCACGATAGACCCGCCCGGCGTGGCGCCGGTGTTTCTGGCGCTCACCTCTGGATTAGGCCCGCGCGGGCGCCGGGAAGTCGCGATGCGGGCGACGGGCGTGACCTTCGTCGTGCTCGTGCTCTTCGCCTTCGGCGGCCACGCGGTCCTCGGCCTCCTCGGCATTTCGATCGCGGCCTTCCAGATCGCCGGCGGCCTGCTGCTTTTCTACATCGCCGTGGAAATGATCTTCGGACAGGGCGGGCAGAGCAAAAGCAAGTTCGCGAACGAGGCCGTCGAACGCGACCATAAGAGCAATATCGCCGCATTTCCGCTCGCCGTGCCCCTGCTTGCCGGGCCGGGCTCGATCACGGCGACCATATTGCTCGCGGGGCAGGCGGGAAATGATTGGTCCAGGCTTATGGGCCTCATAGGCGTCATCGCATCGATCATGGCGATCACCTTCGTCGTCTTTCTGCTCGCGGGCAGGCTTGCGCAGCTTATCGGGATCACCGGGCAGGTCGTCCTGAGCCGGCTGCTCGGCGTTGTCCTCGCGGCGCTCGCCGCGCAGTTCGTCATCGACGGCGTGTTGACCGTCATAGCCCAGGCCCGCCCCTGAGCTGCGCGTTGAACGGGGAACGGCGCGAGGAACATCTGCAGTCGTCATAAGAATGTCATAAGACGGGCGCGGCGACGTTTAAGCTATTACGCCCATTCGCATTGCTGGGAACCCGTCAATTCTGCGTATAAATACCGAATGTTATTTGCGTTAGTTGAATCATTTTGGAATCGCGTTGGACTTCATGTGCGGATTTGACAAAAATCATTGAGTTTGACGCCGTCCTAATTACCTTCAATGCGCCTCCACAAAGTTGAGGAGCATGGCGTCATGACTGAAGAGAAGACGAAAGTTCCCGTCAAAACCGAAGAAGCCTCCGCGCCCGCCGCCTGGTGGCCGCCGAAGCAGCCCCTGAAGGCGTTGCGTCAGGAGATGGACCGGTTGTTCGAAGACTTCGATCGGGGATTCTTGCGCTCGCCGTTCCGTTCCGGCTGGTCGCTGGAGCCTTTCGTTCGCGGCGAATTGAAATGGCCGTCTACGCCCGCGGTCGATATCGTCGAGACCGAAAATGAATTCAAGGTCACGGCCGAACTGCCGGGGATGGACGAGAAGAACATCGAAGTGAAGCTGGCCAATGGCTCGCTGACGATCAAAGGCGAGAAGCAGGAGGAGAAGGAGGAAAAGAAGAAGGACTACTACCTCCAGGAGCGCAGCTTTGGGTCGTTCGAGCGGCGCTTCCAGGTTCCCGACAGCGTCGACAAGAGCAAGATCGCCGCCAGCTTCAAACAGGGCGTCCTGACGGTGGTCATGCCGAAGACGGCCGAGGCGAAAAAATCCGAGAAGAAGATCGAGGTGAAGGCGGCCTGAGGCGGAGACAGGCGGCCTAGCCCTCTTCCTGCTGTTAGCTGTGAAATGATTGCGCGCCGTTGCGGCCGCGAGCCGCCGCGGCGCGTCTCGACTTGAGGAAAAAATGACGATCGAAGCGACCGAATTCGGCAGCATCACGATAGACGGCCGCGCTTACGAGCATGACGTGATCATCCGCCTGTCGGGAAGAGTCGAAAAGCGGAAAAAGAAGCTGTCAAAGGAGAAATATGGGACGTCGCATATCATCTCCAAGGAAGAAGCCAAATACGTTTACGAAGACGGATGCGAAACGTTGATCGTTGGCGCCGGCCAATACGGAAACGTGCGCCTGTCTCCCGAAGCCAGCGAATATTTCGAGAAGAAGGGATGCGAGGTCGTGACGCGGCCGACGCCCGAAGCCATACGCGCCTTCAATGAAGCGCCGCGGAAAAAAATCGGCCTCATGCATGTCACCTGCTGAGGCCGGTCGCTGAGCGGCGCCGGTCATTGACGATTGTCAACGCCAAGTTGGCGCAGATGGGTTAGCGTGAGCGATCATGGAATGGCAGCGAATCCGAAAAGGTCCCGAGGATCGCGCCGGCGCCAATCTTCGGGATTATGACGCCTACGCCAAGAGTTTTTCTTGGAGCCAGGCGCGGGCGCAGCTGGACGGCCTGCCGGGCGGCGGTCTCAATATCGCGCATGAGGCAGTGGACCGCCACGTTGCGGCGGGACGTGGCGACAAGCTCGCCTTGCGGCTGATCGGGCGCGACGATCGGGTTCGCCAATTCACCTATTCCGCGCTGCGGGCCGAGACCAATCGCTTCGCCAATGTCCTTGCGCGGCATGGCGTCGCCAAGGGCGAAAGCGTCTATCTGCTGCTCGGGCGCTGCGCCGAACTTTATATTGCGGCGCTGGGCGCGTTGAAAAACGGCAGCGTGGTTTCACCGTTGTTTTCGGCCTTCGGTCCCGAACCGATCAAGGCGCGCATGACGATCGGCGCCGCCAAGGTTCTGGTCACGTCCGAAGCTTTTTACCGGCGCAAGGTCGAGCCTTGGCGCAAGGAGCTTCCAGGGCTGAAGCATGTCTTCCTGACCGGAAGTTCGGCCAGTCCCCCACCGGATACGATCGACCTCGCCGCCGAAATGGAGCAAGCGTCGGACCAGTTCGAGACTGTGCGGACCGCGCCCGAAGACATGGCGCTGCTTCACTTCACCAGCGGCACGACCGGGCGGCCGAAAGGCGCCGTGCATGTGCACGAGGCGGTGGTCGCGCACCATGTCACCGGCGAGTTCGCCCTGGACCTGCATCCCGACGACATCTTCTGGTGCACGGCCGATCCCGGCTGGGTTACCGGCACGTCCTACGGCATCATCTCGCCCCTCACCAATGGCGCGACCATGGTGGTGGACGAGGCCGAATTCGACGCCGAGCGCTGGTACGGCATCCTTGAGCGGCAGAAAGTGACGGTGTGGTACACGGCGCCGACGGCCATACGCATGTTAATGAAGGCCGGCGCGGAAATGGCGGCGCGTTTCGACCTCTCCGCCCTGCGCTTCATGGCGAGCGTCGGCGAGCCGCTCAATCCCGAGGCCGTGGTCTGGGGCGACAAAACTTTCGGCCGTCCCTTCCACGACAATTGGTGGCAGACGGAAACGGGCGGAATCATGATCTCCAATTTCCGCTCGATGGACGTCAAGCCCGGCTCGATGGGCCGTCCCATGCCCGGCATCGCGGCGGGCGTGGTCAAACGCGCCGACAGCGGGAAGTTCGAGGAGGTCACGGCGCCGAAGACCACCGGCGAGTTGGCGCTGCGCCCCGGATGGCCGTCGATGATGCGAGCCTACCTTCATGAGGAAGAGCGCTATCGCAAATGTTTCGCCGACGGCTGGTATCTCACCGGCGATCTCGCCATGCGCGACGAGGAAGGCTATTTCTGGTTCGTCGGACGCGCCGACGACGTGATCAAGAGCGCCGGCCACCTCATCGGCCCGTTCGAGGTCGAAAGCGCTCTCATGGAGCATCCCGCGGTCGCCGAAGTCGGGGTGATCGGCGTTCCCGACGCCACCGTCGGCGAGGTGGTGAAAGCCTATGTCGCGCTGAAGCCGGGTTTTGACGGGAGCGAGGCGCTCCGCAGGGAACTGCTCGGCCATGCGCGCAAGCGACTGGGGCCCGCCGTCGCGCCGAAGGACATCGCCTTCCGCCAGAATCTTCCCAAGACCCGCAGCGGCAAGATCATGCGCCGCCTCCTCAAGGCGCGCGAACTCGGCCTCGCCGAGGGCGACATTTCGACATTGGAGAGTGACGAAAAGTGAGCGTCAGAGTCCACCTCGATCATGCGCATATGCGCCAGCTCCTGAAGGAGATGATCCGCATTCGGCGGTTTGAGGCCAAATGCGTCGAATTCTACCAGGAGCAGAAAATCCTCGGCTTCCTCCATCTCTATGACGGCGAGGAGGCGGTCTCGGTCGGCGCCATGCAGGCGCTGGGCCCGGACGACTCGGTGGTCGCCACCTATCGCGAGCACGGACAAGCCCTTGCCCGCGGTGTGCCGGCTGGCGCGATCATGGCGGAAATGTTCGGCAAGCTCGAAGGCTGCTGCCGGGGCCGCGGCGGCTCGATGCACATCTTCGACCGGCGGCGCCGATTCTACGGCGGCAACGCTATCGTCGGCGGCGGCCTGCCGCTCGCCGTTGGCATCGCGCTCGCTGAAAAGACGCTTGGACGCAAAGCGGTGACCGCTTGCTTTTTCGGCGAGGGCGCCGTCGACGAAGGCGAGTTCCATGAAAGCGTCAATCTGGCGTCCCTGTGGAAATTGCCGGTTCTCTTCATTTGCGAAAACAACCTCTATTCGATGGGCATGGCGCTGGCGCGGGCGGAAGCGGAGACCAATATCTCCCGCAAGGCGGCCGCCTATCGAATCCTTAGCGAACAGGTCGACGGCATGGATGTCGTCGCGGTCGAATTCGCCGCCCGCCGCGCCGTCGAATCCATCCACGCCACCGGCGAGCCCTGTTTCCTGGAATGCATGACCTATCGGCTGCGCGCCCATTCGATGTTCGATTCGCAAGCCTATCGCTCCAAGGAGGAGATCGAAGCCTGGCGCGACAAGGAGCCGATCCTTCGCTTTCGCAAATGGCTGGAGGCCAACCATTACGTCGATCCGGAGGACGTGGCGGCCATCGAGCGCGAGGTCGATGAGGAAATAGCGCAAGCGGTCGCTTTCGCCGAGGCCAGCGCATTGGAGCCGGTGGACGAAGTCGAGCGTTTCGTTGTCATGGAAGAGGTTCCGCAATGAGCGACGCTTCCGACCTGCGCATGACCTATCGCGAAGCATGCCGTCAGGCGCTGCGCCAAGCGTTGCAGGCCGATCCGCGCGTGTTCGTCATGGGCGAGGACGTTGGCCGCTATGGCGGCTGCTATGCGGTGACCAAGGGACTGCTGGAGGAATTCGGCGAAGAGCGCATTCGCGACACGCCCTTGTCGGAAAGCGCCTATGTCGGCGCCGGGATCGGCGCGGCCATCGCCGGATTGCGGCCGATCGTGGAAATCATGACGGTGAATTTCAGCCTGCTGGCGCTCGACCAGATCGTCAACAACGCCGCCACCATACCGCATATGTCCGGCGGACAATTCGCCGTGCCGCTGGTGATCCGCATCGCGACCGGCGCGGGCCGGCGCGTCGCGGCGCAGCATTCGCACAGTCTCGAAGGCTGGTACGCGCACATTCCCGGCCTGCGCATTCTGACGCCCGCCGTCAACGAAGACGCGCGCTACATGCTGATCGCCGCGCTGAAGGACCCGAACCCGGTGCTGATCTTCGAACACGTCATGCTCTATAATCGCGAGGAGGAGCTGAGCCCGGATGTCTCCGAGGTCGACATCAGCCGCTCCAAGATCAGGCGGCCGGGCCGCGACGTCAGCCTCATCACCTACGGCGGCGGATTGTTCAAGACGCTGGAAGCCGCGCGCCTGCTGGCGGAGGAGGGCATCGAGGCGGAGGTGCTGGACCTTCGCGTCCTGCGTCCGCTCGATACGGCGGCCATCCTCGAAAGCGTCGGACGCACGCGTAAATGCGTCATCGTCGACGAGGGCTGGCGCAGCGGCTCGATCTCGGCCGAAATCGGCATGCGCATCGCGGAAGAAGCCTTTTTCGAACTCGACGCGCCTTTGCGACGCGTCTGCAGCCGTGAAGTTCCCGTGCCCTATGCGGCTCATCTTGAAGACGCCTGCCTGCCGCAGCCGGACGGCATTGCGGCGGCGGCGCGCGCGCTCGTGCGGCCGACATGATCGACTTTCACATGCCGGCGCTCGGCGCCGATATGGAATCGGGCAAACTGGTCGAATGGCTGGTCAAGCCCGGCGACCGGGTGAAATCGGGCGCGGTCATCGCGGTTGTCGAGACACAGAAAGGCGCGATCGAGGTCGAGTTTTTTCATGACGGCGTGGTGTCGGAGATTCTCGTTCCGGTCGGACAATCGGTTCCCGTCGGCGCGGTGCTCGCCCGCATCGACGATGGGACGGCGCCGCGCGCGCCGGCGCCTGAGTCCGTCGCGCCGGGCGCGCCGCCTCCAGTCGAAGTGGCGCCGCCGCCCCCCCTGAAGGAGCGCCCGCCCGCCGCGCCGCCCCGCGCGCCCGGAGCTCCTGTCAAAGCGACGCCCGCCGCCCGTCGCAGGGCGGCGGAGCTGGGGAT
>CAYRNB010000035.1:12962-30438 GCA_964425315.1 uncultured Rhodoblastus sp.
ATTTTGCAGAAACCGGAGGCGTTATGACGGAAGCGGAAATCAGGTCCCTGATCGCCGAACTGATCGGCGGGATCGCGCCGGAGGCGGATATGACAACGCTGTCCGACGATGAGGACATGCGCGAGGCGCTCGACCTCGACTCGATGGATTTCAACAATCTGATCGTCGCGATCCACAAGCGCACCGGAATCGACGTGCCGGAGTCGGATTATCGTAGGCTGTTCACCATGGGCGGGGCGATCGCCTACCTCGGTGCGAGGTAGCGTTCGATCTCGTTCACGGCGGGATAGGCGATAGCCGCATCCGGCTTTGGCTGCCCGAGGATTCTGCGTCGATCATCGACGCGACCAAATTTCGCGTTTGCAAATGGCCGGTCGCTGCGGCCCTCTATGAGACGTGGGCCGAATTGCAAGCCGCCATAGCCAGAGCCGAAATGGCCGAGAGGAATTTGGAGGCGCTAAATCGCCCTTTTCATCGCGCCACGTGACGTCGTGATGCAATCGGACAATCCGTAATCCAAATCTGGGGTCCTGTCCTGGGACAGATTTTCGGCCGATTTGCGCGAACCGTGAATACCTTGTGTTGTCAGTAGGTTGAGGGGCAGAAGATTCGACGCATGGCGGAGACGGAGGGATTCGAACCCTCGATAGGGCTTTATGACCCTATAACGGTTTAGCAAACCGCCGCCTTCAGCCTCTCGGCCACGTCTCCAACCCGCGCGGCGGGCGACGGCGCAGCGCCGCAGCGAACCGCGTGGCGCTGACATATGCCCGACGCGGAGGGGATTGGCAAGTTTTTCGCGCGTCGAGGTCTCGGCGGCGTCCCTGTTTTCGTTGCATCTAATAAGAGAAAAAGCGGTCGGGCTGGCGCCAGGCCGTAGACCCGGCTAATCTCGCCGCAGGGTGTCGCGGGACGGTGCGATGCTGGTTCGGGGGCGAAGGTTCATGGGTCGGCCGGGAAAATGGTGGATCGGTCTCCTGCCGCTATTGGCGCTCTGGCTGGTCATGAACAATGTCGAAACGGGGCGAATTGAGCGCGACCTTGCACGGCGCGCCAATGCGTCGCTCGCGCAGACAGTGGGCGCGGCCGGCTTTTCCACGGCGCAGGGACTCGACCTCCATCTCAATGGTTGGATTTTCGACGAGAAGACAAGGGGCGCAGCGCTCGCCGCCGCCGCGGCGCTTCCCGGCGTCAGAGCGGTCAAGGACGGGCTGAGCGCCCCGCTTCGGCGAAGCCCCTATGTCTGGCGCGCCAGGCTGGTGAATAACGCGCTCACCCTTTCCGGGGCCGTTCCCACGCCGGCCGCGCGTCTGGCGATTGTCGTGGCGGCGCAGAAGGCTGCGCCCAAGGCGCGGATCATCGACGAGATGAGTTATTATTCCGGCGCTCCGCCTTCCTTCGTCGGCGACGCGCAAGGCGTTCTGCCGACGTTGGCGCGTCTCGTCGAAGGCGAGGTGGTCTTGCGCAATTCCGATGTGGCCGTGTCGGGCCGGGCGCGGACATCGGCCGAATATCAGGCCGCGCTCGCGCAATTGCGCGCGCTTCCGGGCGGCGCGCGCCTGGCCAAGGCGGATATCGCCGAACCCCGGACGGAACCCTTCATCTTTAAGGCGGAAAGCGACGGGAAAATGATCGCGCTCTCTGGCGCTGCAGGTTCGAAGGCGGCGCGCGCCGCCGTCCTCGCCGAGGCGAAAAGGAAATTTCCTGACCGCAAACTGGCCGACAATCTGCACATCGCGCCCCATGCGCCGAGGAATTTTCTGTTGGCCGCGCGCGAAGGATTGGGGCAATTGGCGAAGCTGCGCTTCGGCCGTCTCACCTTGCGCGACTCCAGAGCGAGTCTCAGCGGCGAGGCTGTGAGCGTAGCGGCCGCCGATCGGGAGAGGACGGATTTTGTCGCAGCCATGCCGGACGGCTATGCGGTCGAAACCGACATATCCGCCCCGCCGCCCGCCGCTGAATCGAAGCCTGCAACGCCGTCTCCGGCTGCGCGGGTTGGCGCGCCTAAGCCGCCTGCGCCGTCTCCGGCTGCGACGGCCGCCGCATCTAAGCCGCCTGCGCCGTCACGGGCCGCGCAAGTCGCCGCATCGGAACCGACTAAGCTCTCGCCGGCTGCGCCGGCCGCCGCTTCAAGATCGCCGAAACAGTTGCCGGCTGCGCCCGCTGCTGCGAATTCGCCTAAGCTGTCTCTGCCTGTCGCTTCGAACCCGCCTAAGCTATCGCCGCCAACGCCTGTCGCTTCAAAGCCGCTCAAGCTATCGGCGGCTGCGCCCTCCGCCGAATCGAAGCCGGATCGGCTGTCGCTGGCTCCGGCCCCCGCTTCGAGGTCGCCCGCGCTATCGCCGCCGGCGCCCGCTGCTTCAAAGTCATCCGAGCTGTCGCTAGCTGGGCCCGCCGCCTCGAAGTCGCCCACTCTGTCGCCGGCTGCGCCACCCGCCGCTTCGAAGTCGGCCGCGCTGTCGCCGCCGGGGCGGGCGCCGCTTTCGGCGGGCGATTGCCGCGAAAAAATGATGGCGCTGGTGCGCGCGCGTCCGATCCAATTCGCTTTCGCCAGCGCCGATATCGATCCGCGCTCCCGCGCCGTTCTCGACGATCTCGTCGCGATCGCGAAGCGATGCCCTTCGGTTAAGTTCGAAGTGGC
The DNA here is from genome assembly GCA_964425315.1 of uncultured Rhodoblastus sp. Classification (GTDB taxonomy): domain Bacteria; phylum Pseudomonadota; class Alphaproteobacteria; order Rhizobiales; family Beijerinckiaceae; genus Rhodoblastus. The sequence goes on from CAYRNB010000035.1 coordinate 15,604, forward strand.
GGGCCATACCGACGATATCGGCCTCACGTCGCGCAATCTCTTGGTGTCGCGCGAACGCGCCGCGGCGGTCGTCGCTTATCTGGTCGCGGCGGGAATAAATCCCGGCCGCCTGACCGCCGTCGGCTATGGCGAGACCAAGCCGCTGGTTCCCAACGATAGCGACGAGAATCGGGCGAAAAATCGCCGCATCGAATTCAACATCAAGTGAGGGCGGCGCCGATGCTCTACCTGCTGCATGCGCTTTCCGGCTGGGTGATCGCCGCCCTGGCTCTCGGCCTCTTCATCGGCCTGTTCGCGCGCGACCGACGAGCGAAGGCCGGGCGCTTTTTGTGGGTCGTTTTCGCCCTTCTTCTCTATGGCCTCGGCGCCGCCGCCGTTTATCACCATTGGCTGAAAGGGCGCGCCGACTTCCGGTTGGAGACGGGGCTGCTGCTGGTCGCCGCCTACGCCGTCGGCTATCTCGCCGGGGTCTTGTTGCGGGCGCCGTTCCGCCGCAAGGCGGCGGCGCCGCTGCAAGCGCCGCAACCCCTGGCCGATTTCGCCGCCGGCGCGGAAGCTTTCGCTGGCGAGGCGGGCGCCTTGGCCGCGGCGGCGCCGGCAGCTCTCGCCGCCGCGCTCGCGGCGCAGGATTTTCTGGCAAGCGCGCCGGGCGCGACCGCCGCGGCCGAGGCGCAATCCGGCGGCGGCGCCGCTCAGGAGGAACAGGCGCAATCCGCGCCCCCGCCGTCCGCGCCGCGGCCAGAAGCGCCGGAGGAAGAAGACTGGCAGGTTCGCGCCGAAGCGATGAGCGCGGCGGAGAATGAGTCGGAAGAAAAATCCGCGGAGCCGGCTTCGGCGCCGGAAGCGCCCGCGCCCGAACAACCGGCGGCAGAGGACGATCTGCGCCTGATCCAAGGCATGGACGAAGAAATCTTGGGCAAATTGCGCGAACGGGGCGTCGGCCGCTTCAACCAGATCGCCGCCTGGACAGCGGACGGAACAAGTCCGGTCGCGGATGAACTCGGTTTCGGGCCCGAGGCGCGCAAATTTATTATCGCCCAGGCCAAGCTGTTGGCGGGCGGCGTTGCATGCGCCGCCACGCAGGGAAGGCGGCTCGACGAAGCGGAGGCCGCCGCTCTGCGCGCCGCTTTGCCCGAAGTGATGGAGCCGCGCGCCCATGACGCTCTTTATGCGGGCCGGCGGCCATTGTCATTGTTGCAGCCGCCTCATGGCGTCAGGGACGATCTTTCCCGAATCGATGGAATCGATTCGCCACTCGCCGAAAAGCTGCACGCGATGGGAATATGGACCTTCGCGCAGATCGCGCGCTGGTCGGACGACAACGCCCTCTGGATTGGCGCGTATCTCGCGGCGCCCGACCGTGTCGACAAAGAGAAATGGGTGGCGCAGGCGCGCGCGTTCGCGGAACGTCAAAGCGTCCCTGCCTAGCGACACGCGGCGTTCCGCCGGCTTGGCGCAATGTTTTGAAGGATAGAAAGCTATAGAAATTGTCGCATTTGCGCAGGGGCCGCTGAGGCGGCCGCCAAGCCCGCGATGGTGCGACATTTCCACCTCACACACAAAAAATTCATGTGCGTGAATCCACATTCGTTAAAAATCGGCTTTGATCGATCGAGTCGGATGCTATTCTGCCGGACGTGATTCTCGCGTCGTCGACGTCAAGAAGAAGCGGCCTGACGAAAGTCAGGAGAAGGGCGCGCAGCCAGTTCATTTTGGGAGCCGAGTCAATTGGGCGCCAAAGATACCGCAGAGATTGATCAGGGCCAGAGAGGGGAACTGGCCGCCGAACCCGCCGCGGAAATTATCGAGGTCCGCGGCCGCATAAAATGGTTCGACATGGCCAAAGGGTTTGGCTTTGTCGTGCCGGACAATGGTCTCGCCGACGTGCTTTTGCATGTCACCGTGTTGCGGCGTGATGGTTATCAGAGCGCGCCTGAGGGCGCGCAGGTCGTCTGCCAAGCGCAGAATCGCGCGCGCGGCTTGCAGGTTTTTCGCATCCTGTCCATGGACGAGTCGACGGCCGTGCATCCGGCACAATTGCCTTTGGCGCGCACCCATGCAGCGGCGCAGGAGGTGGGCGGATTTGAGATCGTCGTGGTGAAATGGTTCAATCGCGTCAAGGGCTTCGGTTTTCTCACCCGCGGCGAGGGCACGGACGATATTTTCGTTCATATGGAAACTTTGCGCCGCTATGGCATCGCCGATTTGAAACCGGGCGATTCCCTCTTGGCGCGTTTCGGCGAGGGGCCCAAGGGGCTGATGGCGGCGGAAGTGCGGCCTCTGGAGACGCGGTTGCCGAGCGCGCATTGACGCGCCATCCGCTGTGCTTCTAAAGCCGCTGCCCCTGGGAGTTCTCATGCCCTCTTTCCGGCGTTTCATTTTCCTCGTCTTGGCGCTGTTCGCGGCGGCGGCCACCTTTCCCCTGGCCGCGCCCCGCGCCTTGGCCTTGCAGGCCGGCGATTCCACCAAGCTGGAGCCGCTGACCGTGGTGACCGGGGTGAAAAGCGGACATCCGGTCGATCATCGATTGCGGGTCGAAGTGATGCGCACGATGGAGGGCCGCGAGCGCGGCCTGATGTATCGGCGCTCTCTGCCGGCGGATCAGGGCATGCTCTTCGATTTCGGCCGCGAGGAGACGGTAATGATGTGGATGAAGAACACTTACATCCCGCTCGACATGATCTTTATGTCGCGCGCCGGTGTCGTGACCCATATCGCCGCGAACGCCGTGCCTCTGTCCGAGGCGATTATTTCCTCCGATGGTCCGGCCTATGCGGTGCTCGAGGTCAACGCCGGCTATGCCCACAAGATCGGCCTCAAGACTGGCGATATCGTCCATCATCCCATGTTTTCCCGTCCCTGAGGGCCGCCGCTTGTCGGCGCGCGCCGCCCGTGCTAGCGAAACGCCGGGAAGTCTGAACCGGAAGGGCGCCTTTTCCGGGCCGAAACGCCGGGAAGACGACCAATACTTTGTTCCGGCGAATAGACGTTTGCCGGAGAGGGGGGTTTCGGGGTATAGCGCAGCCTGGTAGCGCGGAAGTTTTGGGAACTTCAGGTCGCAGGTTCGAATCCTGCTGCCCCGACCAATCGCCGGCGCCGCCGTAAATGTTGGCGCGACAAAATCGGGAACGGTCATGACGGCTCGCATCTATCGTCCTTCCAAAACCGCGACGCAATCCGGCGACGGCAACACCAGGCTTTGGCGCCTGGAATATATCCCCGAGGCGGCGCGCGGCATCGAACCGCTGATGGGCTGGACCTCTTCGACCGATATGAAGAGCCAGATCAAGCTCAGCTTCCCCACCAAGGAGGAGGCGGTCGCCTATGCTGAACGCAATGGCATAGCCTATCGCGTCGAGGAGACGAAACAGCCGAAGAGACGGGTCGCCGTCTATGCCGACAATTTCCGAATGAACCGCGTTTCGCCCTGGACGCACTGAGGTTTTTCGCTGCGGCCGAAGGCGCGGACGAGACTCCGTAGCTCAGCTGGATAGAGCAACTGCCTTCTAAGCAGTAGGTCGCAGGTTCGAATCCTGCCGGGGTCGCCAACCTTTTCAATGGCTTATATGAGAGGCCGGCTCAGCTTTTCAGTGCAAATTCTGAATTGGGTAACGGATAGGGTAACAAAAATTGAGAGTGTGACGGGCTCTCTCGGCGTCGTCGCAACGCCCAAGAATCTCGGATTTACGCCGCCGACCATCGCCAGCCTGAAAGCCGATGGCGCGAGCGGCGTGCTTCCTGCCATCCGCGCCATCGCGCGCCATATTCGCTAGGATTAGGACTCATAACCAAGAGATGACGGTTGCGGCGATGCAGATTGCCGAGAGGAACAGTTCTCCGCAGCGGTCATACAATGTACTGACGATCGAACTGCGCCGCCCGGGCGGGGCTGCGTCTGCCAGCGTTTGGTCCGCTGGGATTGCAACGATAAGGAACGAAAAGAGGGAGAGGGATGAGGACGAAACTATATACCGTGCTGCTTGCGTTCGTGGCGATTGCGTCGGTCGCTGTGACACAAGCCTGGGCCCGCGAGCGCTGGGTCACCTACGATGCGCCGAACTACGGGTTTTCCATGCTGTTGCCAGCCGGCACAAAGCTGATCGAGAGACAACAATACGGCGGCTGGGGTGAATTGTGGGCCAATTACCAAGGTGTCAAGGTGTTCGCAATGATCAAGCTTGGCGAACAGGCCAGCCGCGATGAGATCGAGAAAGTTGGTGTGCGGATAACTGGCATCCCCGGCGACTACTGGACGACGATTGGCTCGGGTCGGAACGTCGCCGGCTTCAACTGGTACCGCACGGTGAAGGCTGTCCGTAACGGCAAGCTATTTCTTGGTGACTACGGAACGGGAAAGATGGGCAGCTATTTGCTCGTGCTCGAGACCACGCCGAGCGACTTCGACCACTACAATGCCGATTACAGGAAATGGTACCAGAGCATCCGCTTGCACTGATTTGCGCATGAGCCACGCGGAGCGCCATTAGGACAAACGCCGCGGCGAGGAGCAGACGTGGGCGATGCGCACCAGGTTTTTCGTTCGCCTTTTTCGTCTTGCCCGGCAGCGGTTCGCGACGCTAAGGTGCGGCGCGCAGGCAAAAAACCTTTATTTTTCAAAGGGGCTTTTTGCCGCCGCACCTTTAGCTAAGTCTTTGATTCCATTGGAGACCTTGCAGAACTGCCGGGGTCGCCAATTTCCGCCGGGGTTTGACATTTGATAAGAATGGCTGTGCGCGCCGATGCGGCGGAAAAGGGATTTGCCGCGACGGCGCGCTGGGCCTGGCGCGATCTCGTCGCTCATTGGAAACGCCCGCAACCGGCGGGAGCGACGCTTTGGCCGCTTTGGCTCGCCATTTTCCTGCTCGCCCTCGCCCTCATCTATGGCGACAGTCGCGCTTTCGACGTCACGGAAGCCCTTGCCGTGCGCTCCTACAATCCGCATCTCGTCCACATTTCCCGATATGTCACCAGGGCGGGCAAGTCGGACTGGCTCTTCGCCTCTTCCATCCTCTGCCTGCTTTACGCGCTTTACCGCCGCGCGGGCGCGGCCACCGCTCGGCTGCGCGCGGCCTACGGCCTGCTGGCGTCGCGCGCCTTTTATTTCGTCTCCGTCCAGGCTTTTTCCGGCATTTTGTCGCAGATCGTCAAACATATCGTCGGGCGGGCGCGGCCGCATTTCATCTATACTCTGGGGCCCTATCATTTCGATTTCTTCTCGATCAAGGCGTCGCTGGCGAGCTTTCCCTCCGGCCACACGACCAGCATTTTCGCCGCCGCCGCTTGCATGAGCTTCTTCCTGCCGCGCCTTGCGCCACTTTTCTATTTTCTCGCCCTGCCGGTCGCGGTCTCGCGCCTGATTCTCGGCGCGCATTATCCGAGCGACGTTCTCGCCGGCGCATTTCTTGGCGTCGGATCGGCTTACGCCGTGGCGCGCTTTTACGCCCGCCGCAAGATTGTCTTCACGATCGCGCGCGACGGCCTATGGCCCAGACTGCGGAAAAGCCCTGTGGCATTGGTCCGCGACAAAAGCGCGCAGCGGTAGAGCAAGGGGGCGGGACAGCCTTGCGTCAGAAACAGCAAAAATTGTCAATCGCCACCCACGGGCGCGGATGCTACGAAATCACCCGCGAAGCGCGCGAATTTTTGCGCGCCAGCGGGCTTGCGCTTGGCCAGTTGAGCGTCTTTTGCCGCCATACGTCCGCGTCGCTCATGATCCAGGAAAACGCCGATCCGGCGGTCGTCGCCGACGTGGAAAGATTTTTCGAGCGGATCGCGCCGGAAGGGCGCGGCCTTTACACGCATGAATCGGAGGGCCCGGACGACATGCCCTCGCATTTGCGCGCCGCCTTGACGCAGACCAGCCTGATCGTTCCGTTCGCGCAAGGCGAATTGCTGCTCGGGACCTGGCAGGGGATTTTTCTGTTCGAGCATCGCCGCGCGCCTCATCGGCGCGAGGTGATCTTGCACGCCTGTGGCGAGTGACCTTCCGGCTATTGCGGGAACCTGCGCCGCCCTTTAGACCCGCGCAAAAGAGGTGTTTTTGTCCGCGCCCTTTCCAGATCTCGCCTCCATCGCCGCCGGCGGCAAGCGCGGGCTTTCGCGCGCGCTCGCGCTGATCGAGACAAATGAGGGAACGGCGGAGCTCGCCGCGCTGCTCGATGCGGCCCTGGCGCAGGCGCGCGCTCACGTCACCGGCCTGACCGGTCCGCCCGGCGTCGGCAAATCAACCCTCACCGGCGCGCTGCTGCGCGACTGGCGTGGGGCGGGCGAGACGGTGGGGGTGATCGCCATCGATCCGTCCTCGCGCCGCACCGGCGGGGCGCTTCTGGGCGACCGCGCGCGTATGGCGACCGACCCGGAGGACCAGGGCGTCTTCGTCCGCTCCATGGCGGCGCGCGACCGGCTCGGCGGCCTCTCGGACCAGACCATCGCCGCCGCCGCCCTGATGCGCGCGCTTTACGATCGCGTGCTGATCGAGAGCGTCGGCATCGGCCAGTCGGAAGCCGATATTTCCTCCGCGGTGGACAGCGTCATCCTTTGCGTTCAGCCCGCTTCCGGCGACTCGCTGCAATTCATGAAGGCCGGCGTGATGGAGCTGCCGGACATTGTCGTCGTCACCAAGGCCGATATGGGCAATGCCGCGCAACGCGCCAAAAGCGAGGTCGAGGGCGCGCTGACCCTGTTCGAGCGCGACGACGATTGGCGGCCGCCAGTGATCCTCGCTTCGGCGACGACCGGCGTGGGCCTCGACGCTTTGCGCCGGGCGCTCGCCGATCACCGCGCCTGGGCGGAAAAAACCGGCGCGCTCAAACGGCGGCGCAAAGAACAGCAGGAGGCTTGGGTCGCCGAGGCGATCCGCGCCCGCTTCGGCTCGGAAGGCCTCGCCCGGGCCGGCGACATTTCTTCCGCCTCGGGCGAGGGGCCTTTTACGCGGGAACTGACGATCGCGGTGGAGTTGTCGAGGAGGTTGGGAGCAATGCAGAATGTTTCCGACGGAGCGCGCCGACCGCTTTCCTGAAGCGCCCGTCATTGCCGGGTCGGTATTGATGATCAAGATCAAAGAAACGCCAGTCTTTCTTCAGACCGGCCAGATGACCTGTTTCGACGAGACCGGGCGGGACATCGATTGTCGAGGAAGCGGACAAGACGGGGCGTTCCGAACGGGCGCGCCGTGGCCTGAACCCCGCTTTGAAGCGGGGGACGGAATCGCCCTGGACCGGCTCACCGGTCTCATTTGGGCTCTGGACGCGAATTTGGCTGATTCGCTTCTATTCTGGCAGGAAGCGCTCGATTTCGTCGCGCGCATGAACCGCGAACGCAAGTTGGGCTTTTCCGATTGGCGCCTGCCCAACAGGCGCGAGCTGCGTAGCCTGGTCAGCCACCAGTCCAGAAAGCCGGCGCTGCCCGCGGAACATCCCTTTCGCGGCGTGGTCGAAAGTTGGTACTGGAGTTCGACCAGCGCAGCGATCAGCCCGGCGCACGCCTGGTATGTCCACATGGCGGGGGCGCGGATGTTTTATGGCCGCAAGGACGAGTCCTATTTGGTCTGGCCGGTGCGAGGCGCAGGCTACGGCCTGCTGCCGGCCACGGGACAGACGCGCTGTTTCGACGTTGCTGGCCGCGAGATCCCCTCTGGCTCGGGGCAGGACGGCGCGCTTCGAATCGGCCGCGCATGGCCGGCGCCCCGCTTCGTCGGGGCGGGCGACGAGGTCCTCGATTGGCTAACGGGCCTGCGCTGGAAGCGCCGGGCGAATTTGACCGAAGCGCCTGTGAGTTGGGCCAAGGCGCTCGACGTGGTGGCGGAAATGAACAATGGCGCTCGGAGGCAGGCGCCGCGGTGGAGGCTGCCCAATATCAACGAGCTCGAGTCGCTGGTGGACGCCGAAGCGCACAGCCCCGCATTGCCGTCCGCTCACCCTTTCGAAGACGTCCAGCAAGGCTATTGGTCTTCGACCACCAGCGCCTTCGAGACAGACTGGGCTTGGGCTCTATATCTGGACAAGGGCGCCATCGGCGTCGGACAAAAAAGCGGCCGTCATTTTCACGTATGGCCGGTGTGCGGCCCCTCGGCTTCCGTCGGCGAAAATGCAACGCATTGACGACTGCTGCGATAGGGGTCCAAGAAGGCTGAAGACCTGGACCGCCGTGAATGCGCTCATCCCTTTCCCGCTGGCGCTATCATTTTGTAGTGCCGCGCCAGCGCCGTCAGGCCGCGGCGAAGGATGAAGAGGGCGACGGCGCCGGCCATTTTGCCGTCCTTGTATGCGCCGATCTCGCGGCCAACATCGACCGGCTCGCGGTCGGAGAGAACGATGGCCGCCAGAGGGTCGCGAAAATCCTCCGGTATGGCCTCGCGCGCGGTGCGAAATTTGTGCAACGCCTCGATCTGGCCCTCGCAGCGCCACAGGCCATTGGGCGAATAGGCGCTGCCGATTTCCCGCGTGGGATCGAGCGAGCGCAAGGGATCGAGTCCGGCGCGGAAAAAACTCTCGCGATACTTTTCGCCGGCCTGAGCAAGGGCGAGATTGCGCATCTTGTCGTCGCGGTCGAGCTGATTGCGGTCGCGCAGACGCGCGAGCGGCCCGTCGTCGATGCGCATGCGCACGAAATCGACGGCGACGGTTTCGAATTTGTCGCCGCGCGACACTTCAACCAGTTCGGAAAAGGTTTCGATGCGCGCCGCCTCGCCCGCCTTGAGCAGACGCTCGACCTGGGGCGCTTCCGGCGCGCGATAGCCGGAGCGGCGGAAATTCTTTAGCATGCGCTGCGCCTGGGCCTCACGCGCACGGGGCTCCAGACTGGCGATTTTCGGCAACGAGATTTTGCTTTTGCGCCGCTTCGGCATTTTTTTGTCTCCGTCCAAGAAATTGGCAAAGGCTTTTTCAGCGCATGGGGCAGTCGCTTAGCGTCAGCAGGAGGTCGCCGGCCGCGGCGCCGTAGCGCGCCGAAAATTTTTCCGGCGACAGGCCGCGCCGGATGACGCGGCAGCGCGCCAGAAGCTCGATGACGGGACGCTCGAGGGCGCCGAATTGCCGGGTGCGGGATGTCCGCGGCGCCGTCACCTCCAGGGAATAGGTCGCTTCGATCCGGCCGGGCCGTTGCGCCACGACGCGCCGCGCCGCTTTCTCCAGCCAGTCCTCGAAAGCTTCCGAGCGCGCCAGGCCGCGCGGCGTCTGCACATAAAGGATCGAAGCAGGCGGGGGCGGGGGCGCGGCAATGGTGATCGTCTTCGCGGCCGGACGGGGTTCGGCGCTGAGGCCGAATTGGCCGGTTTTTGGCAGCGCCGCGCGCGGCTTCGCCTTTTCGACGCGCACCGGCCGATGGCCGGCGCGGGGCACGATCAAAGTGGTGGAGGAGAAGGGGGAAAGAACGCTGAACGGAGCGGGAAGGGTCATGGGGGCTGCAACTTTCTGGTTGTGCCGCTGGCCTGAAGCAACGACGGACAGAACGAAACCAGAACAATCCCATCGTGTCAATGGGATAAATCCCTCTGGACGCCAAGGTGAAAATATGGGAAATATCCCATTATGGACGAAGCGATCAAAGACCGAGTCAGGGCCGAAATGCAGCGGCAGGGGCTCGACATGAAGGGCCTGTCGAAGCTTGCCGGCCTCGGCGAGACCTATGTGCGCGACGCGCTGAAGCGCGGGCGCGGCGGGTCGTTGCCGGCCCTGAACAAGCTGGCGGCGGCGCTCGGCCGGTCGCTCGACTGGCTGATCACCGGCGCGGAAACGGCGGGCGGCGAATTCGCGCCGGACAAGCCGCCGCGGCGAAAACTCGACACCAGTTTCGATGGCCGAATCGTCGACGCCGAAACGCGCGCCGGATCGACCATTTTCGAGGTGGACGTGCGCGCGGGCGCCGGCGGCGGCGGGGCGCCGGTCGACGCCTTTGTCCATGACGAGCGCGGCAATGTTTACGCCGCTGAGGGCATCGCCGCCGAATGGAGCCTGCCGCAGGCGATCATGCAGGGCGTGCTGCACGCCGCCGCCCGCCATATCCGGGTCTTCGAAGTGATAGGCGATTCCATGGAGCCGCGGCTCTTTGAAGGCGACCGCGTCTTCGTCGACCTGCGCTATACGGTCCCGAGCCCGGAAGGCATTTTCGCGTTGTGGGATGGCTACGGCCTGGTGATCAAGAGGCTGCAAATGGTCATGGGCGCGGAGCCGGCGCGGGTGCGCATCATTTCCGCCAATCCGTCCTATTCGCCCTATGAGGCGGGCCTCGACGAAGTGCGGATCATTGGGCGTTTCGCCGGCCGTTTCACCGTCAATTGACTTTCAACGGGCCATTACCCATCATTGCCCATCGACCGTCCCCGCGATTGGAAATGGGAATAATCCCAAAAAATCGCAAAAAGCCCACCAAAGCCCATTGACCGGTCGACCGACTTCCGCTACAAATATCTACGTTGAAGATTTGCGCCCGGCGCTCCCGAAGAGGGACCGCCGGGTTTTCCTTTCCGGACTGGATGAGACATGGCGGCGGACGCGCGGAAAATTTCGGCCAAGACCAGCAAGGGTCGGCGCGCCGTCGCCGCCGCGACGCCCGCCAATCGGCATGACGGCGAGACGCCGCTCGAACGCGTTAATCGCGATCTCGCCATTCTCAACATGCGCCTGCACGGCCTCACCTTTCACGAGATTGCGCGCAAGCTGCCGGAGGCGGGATTTCGCCGCGTTTCGGTGAGCCGCATCTTCGCCATCGTCCAGAAGAACCTGCGCTCCTGCCGCGACCAGCCGGCGCGCGAATTGCGCCAGCTGGAGCTGCTTCGCCTCGATCAATTGCAGGCGGCGCATTACAAGGCGGCGATGGGCGGCGACGCCGCCGCCATCGCCCGCGTTCTGTCGATCATGGATCGCCGCGCCAAATTGCTCGGTCTTGACTCAGGCCCCGAGGCGGCCGCTTCGCTCGAAGAAGCGCGCGGCTCCTTGTTGAAAAAACTGGAATCCCTGGCGCGCGGGCAGGCGGCTTCGACGAAGGGCGGCAATGAAACGGATGCGAAGAAAAAATAATCGCATCGATGAAAAAATCGCCGACCCACGCGCGCGATCTGGCGCGGATGAGCGCGCGCGAACGCGCCGCCTTTTTCGCCAAGCTCGACGCCGATGAACTGGAATCGCTGAAGACGTTGTGGCCCTTTTGGGCGCGCCCGGAGCAACTCCTCCCGCCGGGCGATTGGGTCTACTGGCTGCCGCTCGCAGGGCGCGGCTGGGGCAAGACCCGGACCGGGGCGGAAACCGTGCGCCAATGGACGCGCGATTTCCCCCTGGTCAATCTGATCGGCGCGACCGCCGATGATGTGCGCGACGTAATGGTTGAAGGCGAATCCGGCGTGCTGGCGGTGTGCCCGCGCGACGAGCGTCCTCGCTACGTCGCGCACAAAAGGCGGCTGGAATGGCCGAACGGCGCGAAAAGCTTGCTGTTCTCGGCTGAAGAGCCGGAAAGGTTGCGCGGAAAACAGCATATGAAATTGTGGGCGGACGAACTCGCCGCCTGGCGCTACCCGGAAGCCTGGGACCAGGCGGTGTTCGGCCTGCGGTTGGGCGGAAAACCGCAGGCGATCGTCACCACGACGCCGCGCCCGACCAAACTTCTGCGCGAACTTCTCGCCGATCCGCTGACCTTTTCGACGCAGCATTCGACCTTCGAAAATATCGGCAATCTCGCCGAAAATTTTCTCGCGCGGGTCGTGCGCAAATATGAAGGCACGCGGCTTGGGCGCCAGGAACTGGAGGCGCATCTGCTGCTCGATGCGGCCGGCGCCTTATGGACGCGCGACATGATCGAAGCGGCGCAGACGGGCCGGAAAGAGCGGCCCAAATTGTCGCGCATTGTCGTCGCCGTCGATCCGCCCGCGACATCAGGAGAAAGGGCCGACGAATGCGGCATGATCGTCGCGGGTCTTTCGGAGGACCGCCGCGTCTATGTGCTCGGCGATCTTTCGCGACAGGGCGAGACGCCGCTCGCCTGGGCGACTCGCGCCGTCAACGCTTTTAAGGATCACGGCGGCGATTGCATTGTCGCCGAGGTGAACAATGGCGGCGAGATGATCGAGACTCTCGTCCGGCAGGTGGATGCGAATATTCCCTTTCGGGCCGTGCGCGCCAGCCGCGGCAAATTCGCCCGCGCCGAGCCGGTGGCGGCGCTTTACGAGCAGGGCAGGGTGCGCCATTGCGGCGTCTTCGCCAAACTCGAAGACCAGATGTGCCTGATGACGCCGAATTTCGACCGGTCGCGCGCGGGCTTTTCGCCGGACCGGGTGGATGCCCTGGTCTGGGCGGTCTCGGCGCTGATGTTTGAGCACAGCGAAGGCGATGCGGTCTTCGAATTCTATCGGAAAATGGCCGGCGATTTGAACCGGCCAAACTGATTTTTCGCGCGGCGGCGCATTCGGAAAGAACGGAGCCAAGCAAATGACCGAACGCGGCGCGGGCCTGCCTCGCTGGTCCCTTTCCCCTGTCGAAATTTCGGCGCGCTTCGGCCAGGGCGCCCCAGGAATAAACGACGCCATCGATTGGTTCGGGCCTTCCGATCCGCAGGCGCCGAGCGCGCCGGCCGATGTCGCCGGGCGGCAATGGGACTTTCCCGCAGGCTATAATCTCCTCGTCCGCACCCGCGGTTATGAGGCGATTTCCTTCACCGATCTGCGCGCGCTCGCCGAAGCCTATGACCTGCTGCGCCTGGTGATCGAAACGCGCAAAGATCAGATCGAGCGGATGAATTTCGCCATCCGCGTAAAATCCGGCGCGACGGCGGACAAGGCCGAGATCGCGCGGGTCGAGAAATTCTTCGCCTCGCCCGACGGCGCGCATGACTGGTGCGCCTGGATGCGCATGGTGCTGGAGGATTTGTTTGTCATCGACGCGCCGGCGCTCTGGTGCGAGCGTGACCGCAAGGGGGCGCTGCTGGCGCTGCATCCGCTTGACGGCGCGACCATAAAACCGGTGCTCGACGCTTGGGGCCGCACGCCGCGTCCCTTTGTGCAGAACGGCCAAAGAATCTATCCGGTCGCCTATCAGCAAATTCTGAAAGGCATGCCCGCGGTCGATTACACCGAGCGCGACATTCTGTATCGGCCGCGCAATGTGCGGGCGCATCGAGCTTACGGCTATTCGCCGGTCGAGCAGGTGATCGCCACCGTCAATATCGGCTTGAAACGGCAATTGCATCAGCTCACCTATTACAGCGAAGGCAATGTGCCTGAGAGCCTGATTGGCGTGCCGGACGCCTGGACGCCGGACCAGATCAAGAATTTCCAGGATTATTGGGACCTCTATTTCACTGGCGATCTGGCGCGGCGGCGGCGCGCCAAATTCGTGCCGGGCGGCGTCGCCAAGACTTTTATCCAGACCAAGGAGCCGGAGCTCAAAAACGCCTTCGACGAATGGATCGCGCGGGTCGTCTGCTTCGCTTTTTCCGTTTCGCCGCAGCCCTTCGTCAATCAGATGAACCGCGCGACCAGCGAAACCCAGAAGGAAAGCGCCGACGAGGAGGGGCTGCTGCCGATCCTCGCCTGGATCAAGCGCCTGTGCGACCATGTCATTCAGACCCTGCTCGGCGCGGAAAATCTCGAATTCGTCTGGCGCCACGAGCCGACCATCGATCCGACCATCCAGCGCGAAAATCTTGTCGCCTATGTCAACGCCGGCATGATGACCCGCCGTCGCGCCGCGGAAATCTTGGGCGAGGTTCTGCCTAACGATCCGATGGCCGATGTGCTCACGGTCACGACGGGGCAGGGGATTTTGCGGCTGGGCGCAAAAGCATAGCAGTCAGCGAAGAATGTCGCGCAAAGCGGCGATGAGTTTTGCCGTATGGTCCGCGGCGCCGACAGTGATGCGGAGAAAATCTTCTATACGCGGCGCGTTGAAATGACGGACCAGGACGGCGTGCTCGCGCAGGGCGCGGGCAAGCTCGACGCCTTTCTTTCCCGGATGGCGGGCGAAGACGAAATTGGCGCTCGACGGCAGGACCTCCAGTCCGAGGTCGCGCAATTGCGCCGTCATCTTTTCCCGCTCGGCGACAATGGTTTTCAAGCCCGCCTGGAAATAGGCGTCGTCCTCGACCGAGGCGATGGCGCCGGCCTGGGCGATGCGGCCGAGCGGATAGGAGTTAAAACAGTTCTTCACCCGCGACAGGGCCTCGATCAGCGAGGCCTGGCCGAGCGCATAGCCGACACGCAAGCCCGCGAGCGCGCGCGATTTGGAGAAGGTGCGCACCACCAGAAGATTAGGATTCTGCGCGATCAGCGGGACCGCGGTCTCGCCGCCGAAATCGACATAGGCTTCGTCAACCACGACCGGAATGTCGGCGCGCTCTGCGAGCAGCCTGGCGATTTTTTCGCGCGACAGCGCGACGCCGGTCGGGGCGTTGGGATTGGCGAAAACAATGGCGCCGGCGTCGCGGCGGTAATCGTCAATCCTGATCCGCATGGAATCGTCGAGCGCCACGGTCTCGTAGGCGACATCATAGAGCTTCGCCCAGACGGGGTAGAAACTATAGGTGACGTCCGGAAATAGCAGTGGTCTTTCGTGCTTGAGCAGCGCGACGAAGGCGTGGGCGAGGACTTCGTCCGAGCCGTTGCCGACGAAGACGTTTTCCGCCTTCAGGCCGTGATAGGCGGCGAGTGTTTCCCGCAAGGCGAGGGATTCGGGGTCGGGATAGAGACGTAGCGAGTCGTTCGCAGCCTCGCGCACAGCTTCGAGCGCGCGCGGCGAGGGCGGCAGCGGCGATTCATTGGTGTTGAGTTTCACCAGCCCTTCGATCCGTGGCTGCTCGCCCGGCGTATAGGGGCTCAAGGTCCGCGCGGCCGCGCTCCAGAACTTCATGTCC
>CAYRNB010000036.1:0-30086 GCA_964425315.1 uncultured Rhodoblastus sp.
TTTTTCACGCTCGACGGCGACGCCTTGCGCTGGTTCGGCGTCGCTCTTTTCGTCTTCGGCGCCTGGGTGCGCCTGTGGCCGGTGGTCGTTCTCGGCGACCGCTTTTCCGGCCTTGTCGCCATCCAGCCCGGACACAAGCTTGTCACCGGCGGACCCTACGCGACGATCCGTCACCCCTCCTATCTCGGCCTGCTGCTCTATTCGCTCGGCTGGGCTTTGGCGTTCCGCTCCGGCCTCGGCGTGCTCATCGTTCTTTTGTTCATTCCGCCGCTTGTCGCCCGCATTCATTCGGAAGAAAGGCTGCTCGCCAGCGAATTCGGCGCGGAATACGAGGCTTATCGCAGAAAAACCTGGCGGATGATTCCCGGCCTGTGGTGAGCGTGTTACGCTTTCCGCCAACCTTCGCCGTGAAGCCGAGATTTGTGGGGCCGAGATGAAAACCATTTTAATCACCGGCGCGACCGCCGGCTTCGGCGCCGCCTTCGCCCGCCGCTTCGTGCGCGACGGCCATCGCGTCATCGCCACCGGGCGGCGGGTCGAGCGCTTGAACGCCCTTGCCCAAGAACTCGGCTCCGCCGTGCTGCCGCGGACGCTGGACATGACCGATCTGAAGGCGGTGGACGCATTCCCCGACTCGCTGCCGGAAGATTGGCGGCAGATCGACGTGCTGGTGAATAACGCCGGACTGGCGCTCGGCCTGACGCCGGCCTGGGAAGCCTCGCTCGAAGACTGGGACCGGATGATCGCCACCAATGTCACCGGCCTGGTTCACCTCACCCGCGCCGTTTTGCCGCAAATGGTCGCGCGCGACGACGGGCTCATCATCAACCTGGGCTCGGTGGCGGGCGACTATCCCTATCCCGGCGGCCATATCTACGGCGCGACAAAAGCTTTCGTGCTGCAATTTTCGCTAAATCTTCGCGCCGATCTTGCCGGCTATAATGTCCGGGTCAGCAATATCGAGCCGGGCATGGTCACCGGCTCGGAATTCTCCGAAGTGCGTTTCGGCGGCGATAAGGAAAAAGCGGCGTCGGTCTATGCCGGCACGCAATCGCTCACGTCGGAAGACATAGCGGAGACGGCCGCCTGGCTGGTTTCGTTGCCGCCGCATGTGAACATCAACCGCATCGAATTGATGCCGACCTGTCAGGCTGCCGGCGGCTTCACCGTCAAGAGGAAATGAGCCGCGAGGTCAGATGGCGGCGTTGATCCACTTGGCAAGCTCGCCCTTGGGGGCGGCGCCGACTTTCTGCGACGCCAGCTTGCCGTCTTTAAAGATCATCAGGGTCGGAATGGAGCGAATGCCGAGTTTGCCGGCGACGCCGGGATTTTCATCGACATTGAGCTTAACGATCTTGACCTTGCCGGCGTAATCCTTGGCGAGTTCCTCCAGCGACGGGCCGATCATGCGGCAGGGGCCGCACCATTCGGCCCAGAAATCGACGACGACCGGTTCGGCGGATTTGAGGACGTCGGCTTCAAAGCTGGCGTCGGTCACTTTGGCGGTGGACATGAAAACCTCGCTGAAGGGGAAAGCGAATCCCAAATAGGGCGTTCGGGTCGGGGCGAAAGTAGGTATCCGGGGCGCCTCCGTCAAGTTTTGCAATGCGGCATCCGGCTTGCGCCCCGGCAAGAATTATTGTCCAAAAACGCCCTTGGTCATGAACTTGCGCGCCTTGGCGTTTCCGCCCTGTCGGCGTCCTTCGCCGCGCACGC
The DNA here is from genome assembly GCA_964425315.1 of uncultured Rhodoblastus sp. Taxonomy (GTDB): domain Bacteria; phylum Pseudomonadota; class Alphaproteobacteria; order Rhizobiales; family Beijerinckiaceae; genus Rhodoblastus. The sequence continues at coordinate 1,717 of CAYRNB010000036.1, forward strand.
CGGTTCCCGCCGGCTGCCACGCCGGCACCAGCTGATGCTTGCCCGGCCCGATCAGATCGACGCGGCCCATGCGTTTCAGCGCCTCGCGCAGGATCGGCCAGTTTTCGGCGTCGTGATAGCGCAGGAACGCCTTGTGCAGGCGGCGCTGGCGCAGGCCCTTGATCGCTTCGACCTTTTCGGACGCGCCGCGCCGCACTGGTTTTAGCGGATTGACCCCGGAATGATACATGGCGGTGGCGAGAGCCATGGGCGAGGGCAGGAAAGTCTGCACCTGGTCGGCGCGATAATTGTTGCGCTTGAGCCAGAGCGCCAGATTCATCATGTCTTCGTCGCTCGTGCCGGGATGGGCGGCGATGAAATAGGGAATGAGAAAGTAATTCTTCTTGGCCGCGCGCGCCGCGGCGTCGAAAAGCTGCTTGAAACGGTCGTAAGCGCCCATGCCCGGCTTCATCATTTTCGACAGCGGGCCGTCTTCCGTATGTTCCGGCGCGATCTTGAGATAGCCGCCGACATGGTGCGTCACAAGTTCGCGCACATAGGCGGGGCTTTTCACCGCGAGGTCGTAGCGCACGCCGGAGGCCACCATGACCTTCTTCACCCCCTTGATCTCGCGCGCCTTGCGGTAGAGTTCGATCAGGGATTCGTGGCTGGTGTTCAGATTCTTGCAGATGTCGGGATAGACGCAGGAAAGCCGCCGGCAGACCGCCTCGGTCTCTTTGTCCTTGCAGGCCATGCGGTACATATTGGCCGTCGGCCCGCCGAGGTCGGAAATGATCCCCGTAAAACCTTCCGTTCTGTCGCGGATGCTCTCGATCTCTCGCAGGATGGAGCCTTCCGAGCGGTTCTGGATGATGCGGCCCTCGTGCTCCGTGATCGAACAGAAAGTGCAGCCGCCAAAGCAGCCCCGCATGATCGTCACCGAATGGCGGATCATCTCCCAGGCCGGAATTTTCGCGCCCTCATATGAGGGATGCGGGGCGCGCGCGTAAGGGAGGTCGTAAACGCCGTCCATTTCCGGCGTGGTCAGCGGGATGGGCGGGGCGGTGAGCCAGACGTTCTTGTCGCCGTGCTTTTGGATCAGCGGGCGGGCGTTGCCGGGATTGCTCTCCTTGTGCAGCACGCGCGAGGCGCGGGCGTAGGATTCGGGATCGGACGAGACCTGCTCGTAGCCCGGCAGGCGCACCACCACTTTTTCGCCCTTCACATGCGCGCCTTCGTCGCCGTCAAGATCTTCCGCGTGGGCCTCGCGCCAATCCTCGGGCGTGGCGTCGCGCAGGAAGGCGAGGCCGCGAATGTCGGAAAAATCCTGGCCAATTCCCTTGCGCGCGATGCGGTGCGCGACTTCGACCAAAGCGCGTTCGGCATTGCCGTAGAGCAGGAGATCGGCCTTGGAATCGAGCAGGACGGAGCGGCGGATTTTGTCCGACCAGTAATCGTAATGGGCGATGCGGCGCAGAGACGCCTCTATGCCGCCGACGAGGATCGGAACGTCGGGAAAAGCCTCGCGGCAGCGCTGGGCGTAGACGATGACGGCGCGGTCCGGCCTCCTGCCGCCTTCGCCATGCGGCGTATAGGCGTCGTTATGGCGCAGCCGCCGGTCGGACGTATAGCGGTTGACCATGGAATCCATGTTTCCCGCGGTCACGCCGAAAAACAGATTGGGTTTCCCCAGCGTTTTGAAATCGTCCGCGTCCTTCCAGTCGGGCTGCGCAATCATGCCGACGCGAAAGCCCTGGGCTTCCAGCAATCGGCCGATGATGGCCATGCCAAAACTCGGATGGTCGATATAGGCGTCGCCGGTGACGAGGATGATGTCGCAGGAATCCCAGCCGAGCGCCTCCATTTCCTCCCGCGACATGGGCAGGAAGGGCGCGACGCCGAAGCGATGCGCCCAATATTTGCGGTAGGAAAAGAGCGGCTTCGCCGCCTGCGCTGAGGTCATCGGCCCGATTTGCAACTTGTTTCGCTTGCCCGATTTGGAATTCGCCATTCAACTCTCGGCCGCGCGTTGCGGCGAGCGGGACGGTTTGTCAATGATCGCTTCGCGACCGCCTCCGGCGGCGGCCCGAATAGGGCGGATTATCTTCCCTAACCTACACGATCTGTCCGTAACACATAGGGCAGACGGCAGGAAAAAATTGACGACATCGCCAAGCTGAAGAATAAAAATTTAACAGGTCGCGCTTGGCCCGCGGCCGTTGGCGCGTCGAGAATGGCAGCCACTATGTGCGCGACGCGGCTTTCGCCGAGGACGGCTCACGCATTCGCAAGCACCCGGACATTGCAGCCCGCCCGCGCCCCTTCGCAGATAATTTGCTCCGGGCTGCGGGATGCGACAATATCGAAAACGCCGGTTGGCGCGCCGCCCTGGGCCTTGATCTCTTACGCGCGCCGCCGGGCCTGTATAGGGAACTGAGCAGACCCGCGTCTTTTCACGCCAGAGAAGAAGCCGTTAAAATCTGGCGGAAAATAATGCATATTAGACGCTCTTCTTAGTCAGTATTGAAGATGGCGCAAAAGGGCAAAGTAATGAAACAGGCTTCAGGAAAGCGGAACGGCGATTCACCAAACGCTAAAAACAGAAATATTCGCTATTTTACGAACAAAGAATTCCATGGACGAATCCAGCGTGTCAGACAAAAAATGGCAGATAGGAAAATCGATGCATGCATTATAACAGTCCCTGAAAATATATATTATATTACCGGATTGAATCATCAGGGGTACTTTGCCTACACATCAGTGATTTTGCCGCTGGAAAAAGAGCCTGTCCTGATCATACGCGCCATGGAAAAATTGGTTGTCCAGGACATGGTCATCCCGACGGTGCGGTTCTTTCCCTATTCTGACGGAATTGATCCGCTGCCGCCGCCTAAAGACCCCGAAGAAGACATAACCTTGTCGGCGCGCACAGAAAGTGCGGAATCCGGTGGGCTTCGTCCGTCTTCCATGAGCTTGGGCATTTCGGTGCAGACCAACAAGGGCGAACCGACCGACTTTTCCAATCCGGCAAAAGTGACTTGCCAGGCTCTAAGGGAGCTTGGATTGGCGTCGGGCCGCGTGGCTTTTGAAAAGTGCAGTTCATTTATGCCCTACAAGGTTGCGGAAGGCTTTATAGAAGGCATGCCGGATGTGACGTGGCTTGACGCCGGCGACCTTATCAACGACTGCCGTATCATCCAGTCCCCGGCGGAGTTGCAATGCACATACAAGGTCGCCGAAATTTCAGATTCCATGATTATGTCAGCTATTGCGATGGCCGGAAGAGGCGTGCCCGTCAAAGACGTCGCCGCGCAGGTCTATTCTTCCATGATCCAGCGGGGCGGAACCTATCCCGCCTTCGTTCCCCTGATCCGGTCCACACGCACACTTGGCCATGAACACGGCACATGGGATGATGACGTCTTGCAGGACGAGGATTTGCTCTTCCTCGAAATGTCGGGGTGCCACTGGCGCTATCATGCGCCGGTCGGGCGCCTCGTCCATATCGGGTCGGCGCCGAAAAGTGCTGAAAAAGCGACAAAAGCCTGCGTCGAGGCCCAGCATAATGTCGTTGACGCCATCAGACCGGGAGTCACGGCAAATTCGGTTTACCAGGTCTGGAAAAAAACCATCGATAAGTACGGCTTTGATTACTATCACCGCCACCACTGCGGCTATTTGGTAGGCATCGGCTTTCCGCCGAGTTGGTCGGGGTCCGGCGTGCCACGCAGTCTACGTAACGGCTCGGACATGGAGATAAAAGAAGGCATGGTTTTTCACCTGCTTTCATGGCTTATCCGTACAGGTGAGGGAGATGCATTTGTTTCGGACACCGTGGTTGTTACCAAAAATGGCTGTGAGTTCCTGACCAAAGCGCCGCGGAATTTAATTGTAAGGTAACACTGTTAAGGCTTGGCGATATCGTCAATTTTTTCTTTTCGCCCGCCCTATGTGATGCGGACAAATCATGTCGGTTAGGGAACATAACTGCCCCCGGCGCCCTGAAGGGCCGTCATTGACAAAGTCGTCGCCGTTTCGCCGATAATTCCCGCAGAGAAATGAATGGCCAAACCTCATCGCTCGTGCGCCGCGCCCGGGCCTGAATGCAAACAGCAATCCTTTCAAGAGGGCGCGCTTTCGCCGTCCTCCGCAAGCGCCTCGATTCCTTCCCGATAGGTCGGGTAGGTCAGATCAAAATCAAGCAGGTTCTTCATCCGCCGGTTGGAGACGCGCTTGTTTTCGCCGTAAAAGCTCCGCGCCATCGGCGTCAGTTCGGCCTCATCAAAATCCTGTTCGGGCGGCGGCGCCACGCCGATCAGTTCGGCGGCGTAAGTCACGACATCCTGCGGCGGCGCCGGCTCGTCGTCTGTGACATTGTAGATTCCGCCCGGCGCCGGCCCCAGAAGGCAGGCGTTGATCGCATTGGCGATGTCCTCGACATGGATGCGGTTGAACACCTGGCCGGGTTTGATCAGCCTTTTCGCCGTCCCCTCGCGCAATTTTTCCAAAACGTTACGGCCCGGACCGTAAATGCCGGAAAGACGCAGGACGAAAATTTCTTTTCCCGTCCGGCGCGCGAGTTCCGTCCAGCGCGCCTCCGCGACCAGCCGCAGCCGGCTGCGCTCATTGCTCGGCGTGGTCGGCGCGGTCTCGTCGATCCATTCGCCGCCATGGTCGCCGTAGACGCCGATGGTCGAGAGATAGACGATTTTTTTCAGCCGCGGCGCCGCCTCGATCGCCTTTTGCAGACGCCGCAGAACCGGATCGCCGGCGGCGTCCGGTCCGGCGCTGACCAGAAGCGCGTCGGCTTCGGCAAGGGCCGCAAGCAGGCCCGGATCGATTTCCTCCTCCGCGCTGTCGAAGGGCAGCAAGGTCACCCGGCCCATCTGCCGGCATTTCGGCGCGCGCTTGGTGGCGGTCACCTGCGCAAAAGCGCCGGCATGATGGAATGCATAGAACGAAGCCGTATAGCCCAGGCCGAAAATCAACAAATTCACTTCGTCTCCCCCAGTTCCCGCGCCCATTCGCCGCAAACGAGCGGATCGTCCTCCTTGTCGCGGCGCGCGGCCAGTTGGCGAAATTCTTCACGCGGCAAAAGCCGCGCCAGGGCCCAGACCGCCATGCCGCGCACGAGCGCCGAAGCGTGATCAAGCCGCGCCAGGGCAAGCGGCGCAAGCGAAATATCGCCGGAATTGCCGATGGCGACCAGGACATTGCGCAGAAAGCGCGCAAAACCGACGCGCTTGATCGGCGATCCGGCGAAAAACGCCCGAAACCCGGCCTCGTCCATCGCCGCCAGTTTTTCGAGCGGCGGCGCGATCAGGTCGGCGCGGGCCAGCAATTTCGCCTCGCGCGCCCTTTGCGCGAATTTGTTCCACGGGCAGACCGCGAGGCAATCGTCGCAGCCATAGACCCGATTGCCCATCTTTTCGCGAAATTTTTCCGGAATCTGTCCCCTGGCCTCGATGGTCAGATAGGAAATGCAGGCGCGCGCGTCGATCCGGTAAGGCGCGTCCAGCGCCCCCGTCGGGCAGGCGTCGAGACAGGCCCGGCATTGGCCGCAATGGTCGCTCTCCGGCGCGTCGGCCGGCAGGTCGAGCGTGGTGAAAATCGAGCCCAGAAACAGCCAGGAGCCAAATTCGCGGGAGACGAGATTGGTGTGTTTGCCCTGCCAGCCTATGCCTGCGGCGGCGGCGAGCGGCTTTTCCATCACCGGCGCCGTATCGACGAAAACCTTCACCTCGCCCGCCGAGCCGGCCTTTTTCGCCTCGGCCAGCAGAAAACCGGCCAATAGCTTGAGCTTGCCCTTGACGACGTCGTGATAATCGCGATGGCGGGCGTAAACCGAAATATTGGCGGCGGATTCTTGCGCCAGAGACGCCAGCGGGTCGCCTTGCGGCCCGTAGTTCATGGCGAGGACTATAATCGAGCGCGCCGCCGGCCATAGGCGGCGCGGGTCCGCGCGCCAGTCGCGGCGATCCGCCAGCCAGTCCATGTCGCCATGGCGCCCTTCCGCCAAAAAGCGGGCGAGATCTTCAGGGGCGTCGGGAATGGCGTCGGGGCGGACGATGCGGCAGGCGGAAAAGCCGAGCCGCCGGGCTTCGGCGCGGAGAACGGTCAGAAATCGACTTCCGAATAGATCGGATTGACGACGACGCCGGGCGCCCGGTCGGCCAGGAGCGGCCGGAAGCTCGGACGGCTTTTCAGGCGCTGATACCATTGCTTGGCCGGCTCTTCCTCGTCCCAGGGCACGTCGCCGAGAAAATCGGCGCTGGAGAGATGCGCGGCGGCGGCGAGATCGGCGTAAGTCATTTTGTCGCCCGCCAGCCATTTGCGCGTCGTCGCCAGATAGGAGACGTAGCGCAGATGATAACGCAGATTGGCGCGGGCCGCGCGCACCGCCTCCATATTGGGGCCGCCGCCGCCGACTTCCGTGGCGGTGAAGCGCTTGTAGACCTTCTCGGTCACCAGCCAGTTCGAGACTTCGTTGAAAAACTTATCGTTGAACCAGGCGGTCAAGCGCCGCGTTTCGACCCGCGCGACCGGCGAAGGCGGAAGCAGCCGATGCTCGCCCAGCCTGTCGCCCAAGGTCTCGTCCAGCCATTCGGCGATCGTCGCCGCGCCTGGCGCGACAAAGCCATTGTCCTCGACCAGGACGGGGGTCTGTCCAGCGGGATCGAGAGCTAAGAATTCGCGTCGGCGCTCGTGGACGCGCTCCTCGATCAACTCGACCTCGACGCCATATTCGCCGAGGGCCAGGCGGATGAAGCGCGAATGCGGGCAAAGCGGATGATGATAGAGCTGCGGCATGAACGGCTGATTCGACCGAAAGTTGGGAGCGCCGGCGCCTTGGTAGCGAAGCGCGCGCTGCCGAACAAGTGCGGATTTGGCCGCGAAAGGTAAAGAACCCTTGCGCGCCCGCCTGTCTCAGGAGCGAAACAGCGCCTCCAGCCGCCGCATTTCGTTGGAAGAGAGGGGTTCTCCTGCGGCGAAGCGGCGCGCCAGGGAAAAATCCTCGCCATTCCAGCCCGGCAGCAGGCCAACGCTGCGGCTGGAGCGGATATATTGCATTTCCGGCCGCAGACTTAAGCGGGCGCGCAAATGGTCGTCCTCGTCGTACCAATCTTCCAGATCGACGGGACCGAGCATTGGCGGGACTTTCGGCTGGCGGGAAAGACGATCCGTCCCGGCGAGCATGGATTATGACATTGTGACGATGGCTCGCAAGAGATTTCGGCGCCGCTTAAGTTTTGTGCAGTTACGCAGTCTTTTCGGGAAACTGGCAGAGATCGGTGATCGGGCAGACGGCGCAAAGCGGCTTGCGCGCCTTGCAGACATATCGCCCGTGCAGGATCAGCCAGTGATGGGCGTGAAGCAGATAGTCGTCGGGCGTGATCGCCATCAGGCCGCGCTCGACCTCCTCCGGCGTCGCGCCGCGCGCCAAAGGAATCCGGTTGGAAACACGGAATATATGGGTGTCCACGGCGATGACCTTCTCGCCGAAGGCGACGTTCAGCACCACATTGGCGGTCTTGCGCCCAACGCCGGGCAGGCTTTCGAGCGCTTCGCGATCCCGCGGGACGTCGCCGCGGAAATCCGCGATCAGTCTGTGCGACAAAGCGATGATGTTCTTCGCCTTGGCCCGGTAAAGGCCGATGGTCTTGATTTTCTCCCGCAGGCCCTCCTCGCCGAGCTTCAGCATGGCCTGGGGCGTCGCCGCGCAGGCGAAAAGATCCCTGGTGGCGCGATTGACGCCCGCGTCGGTCGCCTGCGCCGAGAGCACGACCGCGACCAGCAAGGTATACGGGTTGATATAATCCAGCTCGCTCCTGGGGTCGGGGTTCGCGGCGGCTAGCCGAGCGAAAATTTTTCGCGCTCTTTCGCGATCGGCTGCGACTTTTCGCGCCGTCGTCGGTTTATCATTTCGAGGCGCCGGCTTTTTTTGCTTTGAAACGGCGCCGCTCTTGCTGGGCGATTTGTTCATGGTCATTTAGGCTGCGCCGGTTCTGGAAGGAACGGACGAGGGGCGCGCGAGGCGGGAAGAATTTTCATCATGCCGGAACAGGGACAGGACGCAATCCCCCCAAAAGCGATCGGCGCCGAGGAAGAGCTTTTCTCCGCCCGGCTGCGGCCGCATCGCTCCCTGTCGCGGCGGGGGCGACACCGGGTCCTGGCCGTCCTGGCCCTTCTGCAAGGCGTGGCCGCCATAAGCTTCAGCCGTTTTGGCGCCTGGCCCGTCGCCATTTTTCTTGCCGTCACCTGGCTCGGCCTCGTGCGCGCATTCGTCCGCAACGCCCGCGACGCCCTGGCCTATGAGGATATAGCTCTCAGCCCGCTGGAACTGCATTATGCGCGCGTCAGCCCGGCCGGCCGGCGGCGCGATTGGCGCTTCAATCCGATGTGGGTGCGCCTCGCCGTCGAACGCCACCCGGAATTCGGCGTCGAGCGCCTGGATTTTTGCGCGCGGGAAAAGAGGGTGGAGGTCGGCGCCTTTCTTGGGCGCGGCGAAAAAACGCGCCTCGCCGCCGATCTCGACGCCGCCCTGACGCAGGCGCGGCGGGGACCACGCTTTTCCTGAGGCAGGCGCGGAAAACGGCCAGAAAAAAGGACCGCCCGAACGGAGCGGCCCAAGTCACAGGGAGGCAACGCCCACGCACATTGGGCGTTCGCGACGCGATGTCACGTTGTCTCTTTTACAAGCAAACGCCCGCGCGGCCTTTGATCTAGAGCAAGAGCGGCGAGGATTTGGCTGGCTCATTTTGTCGCAGGGGCGATGGCGCGCGCCTCGTGCGCGAGCAGGGCCCGCTTTCGCGCAAGCCCCCAGCGATAGCCCGAAAGCGACCCGTTGCGGCGCAACACCCGGTGACAGGGAATGGCGAGCGCCAGAATATTGGCGGCGCAAGCGCCCGCCACGGCGCGCAAGGCTTTGGGTTGGCCGATGCGGCGGGCGATTTCGGCATAGCTCACGGTCTCGCCAGGGGGAATTTCGGCGACAACCCGCCAGACGCGGCGTTGAAATGCGGTCCCCCTGATATCGAGAGGCAGATGGAAACCGCGCCAGGGCTCCTCGGCCAGGGAGATGACCGCCGTCAAAGCGCCGCGCATCGCCGCCTCGTCCTCGCGCAGGGGAGAGCCGTCAAAATGATCTCGCAGTTGGTCGACCAGCTTTTTCGGATCATCGCCAATCAAAATTGCGCAGATTCCAGCGATGCTGCGCGCGACCAGCACCCTCCCCAACGAGGAATCGTCAAGGGCATAGGCGATTTCGCCGGCGGAAATAAAGTTCGTGTCCGAACCAAACATGCGGCCGGTCCGTTTGAGGTTTTCGATTGCGCCAGAGTCCAAAAAGATGAGAGCGCCGCCAGAATGCTCCCCGCCATGACTCAGATCAAGGGCGCCGGTCACTTTTCCGCGCAGCGCGCCTCGGCGCGAAACTTCCATTGCTTCCGTGAGTTGTAGCCAACAGGCGAAAACGCGCGCGAGCAGGCTTTCGGCCGGAAGGGACCGGCGCTGGTCGACGCGAAGGAGAAGCGAGATGAGCGAAGCGACGGAACTCGCCCGGCGACTGGAGGACTTGGCGCAGCGGCTGCGCAAGAGAACCGACGAATTCAAGCGGACCGGCGGTTTCGCCGTTGTCCGGCGCCGCTTCAACGAGCGGGTCGAGACCAGCAGCGACGATTTGCGCGCCAAGATCGAGGCCGCGGCGCGCCGGGGCGATTCCTGGGAATTCACCAGGACGGAATTCCGGCGCGATTACGAAGCCCTGGTGAACGATCTCCTCGCGCTCGACGCCCGTCTCGATGCGGCGATGATGAAGGAACTCTGATCGATCGACCTGGCTTCGAGGCGGATGCGCCGGCGCGACGATTTGCCGCGCCAGCGCGCGGCTTCACAATTCCCGGTTGTTCTTCCTTAACTTTTGCATGGTCATATCGACCGGCATCCGTCTGCGCCGATCCCGTTGTTCTTACGCAAAATTGATCGCCACAGCGCACGACTGGCTGCCAGGGGCCACAAAGTCGCTTACGCGCGCGTTCCGAAAGAGACCGTCATGACCGCAAGCGCGGCCGCGCTGCCGTTCGAAGTCGAAATCGAACTTCTCGACAGCCTGCATATCTCGCTGCGCGCCCTGGGGGCCGGCACGTTTGGCGTCGCCGCGGTCATTTTGATTTGCGCCTACGCCAGCGGCGATCCGACATTGATTGACGCGGCCTATTTGCCGATCGTCGCCGCCTGCGCGCGGTTCATCACCGCGCTCGTTTACTGTCAGACCAGAAATAATTTTGACGTTGCCGCCCTCAACAGATGGAAAATCGGGACCGTCCTGGCTACCTCTTCTTTCGCTTTGGCCATCGGTCTTTGCGGCTTTATCGGCCTGGTCGAGGTCTCGAACGCTTCGGTGACCGTGCCGCTGGTGGCCGTCATCATCGGCTATGCGGCCTCGAGCGCGAGCCGCAACGCCGGCGTCCCGGTCAGCGTCAAAAGTCAGCTGGTGTTGTCCGTCTTTCCCATCGGCGTCGGCTTCGCAGTCAAGGGCGGCGTCTCGGCTTACGCCATAGCCTTTCTGCTCTTCCTGGCCACGGGGGCGATGATCGACATTTCGCGCTCGGTCTATGAGACCCTCGTCAGCGCCCTGACGCTCGCGCGCGACAAAGAGGCCCTGGCCGAGGCGCTGTCGGCGCAGGCGGCCAATTTCGACGCGGCGCTGACCAATATGTCGCATGGTCTCGCCATGTTCGACGCCGACGACCGTCTGGTCATCTGCAACCGCCGTTTGGTCGAATTTTTCCGGCTCGACGAGCAAAGCAGCGCCAAGGGCGCCTCGCCGTCCCAGATCGTCGAACGCGCCGCGAGAGCCGGCCTCATCGCGCGCGAGGACGTTGAACGGACCGAGGCGTTTTTCATGGCCTCGACACGCCGCCGCGCCGAGGAGGACTTGGCGCTGGCGCTTCGCGACGGCCGTATTTTCGACCTGTCTGCCCGGTCCATGGCGAATGGCGGCGTGGTGATCATCGTGGACGACATCACCGAACGCAAGGCGCAGGAAGCCAAGATCGCCCATATGGCCCGGTTCGACAAGCTGACGGGCCTGCCCAACCGCACCCAGTTCGAAGAAAGCTTGGCCGAGCTTGTGGCCGCCAATGCGCGCGGCGGAAGACCCTTCGCCGTCGTCTGCATCGATCTCGACCGTTTCAAGGAGGTCAACGACACGCTCAACCATATGGTCGGAGATCAGCTCCTGGTCGCGGTCGCCTCCCGTCTCAGGGCGACGATCAGGCCCTGCGACCGTCTCGCGCGTTTCGGCGGCGACGAATTCGTCCTGCTCATGTCGTCCCGCGACGACGCCGCCATCGAAGTCGAGATCTCCTCCGTTCTCCAGCGTCTGATCGAGGTTGTGGCCGAGCCCTATGAGATCGACTCTCAAACCATCGTCATCGGCATGAGCGCCGGCGTCGCCCTTGCGCCAGCCGACGGGCAGAGCCGCGACGACCTGTTGCGCGCCGCGGACCTGGCGCTCTTTAAAGCGAAGCAGCAGGGCGGCGGCGGCTATCATTTCTTTGAAACCGGCCTCGACGCTTCCGCGCAGGAGCGCCGCCAGATCATTCTCGACATGCGTCGGGCGCTGGCGCGGAAGGAGTTCGACCTCGAATACCAGCCGATCATCGACAGCGAGACCGGACGGATCGCCGCCTGCGAGGCGCTGATGCGCTGGCGGCGTCCCAATCGGGAAATCGAGCCGGAAAAATTCATCGCCATCGCCGAAGAGACCGGCATGATCGCCGAACTCGGCCGCTGGTCGCTGTTGCAGGCCTGCCGCGACGCCGCCAGTTGGCCCGAGCCAGCGGCTGTCGCCGTCAATCTTTCGCCGGTCCAGTTCAAACGCGACAATCTCTTGGAGACCATCGCCTGGGCGCTCGGGGAATCCGGCCTCGACCCGCGTCGGCTGGAGCTGGAAATCACCGAAAACCTACTGATCTCCGGCGACGAAGCGACGCACAAGACGATCAACGACATTGTCGACCTCGGCTGTCCCATCGCCCTCGACGATTTCGGCAAGGGCTATTCGACTTTCTCCTATCTGATCCGCTTCCCATTCAAGAAGGTGAAGCTCGACAAGGCCTTCGTCGATCGCATCGAGAGCCGGGCGGATCATCGCGCCATCATCGGGGCCATGGGCCAATTGGCGCGCGGCCTCAACATGTCGATCGTGGCGGAAGGCGTCGAGACCGCCTCGCAGCTTGAAGTCCTGGTTGCCGAACACGTCCGCTACGCCCAAGGTTGGCTGTTCTCGAAATCGGTCCCCTCGGCGGAAATTCCCTGGAAGAAATTCAAAAAGGCCGGCAAATCCGATTCGCGCGCCGCTTGAAACGCTTTTCAGTCGGCCCGGTAATGCACGGCCAGCCAAATCGTAGGCGACTCAGCGTCCGTCCAGTCGACACGATGGCGGACATGGGCGGGAATTCCGACGAAATCGCCTGGGCCCAAATCCCGCGCCGCGCTTTCGCCCTCGATCCTCAGGCCCGCCGAACCCGCAAGCAGCAAGACCCATTCCGGCCGCTCCTGTTCATACCAGAAGCCCGGCGGACTGGCCTGGCCGGTCGAGACGATCCGCTCGATCCTCAGCCCCGGCGTTTCGGCGAGAACGAGAAATTCCTCTTCCGAAGCCGCGGCCGCGACATTGGCGAAAAGGCTTCCGCTGCTGATCATTCGCGTTTCTCCTGCGCTTCCGCCTTGCCTGGCGCGCCGGCGGAAAAAGCCGGACGCTCTGGCGCCGCTTCCAGGCTTTCGATATGATGTTTTGGCTTGACGCTCCATGCGGCGCGGTAAGCCGGAAAAACCCTATGTCGCATATTTTGCGGCTGTGGAGACAAAAGATGAGCGAGGCCGCCTCCTCCGCGACGCCCGCCCGCGCCGTCCTCATTGAACGGCGCACGGCCGTTCTTTTCGCCGGTCTCCTTTGCGCCAACGTCGCCGCGTGGATCTGGGCTTTTTCCCTGTTCTCCGACCGTCCGGCTCTGCTCGGCACAGCCTTGCTCGCCTGGGTCTTCGGCCTGCGCCACGCCGTCGACGCCGACCATATCGCCGCCATCGACAGCGTGGTGCGCAAACTCATGCAAAAGGGCGCCCGGCCTCGCACGGTCGGACTGCATTTCTCCCTCGGCCATTCCACCGTGGTCGTAATCGGCGCGGTCTTTTTCGCCTTTGCCGCCGCGGCGCTGAAGACGGAAATGAGCGGCTACAAGGGCGTCGCCGGCGTGGTCGGCTCCGCCGTCTCCTCCGCCTTTCTGCTCCTGATCGCCGCGGCCAATCTCGTCATTCTGGTCAGCGTCTGGCGCACTTTTCGAGCCGTTCGCCATGGCGGCGCGCTCAACGAGGAAAGCCTCGACCTTCTGCTTTCCGGGCGCGGCTTTCTGGCGCGGCTGTTCCGGCCGCTCTTCGCCGTCGTGACCAAGCCCTGGCATATGTATCCGCTCGGCTTCTTGTTCGGCCTCGGTTTCGACACCGCGACCGAAATCGGCCTGTTGAGCATTTCGGCGGCGGAGGTCGCCAAGGGCATGTCGCCCTGGCAGACCCTGGTGTTTCCGGCCCTGTTCACCGCCGGCATGTCGCTGGTGGATACGGCCGACAGCGCTTTGATGGTCGGCGCCTATGACTGGGCCTTCGTCAATCCGCTGCGCAAGCTCTGGTACAATCTCACCATCACCGCCGCGTCGGTCATCGTCGCGGCGCTGATCGGCGGCGTCGAGGCGCTCGGCCTCATCGCCAACCGGCTCGAACTTTCCGGCGGCGGCTGGGACATTGTCGCGCGCCTCAACGACAGTCTCGCCAGTTTCGGCTTTGTCGTCATCGGCGTATTTTTACTCGCCTGGGTCGTCTCCATGGCGATCTACAAATTCAAGAAATACGACCGCCTCGGCGCTTCGCTGGGCGAAGCGTGAGCTGGCGCGCTTGCGGGCCGGCGCCGCCGAAGAATTTTCTTCATCGTTAGGGAGGATTTGCATGAGCCGCGTCACGCTCGAACTGGCCAATGTCCTGATCGCCGCAGCTTTGGCCAAGGGCAAGGAACTCGGCTTGAAACCACTCACCGTCGCAGTGCTCGACGCGGGCGGCCATCTCGTCAGCCTGCAGAGGCAGGACGGCGCCTCCAACATGCGGCCGCAGATCGCCATGGCCAAGGCGAGCGGCGCCTTGGCGCTCGGCGTTTCCTCGCGCCGGATCGGCGAGATGGCGGCGGAGCGGCCGACCTTCATCGCGTCGATCGGCGCGCTCTTTCCCAATGGCGTCGCGCCGGCGGCCGGCGGAATCATTCTGACCGATTCCGAAGGCGCGCCGATCGGCGCCGTCGGGATCACCGGCGACACGTCGGATAATGACGAGGCCTGCGCCCTCGCCGGCGCCGCCGCAGCCGGGCTGAAGACGCAATGAAACAAAATGGCCCTTCCGGCGTCGTTCAAGCGGGAGGCGCGCCATGATTCAAATGCCGCCAAGCGATGAAAAAATCCTCGCCCGTCGCGAGGAAATCGTCACCGCCTTGCGCAAAATCGTTCCTGGCGAAGGCGTGATCGAGGCGGAAGCGGAGCGCCGCGCCTTCGAATCCGACGCGCTCACCGCCTATCGGCAATTGCCCATGGTGGTCGTCCTGCCGGAAACCACGGCGCAGGTCGTCGAAATCATGCGCTATTGTTCGGCCCATGGCGTCAAGGTCGTGCCGCGCGGGGCGGGCACGTCGCTTTCGGGCGGGGCTTTGCCGCTCGCCGACGCCGTCCTTCTGGGGATGAGCAAGTTCAAGAACATCATTGAAATCGATGTCGCCAATCGCTGCGTCGTCGCCCAGCCGGGCGTGACCAATCTCGCCATCACCCAGGCGGTCGAAGCGCAGGGTCTTTATTACGCGCCCGATCCCTCCAGCCAGATCGCATGCACCATCGGCGGCAATGTCGCGGAAAATTCCGGCGGCGTGCATTGCCTGAAATATGGCCTCACCACCAATAATGTCATCGGCGTCGAACTGGTGACGATCGAAGGCGAAGTCCTGCGGCTCGGCGGCAAGCATTTCGACTCTTCGGGCTACGATCTCCTCGGCGTCGTCGTCGGTTCGGAAGGCATGCTCGGCGTCGTCACCGAAGTCACCGTGCGCATCCTGCCCAAGCCGCCCGGCGCGCGCGCGCTGCTCATCGGCTTTCCCACCGTCGAAGGCGCGGCCGATTGCGTCGCCGCCATTATCGGCGCCGGCATCATCCCCGGCGGCATGGAGATGATGGACCGCCTCGCCATTCATGCGGCGGAGGATTTCGTGCATGCGGACTATCCGCTCGACGTCGAAGCCTTGCTCATCGTCGAACTCGACGGCTGCGCGGCGGAAGTGGACCATCTCATCGCGGCGGTCGAATCCATCGCCACAAAGCATGGCGCAAGCTCCTGCCGCGCCAGCCGCTCGGAAGAGGAAAGGCTCTTATTTTGGGCGGGACGCAAGGCGGCCTTTCCCGCCGCCGGGCGCATTTCGCCGGATTATCTCTGCATGGACGGCACGATTCCACGCAGGAAAATCGGCGAGGTGCTTCTGCGCATCAAGCAGATGGAAGGGCGCTACGGCCTGCGCGTCGCCAATGTCTTCCATGCCGGCGACGGCAATCTTCATCCTTTGATCCTCTATGACGCCAACAAGCCGGGCGAACTCGATAGCGCCGAGAAATTCGGCCAGGACATCTTGCGTCTCTGCGTCGAAGTCGGCGGCGTGCTGACCGGCGAACATGGCGTCGGCGTCGAAAAGCGCGACCTGATGGACGCCATGTTCAACGAAAGCGACCTCAACCAGCAGCAGCGACTGAAATGCGCCTTCGACGACCAGAGCCTGCTCAATCCCGGCAAGGTCTTTCCGCAGCTTTGCCGCTGCGCTGAGCTTGGCCGCATGCATGTTCACGCGGGCCAGCTCCGCTTTCCCGATCTGCCGCGCTTCTGAGGCCGCGCATGGACGTTGTGAAACCTCTCGACGCGCGCCAGGCTGGCGAAACGATCGCATGGGCCGCGGCGGAAAGAAAGACGGTGGAAATTGTCGGCGGCGCCAGCAAAAGGCGGCTCGGCCGCCCGATTCGCGCCGACGTCCTTCTCGACGCTTCTGGCTTGAATGGGATCATCGACTACGAGCCGGCGGAGCTTGTGCTGACCGCGCGCGCCGCCACGCCGATGAAGGAAATTCACGCGCAACTGGCGGCGGCGGGACAGATACTGGCGTTCGAGCCGCCCGATTGGCGCGGGCTTCTCGGCGCCGGCGGCGAGCCGACGCTTGGCGGAATCCTCGCCTGCAATCTCGCCGGCCCGCGACGGCTGCGCGCCGGGGCGGCGCGCGATTTCTTCCTCGGTTTTTCCGCCGTCAATGGCCGGGGCGAAACTTTCAAGGCCGGCGGCAAAGTGGTGAAGAACGTCACCGGCTACGACCTGTGCAAGCTCATGGCCGGTTCCTACGGAACCCTGTCGCTGCTCACCGAAGTAACGATCAAGGTCGCGCCCAGGGCGGAATCCGCCTGCACGCTGCTGCTGCCGGGCATAGGCGATGAAGAGGCCGTTGCGCTGATGGCGCGGGCGCTGAACACGCCCTATGAAGTCTCGGCCGCCGCCCATCTGCCGGCCGCCTGCGCGGAGCGCTCGGGAATCGAAGCAACGCAGGGCGCGGTGACCGTTCTGCGGCTCGAAGGCCCCAAACCCTCGATCGCCTTTCGCGCCGAGGCGCTGGAAAATATTTTTGGGCGCGGATCGCGGCTCGACGACGACCAGACCGCGCGCTTCTGGAGCGATATCGCCGAGGTCGCTCCCCTGAGGTCGCAAGACGGGCGCTGCATTTGGCGGCTTTGTCCGCCGCCAAGCGAGGCCGCAAAGGTCGCGGCGCAGATTTCGTCCCACTTCGCTTCCGCCGACTATTTTTACGACTGGGGCGGCGGGCTGATCTGGGTCAGCCTCGACGCCGCCGACGCCGGCGCCGACGCAGGCGCGGCCCTTTTGCGCGCGACCCTCAAATCCTGCGGCGGCCATGCGCTGCTGGTCGCGGCCGACGAGGAGCTGCGCGCCAAAGTCGATGTGTTCGAGCCGGAGCCGGCGGCGCTCGCGGCGGTAAGCCGGAAGGTCAAAAGCGGCTTCGACCCGGCAGGCGTGTTGAATCCCGGCCGCATGCGCGAGGGGCTTTAGCATGCAAACGCATTTCACCCCCGCCCAACTCGCCGATTCCGACATTGCGGAAGCCGACAAGATTTTGCGCGCCTGTGTGCATTGCGGTTTCTGCACCGCAACCTGCCCGACCTATGTCCTGCTCGGCGACGAAGCCGATAGCCCGCGCGGCCGCATCTATCTCATCAAGGACATGTTGGAGAACGACCGCCCCGCTTCGGCGGAAGTGGTGAAACATGTCGATCGCTGCCTCTCCTGTCTTTCCTGCATGACCACCTGCCCTTCCGGCGTGAATTACATGCATCTGGTCGATCAGGCCCGCCACCGCATCGAAAAGACTTATTCCCGCCCCCTGCAGGAACGGCTTATGCGGCGCTTCTTCGGTCTGGTCCTGCCACGACCTGATTTGTTCCGCGCCCTGCTCGCCGCCTCGCGTCTGGCGCGGCCTTTCGCCTCTCTGTTCCCGCGCGCCCTGCGCGCGGGCCTGTCCCTGGCGCCGGCGAGCCTTCCAAAAACTTCGCCGATGGACCGGCCGCAGGTTTTCGCCGCCCTCGGTCCCCGCCGAAAACGCGTCGCCCTGCTTCCCGGTTGCGCGCAAAAAGTCCTGGCGCCGGAGATCAATCAGGCCACGATCAGGCTATTGACAAGGCATGGCTGCGAAGTGGTGGTGGCGGCGGATGTGGGCTGTTGCGGCGCGCTCACCCATCACCTCGGCCAGGATGCGGAAGAGTTCGCGCGGAAGAATATTACGGCGTGGATGCGCGAAATCTCCTCCGGGGGCCTCGACGCCATCGTGATCAACGCGTCCGGCTGCGGAACCACGGTGAAGGATTACGGCTTCATGTTCCGCAATCATCCGACTTTGGCCGAGCCGGCGCACAAAATTTCGAGTCTTGCCCGCGACATCAGCGAATTTTTGGACGAGATCGGCCTGCGACAGCCGGAAAGCCCAAACGGCCAGCGCGTCGCCTATCATTCCGCCTGTTCGCTGCAGCATGGCCAGCGGGTGCGGCTGGAGCCGAAAAAACTTCTCGCCCAGGCCGGCTTTGTCGTGGTCGATCCGCCGGAAGGCCATTTATGCTGCGGCTCGGCCGGAACCTACAATCTGCTGCAGCCGGAAATCGCCGAAAAATTGCGGGAGCGGAAGATCGCCAATATCGCCAGCGTCGCGCCGGAAATCATCGCGACCGGCAATATCGGCTGCATGACGCAGATCGCCTCGGGGACCCAAACGCCCGTCGTCCACACGGTCGAACTGCTCGATTGGGCGACCGGCGGACCGAGGCCCGCCGCCTTGCCGGACTGATCAGCCCCGCGCCTTGGCCTCGCGCCGTCGCGCGTGAAGAATCGGCTCGGTATAGCCGCTCGGCTGCGCCGCGCCCTTGAACACCAGGTCGCAGGCGGCCTGAAAGGCGACGCTCTTGTCGAAATCCGGCGCCATCGGCCGGTAATTGGGATCGCCGGCGTTCTGGCCATCGACCACCCCCGCCATGCGCCTAAGAGTTTCCAGAACCTGATCCTCGCCGCAAACGCCATGGCGCAGCCAATTGGCGATATGCTGGCTGGAAATGCGCAAGGTGGCGCGATCCTCCATCAGGCCGGTTCCGTGAATGTCCGGCACTTTGGAGCAGCCGACGCCCTGGTCGATCCAGCGCACGACATAGCCCAAGATGCCCTGGCAATTATTGTCGAGCTCCTCCTGGATTTCCTCGGTGCGCCAATTGGGCCGGTCGGCGAGCGGGATGGTCAGGATGTCCTCCAGCCGAGCCGGCGGGCGCGAAGCGAGCTCCTTCTGGCGCTCGGCCACATCCACCTCGTGATAATGCAGCGCGTGCAGGGTCGCGGCGGTGGGCGAGGGCACCCAGGCGGTATTGGCCCCGGCGCGCGGATGGGCGATTTTGGCCTTCATCATCTGCGCCATCAGATCGGGCATGGCCCACATCCCCTTGCCGATCTGGGCATGGCCGGGGAAGCCGGTCGCAAGCCCGACATCGACGTTATTGTCCTCATAGGCCGCGATCCATTTGGAATTCTTCATCTCGTTCTTGCGGATCATCGGCCCGGCTTCCATTGAGGTGTGAATCTCGTCGCCGGTGCGGTCGAGGAAGCCGGTATTGATGAAGAAAACGCGATCCTTGGCCGCGCGCACGCATTCGGCGAGATTGACGGAAGTGCGGCGCTCCTCGTCCATAATTCCCATTTTGACCGTGTTCCGCCTCAAGCCGAGCGCCTCCTCGACGCGCGAAAAAGTCTCGTCGGCGAAGGCGACTTCCTCCGGTCCGTGCATTTTCGGCTTGACCACATAGACCGAGCCGGCGCGGCTGTTGCTGAACCGGCCGAGGCCGCGCAGGTCGTAAAGGGCGATCAGCGTGGTGAACATGGCGTCGAGCAGGCCTTCGGGCGCCTCCTCGCCGTCGATCAGCACCGCGTCGCTGGTCATCAGATGGCCGACATTACGCACCAGCAAAAGCGCGCGACCGGGCAGGACCAGATCGCCGCCACGCGGTTTCTTGTAGCGTCGGTCCGGCGCCATGCTGCGGTCAAGCTCCTGGCCGCCCTTGTCAAAACGCGCCGTCAGCTCGCCCTTCATCAGCCCCAGCCAATTGCGATAAACCTGGACCTTGTCCTCGGCGTCCACCGCCGCGACCGAATCCTCGCAATCCTGAATGCAGGTCGTGGCGGCTTCGACCAGAATGTCGGAAACGCCGGCCGCATCGGTTTTGCCGATCGGGTCGGTCGGGTCGATGTGAATTTCGACATGCAGGCCGTTATGGACGAGCAGAATGGCGCGCGGCTCCGCCTCCTTGCCGGCGAAGCCCGCAAAAATTTGCGGATCGGCGAGACTGACGACGCCGCCCCTGACGAACTGGGCGCGCAAGCCCCCGTTCTCGACGTAATAATGGCGCACATAGCGATGCGAGCTTCTTTCGAGCGGCGCGACGCAGTCGAGAAAATCGCGTCCCCAGGCGATGACTTTTTCACCGCGCGCCGGATCATAGCCTTTCGCGCGCGGATCGGGCGGGGCCAAGGCGTCGGTTCCGTAAAGCGCGTCGTAAAGCGAGCCCCAACGCGCATTGGCGGCGTTGAGCGCATACCGCGCATTGGTGATGGGCACGACAAGCTGCGGCCCGGACACGGTGGAAATTTCCGGATCGACATTTTCGGTCGCGACCGCGAAAGCGCCGCCCTGCGGCGCGACATAGCCTATTTCGTCAAGAAAACTTTTGTAGGCCGCCGCGTCAAAATCCTTGCCGCGCCGCTCGTTATGCCAGCGGTCGATCTGCGCCTGCAGGTCGTCGCGCTTTTGCAAAAGCGCGCGATTGCGCGGGCTGAGTTCGACGAGAAATTGCTCGAAAGACGCCCAAAAGGCCTCGGGCGCCATCTTCAGCCCGGCCAGGACCTCGCGCTCGACGAAATCGCGCAGGACCGGCGCGACTTCGATGCGCCCAAAGCGGAAACGGTCGGACATGGTTTTTCCTCCAGAGCCGGCGCTCTTGTTTTTGCTTTCGCGGCGGATTCGCGCCGCCATTGTCTGAGAGCCGGTCAATCCCGATCATCATGGCGAAATTTGGGGCGACGCTTCGCCAAAAAAGCGTCAATCCCCTCGCGCGCGTCCGGCTCCAACATGTTGCGCGCCATGACCTCGCCGGCGAGCGCGTAAGCTTCGCCAAGGCCGAGCTGGCGCTGCCGGTAAAAGAGCGCCTTGCCATAGCGTATCGCGGCCGGGCTTTTTTGCAAAATCGTCTGTGCTTTAGCGAAGACGGCGGCATCGAGATCGGCGTCGGCGACGACCTCATTGACCAGCCCATAGGCCTGCGCCGTCGCCGCGTCGATGAACTCGCCGGTGACCAGCATGTCGAAAGCCTGTTTGGTCCCGATATTGCGCGAGAGGGCGACGGACGGCGTCGAACAGAACAGGCCGACATTGATGCCGGAGACGGCGAATCGCGCCGATTGCGCCGCGATCGCCAGATCGCAGGCGCCGACCAGCTGGCAGCCCGCCGCCGTCGCCAACCCCTGCACGCGGGCGATGACCGGAACCGGAAGCTCGACCAGGCTTTGCATGACCCGGCCGCAGCGCGCGAACAGGTCGCGGTAATAATCCAACTCCGGCTTCGACCGCATTTCCTTGAGATCGTGGCCGGCGCAAAAGGCCCTGCCCTCGGCGCCGAGGACCACGCAGCGCGCCGCCTCGTCCGCCGCTATGGCGTCGAGCGCCTGTTGCAGGGCGTCGAGCACATCTTCCGACAAAGCGTTGAATTTTTCCGGCCGGTTGAGGCGCAGGACGAGAAGGCCGTGATCTTGCCTCTCAAGGACGACGGGCGCGCGATTGTCGAGATGAGGATCGGCCATGGAAGATGCTCGCGTGACGGACGAATTTGATCGAATGGTTTTTGGCTTTGCGGCGTTTGCGCCAGAATACCGGACAAGCCCAAGTCGCGCGAGACCGCTAGCGCGCTCCTGCCCTTTGCTTCGTTGCAGAAGAACGCAATGGCTGTCAGAGTATCATTGTCAACACCACAATGTCGTATACGAAGACATTCGTTCGGTTTCGAGAATGGGGGCGCCGTGGAATTCGCGAAGACGGAGCAGGAATGGGCGGAACACGCCGCCAAATATCTGAAAATCGAACTCAATCGCGCCGAGATCAGCTATGAGGATCTCGCCGAACGGCTCAAGCCCCACGGGTTCAATGAGACGAAGTCGAGCATCGCCAACAAGCTCTCGCGCGCGACGATGAGCGCGCATTTTTTCCTCGCAAGCCTCGCGGTCATCGGGATCGATAGCGTCGATTTGGAGGACATTTAGGCGTCGTCGGGATGCGGCGGCCTCGCCTCACGCGGCGTCGGTCTTCACAAATTTCCCCGCCAGCGCGTCGGCGATCAGTTCCCGCGTATTGTCCACCCCGTAAAGCGCGATGAAAGAGCCGAAGCGGGGGCCGCGTTCCTCGCCGAGCAGCACCTGATAGAGCATGGAAAACCAGTCGTTCGACACGCCCGGCCGCTCCGGCGTCGCGCCTTTGGCTTTCAGATTCTGATAGCGCGGGATCGGTCGCGCCACATCGTAGAGCAGGGTCTGGACTTCCTCGGCGCTCGCGCCTTCCGGCAGGGTTTTGAGCGCCTCCGACAGTTTTTCGAGCGCCTCCCGTTCGACCTCGTCGGCCGCGCGGAAAACTTTTTTCGGCAGGACGAAATCGCGGAAATAGACCACCGCGTAATGGATCATGTGGTTGAGCCGGGGGAATTTTTCGGGGCTGGCGTCCGGCGCATAGCGGCGCAGAAAACCCCATAGAACCGCCGGGTCCTCGCTGTTCGCCACCGCCGCGAGGTTGAGCAGCATGCCGAAGGAAATCGCCGCGCCTTTCGCCTCCGCGCCGTGATGGATGAATTCGGGCGCGGGCGGTTTTCCTGAATGAATGTGCCAGGCCGGATTGCCAAGGCGCAATTTCCAGTCCTGGCGCGGATAGGCGTCGAGAAAAGCGAGATATTCGTCAACGGCGCGCGGAATGACGTCGAAATAAAGCCTCTTCGCCTCGCGCGGCTTCCAATACATGAAGAACGAAAGCGATTCCGGGCTGGCGTAGCGCAGCCATTCCTCGATCGTCAGGCCATTGCCCCTGGATTTGGAAATTTTTTGGCCATTCTCGTCGAGGAAGAGTTCGTAATTAAAACCTTCCGGCGGCGCGCAATCGAGCGCCCGGGCGATGTTGCCGGAGAGTTTGACCGAATCGATCAGATCTTTGCCGGCCATTTCGTAATCGACGCCGAGCGCGCACCAGCGCATGGCCCAGTCCGGCTTCCATTGCAGCTTGCATTTGCCCCCGGTGACCGGCGTCTCGAACCGCTCGCCCGTATCGGGATCGGTCCAGGCCACGAGACCTCGCGTGGAATCGATCTCGTCGAGCGCCACCTGCATGACAATGCCCGTGCGCGGATGGATCGGCAAAAAGGGCGCGTAGGAGGCGGCGCGCTCGGCGCGCAGCGACGGGAGCATGATCGCCTGCACCTTTTCGTAGCGCGCCAGCATTTTGAGCAGCGTCGCGTCGAAACGGCCGGATCGGTAATATTCGGTGGAAGAGGCGAATTCGTAGTCGAAGCCGAAATGATCGAGAAAGGCGCGCAGCCGCGCATTATTATGCGCGCCGAAACTTTCGAACTGTCCGAAGGGATCGGGAACCTGCGTCAGCGGCTTGCCGAGATGGGCGGCGACCAGATCCTTGTTGGGGATATTCTCGGGGACTTTGCGCAAACCATCGAGATCGTCGGAAAAGGCGAGAAGCCGCGTGGCGATCCTGCCGCCGGTGAGCGTTTCGAAAGCATGGCGCACCATGGTGGTGCGCGCCACTTCGCCGAAAGTGCCGATATGCGGCAGGCCGGAAGGGCCGTAGCCGGTTTCGAACAGAACCTGGCTTTGGCCGGTGCGCTCGACCCGCTGCGCCAATTTTCGCGCCTCCTCGAACGGCCAGGCGTTCGAGGCGCGGGCGAATTCGGCGAGTTCGGCGGCGATTTCGGTCATTTAAACAGGCTCCGGCGGGGGCTCCGCCCTTTTCTTTGTCATATACCTTTTCTCGTTGATCGCGACTCGTCGCGATCAACGAATCCCTCGCATCAGCTCGGCGTCGCATTCGCTCCTAACCGGTTCTTGTCAGCGAGAACCGGTCTTAGCGAAGAGCCGCTTTTAGTGCGGCGCAGGCAAAAGGAAAAGCCGCGGCGGGGAAATTGCTTCGCCCCGCGGACGAATTGTGGCAAAAACGTGCTTTAAATTCGCAATGGTGCGGGGGCCGGCTTGGGGCTGATCTATAAAATCGTGGCGGCGCAGGCCTGGGAAGAGGCGCTTGCGCAAAAATCCTTTGCCGGTTCGCCCGTCGATCTCGCTGATGGCTTCATCCACTTTTCCACCCGCGCTCAGGTCGAAGCGACGGCGGCCAAGCATTTTGCCGGCCAGTCCGGCCTGCTGCTGGTCGGCGTCGATGAGCAGGCTGTCGGCGACAAGCTGGTTTATGAGGTTTCGCGCGGCGGCGACCTCTTTCCGCATCTTTATGGGGCGCTGCCGACCGAACTGGCGAAACTGGTCCTTCCCCTGCCGCTTGGCCCTGATGGGGCGCACGATTTTTCCGGACTTCCCGCATGTTGAGCTTTTTCGATTCCATCGGCCTGCCCCTGCTCCATTCGATCGGCGCCGAGCGCGCGCATGATCTCACCGTCCTGGCGCTGGAGCGCTTTCCCCTGCCGCCGGCGCCGGCCGACGACGAAAGCCTGGCGACCAATGTTTTTGGGCTGGATTTTCCCAATCCGATGGGGATGGCGGCGGGTTTCGACAAGAACGCGCGCGTCCCTGGCCGCCTGCTGCAGCTCGGATTCGGCTTTGCCGAAGTGGGCACGCTGACCCCGCGCCCGCAGCCCGGCAATGCGCGCCCGCGCCTCTTTCGCCTGCATGAGGACCGCGGCGTCATCAACCGTTTCGGCTTCAACAATTGCGGCCACGAGGCGGCGCACGCGCGTCTTTCAGAACACCACGGTAAGGGCGGAATTGTCGGCGTGAATATCGGCGCCAACAAGGAATCCTTTGACCGCGCCGCCGATTATGTCGCCGGCGTCGAGGCGTTCGCCGACGTCGCCACCTATTTCACCGTCAATATTTCCTCGCCCAATACGCCGGGCCTGCGCGACCTGCAGCAGGCGAAGGCGCTCGACGAATTGCTCGTGCGCGTTCTCGCCGCACGCGACGACATGACCAAGACCTGTCCGCGCCGGCCGGTGCTGCTGAAAATCGCCCCCGATCTCGCTTTGGCCGATCTCGACGATATCGTGCGCGTGGCGCGGCGGCGCGGAATCGACGGCATGATCGTCTCCAACACCACCGTTTCCCGGCCCGATTTCCTGCGCGACGATTTGCGCCGCGAGATAGGCGGCCTGTCCGGCGCGCCGCTTTTCTCGCTTTCCACCCACATGCTGGCGCAGACGTTCTTGCGCGTCGAAAGGCAATTTCCCCTGATCGGCGTCGGCGGCGTCGATTCGCCGGAAGCCGCCTGGGCCAAGTTCGAGGCCGGGGCCTCGCTGGTGCAACTTTACTCCGCCCTGGTTTACGAGGGCCTGGGGCTGGTCGAGCGGATCAAAACCGGTCTTGTCGCCCATCTTTCGGCGCGGGGCATGGCGCAGATCGAACAGGCGGTGGGGACGGCGGTGCAGGACTGGATCTGACCACGGCGATCCGGGTCAGGCGTTCATCCGACCGGCGCGCCGATGCGCAATGCGCCCCAATGGCGGCCCTCAATGTTGATCGGCATGGAAAGGTCCTTCATCATCACGACCTGCTCGCCGTCGACATTGCGCGGATAGGTCTGGACCAGGACGTCCTTCATATTGCGCGCGGCGGCAAGGCCGGCGCGATCGTCAAATATTCTACGGTTGCGCGAATGGCGGTTGTTCCAGGCCGGATCGTCGCCCTGCGGCTGCGACTGCGCCTTGTTGTGGACGGGCGCGTAGCCGTTGCGATCGACGGCGATGCAGAAGGCGATGCGCGGATCGTCCGCAAGCGCCCCTTCCAGGATCGGCGGCAGAAGGCTTTCGAGCAAAGTCATCGATGCGGTTGAGAATTGCTTCGGGTTGGTCCCGTCGATCGGACGATAATCGGCGTCGAACAGGTCCTGGAGCGAAACGCGGCCCTGCCGCAAGGAGTCGCGCATGGCCTTTTGCGCCTCATCGCGGCGCGCCTTGAGGATCGCCAGCAATTGGGCGTCCCTGGCCTCGGCGTCCTTGACCAGTTTTGCAAGAGTCTCGCGCGTCGAGGCCGAGAGTTGAGAAAAGGCGACGCGCATACCGAGGGGCTGATAGCCTTCGACCCACCCGTTCAATATCCCAACGCCTTCGACGTTGACCTCGATCGCGCTCTGTTCCTTCGGCCGGCGTTCGCCGACCTTCAAAAGGCAGCCGCCTTCGGAAATCTCGATGGTCTCGCTCGACTCCTCGACGCCATCGCACCGAAAGCGCGCCGGCGCCCGCATCGGAATGCGTATGTTGCGGCGCCCGTCGACGCCCGCGAACCCGCGCACGGTAATCGTGAGGCGGTTCGCCAGGCTGCCGAACATGGTCACGACCTTTTCGCCATAGGCGCGGACGCTCGAGCCGATTTTGTCCACTTCCGCCGCCGCGGCGGTGAAAACACGCGCGCTATGGCTGAGATCCTCGGCGCCGCCGGCCGCGGCTTGCGCGCTGGCGCTGATCTCGTTCAGGGCCTGGATCTGGCCGGAAGCATTTTCCGCCACGCCGACCGCCATTTTCTGCATGCCGTGGATGATGTCGCTGACCTCGTTCATCGCCCCCGCGGCCGAACCGGTCGCCTCGACGATTTCCTGGATCTGGTCGCCGATGTCCTTGGTGGCGGATGCGGTGCGCTGCGACAATTGCTTCACTTCGCTGGCGACGACGGCGAAGCCTTTGCCCGCTTCGCCGGCGCGCGCCGCCTCGATGGTGGCGTTGAGCGCAAGCAGATTGGTCTGGTTGGAAATATTGGCGATCAGCTTGACGATCGCCGCCACCTGCGTCGCCGATTGCGTCAGTCTTTCCATGCGGCGGCCGGCCTCCTCGGCCTTTTCCACCGCCGAACTGGCCATTTGCGAGGTTTCATCCGCCTGGCGCCCGACATCCCGCGCCGAAGCCTGCAATTCCTCGACGGCCGCCGCGACCGACTGGATGCCGCTGCTGCTCGCCAGCGAACCGCGTTCGACCAGATCGACGCCCTGGCGCAGATCGCCGATCGACCGCGACAATTCGCCGATAATGTCGCGCAAGTCGTTGGACTGGGATTCAGCCGCCCGATTGGCCCCCTTCACCTCTTCGTCGACCGATTGCACCAGGGAGAGCGCGCTGCGCTTGAGCGCCTCATCCTCGGAGAATTCCTGATAGGCGGAAATCGCCAGCCCCATATCGGTGAAAATGGCGCGGGCCAGCGCAACGACATTGTCCGCCTGCTGGCCGCGCCGGTCCATGAGGACGCGGGCGAAAGCCTCGAAGAAATAGTGGTAGGCCTCGATATAAAAACTCGGCGTGAGGCCGGCGCGGACATGGGCGGCGCCGATGCGCCGGCCACGGTCTTTCAACTCCTCGGTCATCTCTCCGCTCAGGAGGATGCGCCAATGGTTGGTCTGGGCCTTTTTGAGAACCTCGATTCCGGGCCCGCGCTCCAGAATTTCCCGCATTTCCGGATCGGCCTGCATCTTTTCATAGAAACTGTGCAGCACCGGAGCGATATGCGGCGCGATGATTTCGGCGGCCCGTCCCGCCGCCGACCCTTCCGGGTCGGAGACGTCGCGTCCGCGGAATGACACAGTCCTGAGCAGACTCTTGGCGGCCATGAATCCAATCCCTTGAGAACATGGCCAGTCAATCAGGATATTCTGGCGTGGAGCTTGCCGACGCAGAGCGGCCCGGCGGCATTTGCGGCGCGCCAGCGGTCACGCTTAAGCGGAAACCCGCCGCGAAAGGGCGCCAGCGCGGGCGCATATAACATTGTCGATGAAAATGCGGGCGCTTTCCGGCCAGGTGAAGCGCAAGGCGTAGGCGCGGCAGTTTTGGCGCGACAGTTGGAGCGCCGCGAGGCAGGCGATGCGCAAATCCTCGTCCAGAACGCCGATGCGACCATCCCTCACCACGTCGATCGGACCGGGAACCGGAAAGGCGGCGACCGGCGCGCCGCAGGCGAGCGCCTCCAGCATGACATTGCCGAACGTATCGGTGCGGCTGGGAAAAACGAAAACGTCGGCCGCCGAATAATAGGGCGCGAGTTCTTCGCGCGATTTGACGCCGACGAAATGCGCCGCGGGGAACCGCGCCTCCAGCGCGGCGCGCGACGGCCCGTCGCCGACGACGATTTTCGAGCCGGGCAGATCGAGGGAAAGAAACGCCTCGATATTTTTTTCCGGCGCGACGCGGCCGCAATAAAGGAAGAAGGGGCGCGGCGGATTTTCCAGTTCCGGCGGAAGCGCATCGACGGGGCGGAACAAGCGCTCGTCCACGCCGCGCGGCCAGAGCATGGGCCGCTGAAAGCCTCTGGCGGAAAGATCGTCGGCCAGAGTTTGCGTCGCGACCATCAGGCCGGCGCTGCCGGCGTGGAAGCGGCGCAGGGCGGCGTAGGACCAGGAGGCGGGAATGGGCCAGCGCGCCTCGACATATTCGGGAAAGCGCGTGTGATAGGAGGTGGTGAAAATTTCGCCCCTGCGCCGCGCCCAA